>NZ_JALJRO010000025.1:0-78195 GCF_024519635.1 Pseudomonas sp. Pse1
GGGATCGAACCGCTGACCTCCTGCATGCCATGCAGGCGCTCTCCCAGCTGAGCTATAGCCCCTCATCGTTGATGTTGCCGTTGTAGCTGTTGGCTTCATCGCTGAGGACGGGGCGAATCTTAAGGGCGTATCGGAAGTCTGTCAAACTTATTTTTCAAATTTTTTAAAAAATTTTGTCGGCATAACAATCACTTACCGCCCTCCCCCCGTAAATCCGGGAGTCTGACGACCAAACCGCACCCCTCACCGGCGTGCGCATTGGCCATCAGTCCGTCACGCAGCGTGTCAGGCGATGGCGCCCAGCAGCTTTTCCCACTCTTTGTTTTCTTTCTTCGACACGCCGCCCAGCAGGTCAATGGCCTGGCGCAGACGGAAACGGGTCAGGTCCGGGCCAAGGATTTCCATGGCATCGAGCACCGACACCGAGCTGGCCTGGCCAGTGATTGCGGCAAACATCAACGGCATGGCGTCGCGCAGCTTCAGCTCGAGGGACTCGACCACCGCCTGGATAGTCGCGGTGATGCTGTCCTTCTCCCACTGACGCAGGCTCTCGAGCTTCCACAGGATCAATTGCATCAACTGGCGAACCTGATCGCCCGAAAGCTTCTTCGATTCGAACAACTTCGCGTCCGGGTTAACCCCACCGGCAAAGAAGAACCCGGCCAGCGGTGCGACCTGGCTGAAGGTTTCGACACGGCCTTGCACGTGCGGCGCGATCTTCATCATGTATTCGGGGTTCAGCGCCCAGGTCTGCAGGCGGCTGGCGAACTCTTCCACCGGCAGGTCGCGCAGCCACTGGCCGTTGAGCCACGACAGCTTCTCGATGTCGAAGATCGGTCCGCCAAGGGACACGCGCTTGAGGTCAAAGTTGTCGACCATTTCCTGCAACGAGAACTTCTCGCGCTCGTCCGGCATCGACCAACCCATGCGCCCCAGGTAGTTGAGCATCGCTTCGGGCATGAAGCCCATGCGCTCGTAGAAGGTCACCGAAGTCGGGTTCTTGCGCTTGGACAGCTTGCTCTTGTCCGGGTTGCGCAACAGCGGCATGTAGCACAGCTCCGGCTGCTCCCAGCCGAAGTATTCGTACAGCAGGATCAGCTTGGGCGCCGATGGCAGCCACTCTTCACCGCGCAGGACGTGGGTGATGCCCATCAGGTGGTCGTCGACCACGTTGGCCAGGAAGTAGGTCGGCAGGCCGTCGGTCTTCATCAACACTTGCATGTCCATGCGATCCCACGGGATCTCGACGTCGCCACGCAGCATGTCCGGGACCACGCAGACGCCTTCGGTCGGCACCTTCATGCGGATCACGTGCGGCTCGCCAGCGGCCAGGCGACGGGCCACTTCTTCCTTGGACAGCAGCAGCGCGCGACCGTCGTAACGCGGGGTCTCGCCACGGGCCATCTGCTCGGCACGCATCTGGTCCAACTCTTCAGCGGTGCAGAAGCACGGGAACGCGTGCCCCATGTCCACCAACTGCTGGCAGTACTTCTGGTAGATCTCGCCACGCTCGCTCTGGCGATACGGGCCGTGTGGACCACCGACGTCCGGACCTTCGGCCCAATCGATACCCAGCCAACGCAAGGCGTCGAAAATCTGCTGTTCAGATTCGCGGGTCGAACGCAGTTGGTCAGTGTCTTCAATACGCAGGATGAACTCGCCGCCATGTTGCTTGGCAAAGCAGTAATTGAACAAAGCGATGTAAGCGGTGCCGACATGGGGATCGCCAGTAGGCGATGGCGCGATGCGAGTGCGGACGGTGGTCATGGCGTGTCTCGAAAGAAGATGAAAAGCGAAGTTGAAACAAAGGGCGAATGGTAACAGGCGACTGCCGCCCCGCTCCAGTGAGCAGGGCATATAAGCCAAGATAGAGGCCACAAATGGCGTTAACGCCACTCAGTGGCCGATTATCCCTAGGTGGCATTTACCGCTTGTCGGCTATGTGACAAATTCTCCAGCTGTTAAATTTCCTTACACTTTCCTGATTACAGTCTGCCCATGCCTGCCCAACTCAAGCGTCGCCTGTTCATCTTCCTGTTTGTTGTCCTGCTCATCGCCGGCGGCTTTTTTGCCGAGTGGTTTTTCAAGGGGCGCTTTTATGAAAGCACCGACAACGCCTATGTCCAGGGCGAAATCACCCGGGTTTCCAGCCAACTCAGCGCACGCATCGACGAAGTGCTGGTGCAGGACAACCAGCACGTAGAGAAAGGCCAGTTGCTGATCCGCCTTGAAGGCGACGATTTCCGTCTGGCCGTCGACCGCGCCCAGGCCGCCCTCGCCACTCGCCAGGCCGAGCGTCTGCAAGCCAGCAGCAAACTGACCCAGCAGGCCAGCCTGATTGCCTCCAGCGAGGCGCAGGTAGAATCCAGCCGGGCCAGCCTGGGGCGTTCGCAAGTGGACCTGTCCCGCGCCGAAACCCTGCGCAAACCCGGTTACGTGTCCGAGGAACGGGTCACCACCCTCTCCGCCGAGAATCATATCGCCCAGTCCCAGGTGACCAAGGCCCAGGCCGATGCCCAGGCCCAGCGTCAACAGATCAATGCGCTCAACGCCGAAATCAAGCGCCTCGACGCGCAGATCGCCAATGCCCGGGCCGATCTGGCCCAGGCTGAACTGAATCTGACCCGCAGCGAAATCCATGCGCCGATCAGCGGCCTGATCGGCCAGCGCGCCGCACGCAATGGTCAGGTGGTGCAGGCCGGCGCCTACTTGTTGTCGATTGTCCCAGACCAGGAAATCTGGGTTCAGGCCAACTTCAAGGAAACCCAGATCGGCCACATGCAGCCCGGACAGAAAGCCGAGTTGATTTTCGACGCCTACGGCGACACACCGATCCAAGCCCGGGTCGACAGCCTGTTCGCTGCCTCCGGTGCGCAGTTCAGCCTGCTGCCGCCGGACAATGCCACCGGCAACTTCACCAAGGTCGTACAACGAATTCCGGTGAAGCTGACCTTTGCCGCCGACAATCCGCTGGCGGGCAAGATCCGCCCGGGCATGTCGGTGACCGTTAAAGTGAACGTCAAAGACCCGGTCGATGGCCGGTGATCAACTGATCCGCCCGGTCGGCGAACCGACCCGGCGGGACTGGATTGCGGTCATGAGCGTGATGCTCGGCGCCTTTATGGCGGTTCTCGACATCCAGATCACCAACTCTTCGCTCAAGGACATCCAGGGCGCACTGTCCGCCACGTTGGAGGAAGGCTCGTGGATTTCCACGTCCTACCTGGTGGCGGAGATCATCATGATCCCGCTGACCGCCTGGCTGGTGCAGCTGCTTTCGGCGCGGCGCCTGGCGGTCTGGGTCTCGGTGGGTTTTCTGTTCGCCTCGCTGCTTTGCTCCATGGCCTGGAGCCTGGAAAGCATGATCGTGTTCCGGGCGCTGCAGGGTTTCACCGGTGGTGCGCTGATCCCGCTGGCGTTCACCCTGACACTGATCAAGCTGCCTGAACACCATCGCGCCAAGGGCATGGCCATGTTCGCCATGACCGCCACCTTTGCCCCGTCCATTGGCCCGACCCTGGGCGGCTGGCTCACGGAAAACTGGGGCTGGGAGTACATCTTCTACATCAACGTGCCACCCGGCCTGCTGATGATTGCCGGGCTGATGTACGGCCTGGAGAAGAAAGAGGCGCACTGGGAGCTGCTGAAAAGCACCGACTACGCCGGCATTCTGACTCTCGGTGTCGGCCTCGGCTGCCTGCAGGTGTTTCTCGAGGAAGGCCATCGCAAGGACTGGCTGGAATCGAACCTGATCGTTGCACTGGGCAGCATCGCCCTGCTGAGTCTGATCACCTTTGTCATCGTGCAGGTGTCCAAACCCAATCCACTGATCAACCTGGGCATTCTGCGCAACCGCAACTTCGGTCTGTCGAGCATCTCCAGCCTGGGCATGGGCGTCGGTCTGTATGGCTCGATCTACCTGTTGCCGCTGTACCTGGCGCAGATCCAGAACTACAACGCCCTGCAGATCGGCGAAGTGATCATGTGGATGGGCGTGCCGCAGCTGTTCCTGATTCCGCTGGTGCCGAAGTTGATGAAGTACATTTCGCCCAAGTGGCTATGCACCCTGGGTTTCGGGCTGTTCGGCCTGGCGAGTTTTTCCTCGGGAGTGCTCAACCCGGACTTCGCCGGCCCGCAGTTCAACCAGATCCAGATCATCCGCGCCCTCGGGCAGCCGTTGATCATGGTCACCATCTCGCTGATCGCCACTGCCTACATCCTGCCGCAGGATGCTGGCTCGGCGTCGAGCCTGTTCAACATCCTGCGCAACCTCGGCGGCGCCATCGGCATCGCCCTCCTCGCCACCTTGCTGGATGCGCGGACCAAGACCTACTTCGATTACTTGCGCGAGGCCATCGTGCCGACCAACCCGCAAGTCGCCGAACGCCTGGCCGACCTGACCGAGCGTTTCGGCAGCGAGACGGCGGCACTGGGCAAACTCAGTGAAATCGCCCATCAGCAGGCGTCAATCATGGCCTACAACGATGCGTTCCACTTTGTCGGGATTGCGTTGGGGGTGAGCATGTTGGCGATCTTGCTGACCAAGGCGCTGCCAGCAGGGCTCAAGGCGGGTGAGGCCCACTAGCAGAAATCTGTAGTGCCCGCGATGAGGCCCCTACCAGGCACAGAGGATCAAACCGCCAACAACCGCTCGCGCATCTTGGCAATCTCGTCGCGGGTCTGGGCTGCGGCTTCGAACTCGAGATCGCGGGCCAACTGGTACATCTTCTCTTCCAGTTGACGAATGCGCTTGTTGATCTCACTCGGCGAGCGCAACTGGGCTTCGTACTGGGCGCTTTCTTCGGCAGCCTTGGCCATGCCCTTGCGCTTCTTGCTGCGCGAGCCGGGGACGGTGGCGCCTTCCATGATGTCGGCAACGTCCTTGAACACACCCTTGGGGGTGATGCCATTGGCCAGGTTGAAGGCGATCTGCTTTTCACGACGGCGCTCGGTCTCGCCGATCGCCCGCTCCATGGAGCCGGTGATCCGGTCGGCATACAAAATCGCCCGACCATTGAGGTTACGTGCGGCCCGGCCGATGGTCTGGATCAGCGAGCGCTCGGAGCGCAGGAAACCTTCCTTGTCAGCGTCGAGGATCGCCACCAGCGACACCTCTGGCATATCCAGGCCCTCACGCAGCAGGTTGATCCCCACCAGCACATCAAAGGTACCGAGACGCAAGTCGCGGATGATCTCGACCCGCTCCACGGTATCAATGTCCGAGTGCAGGTAACGCACGCGCACGCCGTGATCGGCCAGGTAGTCCGTGAGGTCCTCGGACATGCGCTTGGTCAGGGTGGTCACCAGCACCCGCTCTTCCTGGGCCACACGCTTGTTGATCTCCGACAGCAGGTCATCGACCTGGGTCAGCGCCGGACGGATCTCGATCTGTGGATCCACCAGGCCTGTCGGCCGCACCAGTTGCTCGACCACACGCCCGGCGTGTTCCGCCTCGTAATTACCCGGCGTCGCCGAGACAAAAATTGTCTGCGGGCTGATGCTTTCAAATTCGTCAAAGCGCATTGGCCGGTTATCCAGCGCCGACGGCAAGCGGAAGCCGTACTCGACCAGCGTTTCCTTGCGCGAACGGTCGCCCTTATACATGGCGCCCACTTGCGGCACGCTGACGTGGGATTCGTCGATCACCAGCAAGGCATCGGCCGGCAGGTAGTCGAACAGGGTCGGCGGCGCCTCGCCCGAACCGCGCCCCGAGAGGTAGCGCGAGTAGTTTTCGATGCCGTTGCAGTAACCCAGTTCGAGAATCATCTCCAGGTCAAACCGCGTGCGCTGCTCCAGGCGTTGGGCTTCCACCAACTTGTTGTTGGAGCGCAGATAATCCAGTCGTTCCTGCAACTCGACCTTGATCCCCTCGATGGCATCCAGCAGGGTTTCCCGCGGCGTCACATAGTGGCTCTTGGGGTAGAAGGTGAAACGCGGCAGCTTGCGAATCACTTCACCCGTCAGCGGATCGAACGCCGACAGGCTTTCCACCTCATCGTCGAACAGCTCAATGCGAATCGCCTCAAGGTCGGATTCCGCCGGGTACACATCAATCACATCACCGCGCACGCGGAATGTCGCACGAGCGAAATCCATGTCGTTACGGGTGTATTGCAGGTCCGCCAGGCGCCGCACCAGGGCGCGCTGATCAAGCTTGTCGCCGCGATCGATGTGCAGGACCATTTTCAGGTAGGTTTCGGGACTGCCCAGACCGTAAATGCAAGACACCGTGGTGACAATGATTGCGTCCTTGCGCTCCAGCAGCGCCTTGGTCGCCGAGAGGCGCATCTGCTCGATGTGATCGTTGATCGAGGCGTCTTTCTCGATAAAGGTATCGGACGACGGCACATAGGCTTCGGGCTGGTAGTAGTCGTAGTAGGAAACGAAGTACTCCACCGCGTTGTTCGGGAAAAACGACTTGAACTCACCATACAACTGCGCCGCCAGGGTCTTGTTCGGCGCCAGCACCAGGGTCGGACGCTGCACCTGGGAAATGACGTTGGCAATACTGAAGGTCTTGCCCGAACCGGTCACGCCGAGCAGCGTCTGGTGCGCCAATCCGGCCTCGATGCCCTCGACCATCAGACGAATAGCTTCCGGTTGATCGCCGGCGGGCGCGAAACGGGTGACTAGCTGAAATTCGGACATAACCTACCTCTGGTGTACGCAGCGTGGCTTCGCGATTTCGCACAGCGCTCAACGCGGATGTCGCGGGGAAAAATCATGATAACCGCTGATGTGGAGGCGAATCCTCGCAGTTTCAAGATAAACGTCCTACGCCCCCTGTAATGGTGGGACATGACAATAAGACTAACGGTCAAAAAATAAAGGAAGATTCTTCGGCAAAAAGCGCAAACGCCTGTCGCCCTGCCCGGTGATGGCCTCTATACTATCTCCCCGTTTGTGCACCGCTCTAGTGCATTCGGCTGGAGCGCCACAGGTCCCTCCACATTCCATTCAGAGCCGCCGCAATAATGAGCCTGTTCTCCGCTGTCGAAATGGCACCACGCGATCCAATCCTGGGCCTCAACGAAGCATTCAACGCTGACACCCGTACCAATAAAGTCAACCTGGGGGTCGGTGTGTACTGCAACGAGGAGGGGCGAATTCCACTCCTGCGCGCCGTGGTCGAAGCCGAGACGATTCGCGCCGCTCAACACGCTTCGCGCGGCTACTTGCCGATCGACGGCATTGCCGCCTACGACCAGGCCGTGCAAAAACTGCTGTTCGGCGCCGAATCGCCACTGCTGGCTGCTGGCCGCGTGGTCACCACCCAGTCCGTCGGCGGCACTGGCGCACTGAAAATTGGTGCTGACTTCCTCAAGCAGCTGCTGCCGAACGCCGTCGTGGCGATCAGCGACCCGAGCTGGGAAAACCACCGCGCGCTGTTCGAGACCGCTGGTTTCCCGGTGCAGAACTATCGCTACTACGACGCCGCGACCCACGACGTCAACCGCGCCGGCCTGCTGGAAGACCTGAACGCGCTGCCGGACAACTCGATCGTGGTCCTGCACGCCTGCTGCCACAACCCGACCGGCGTCGACCTGAGCCCGGCGGACTGGAAAAACGTCCTGGAAGTGGTCAAGGCGAAAAACCATGTGCCGTTCCTCGACATGGCCTACCAGGGTTTCGGTGATGGCATCGACGAAGACGCCGCTGCTGTGCGTCTGTTCGCCGAGTCGGGGCTGAATTTCTTCGTCTCCAGCTCGTTCTCCAAATCGTTCTCACTGTACGGCGAGCGCGTCGGCGCCCTGTCGATCGTCAGCGAATCGAAAGAAGAAAGCGCGCGCGTGCTGTCGCAAGTCAAGCGCGTGATCCGCACCAACTACTCCAACCCGCCAACCCACGGCGCCGCCGTCGTTGCTGCCGTGCTCAACAGCCCGGAACTGCGCGCCCAGTGGGAGCAGGAACTGGCCGAGATGCGCCTGCGCATTCGTGGCATGCGCACCCAGATGGTCGACCTGCTGGCCCAGCACGCACCGGATCACGACTTCAGCTTCGTCGGCCGCCAGTGCGGCATGTTCTCCTACTCCGGCCTGACCGTTGAGCAAGTCACCCGCCTGCGCAACGAGTTCGGCATCTACGCCCTGGACACCGGCCGCATCTGTGTGGCCGCGCTGAACCAGAACAACATCGGCGTCGTGACCCAGGCCATCGTCCAGGTCATCTAAGCCACAAGCGCGATAAAAAAGGGGAAGCCAGCCGGCTTCCCCTTTTTATTTGTCTCAGAGAGTGCTCGACCTGCTGGCCGGGCACTCTAGACTGCATATACATATCCAGATGTGGGAGCGGGCTTGCCCATTTTGTTCAACATTGTTGATGACTGACACACCGCCTTCGCGAGCAAGCTCGCACCTACAGATCCTGTGGAGCCCCCATGAAAAACGATAATTTGCGCGCCGATCGCGACGACACCGAAGACTTCTTTCCACGACCTCAAGCCAAGCATGCGAAGAGCCTGGTGATGCAAGTCGCCACGGGCGTATTCCTCGGCGGCCTGGCGTTGTGGCTGGTGCAACTGGCCGCCACTTCGCTGTACGCCAAACTCCTGCTCGGCACCCTGACCTTCGGCGGATGACGACCGTCGGGCGAATTCGACAAAGAATCATTTTTTTGTTGACTTGTTCTTTTTAATCAGTAAGATACGGCGCATTCCGCGATAGCTCAGTTGGTAGAGCAAGTGACTGTTAATCACTGGGTCCCTGGTTCGAGTCCAGGTCGTGGAGCCATACAAGGTTCCAGAGAAGCTCCCAAAATCTCTGAAACACCCGAAAAACCCGCCTTCTGGCGGGTTTTTTCGTTTCGGCGTTCCGTCGGATTCCGGGAAGTACCAGCCATTTCAAGGACGGCGTTTGGGATAAAGATCAGTTCGATAAAAGGGAGCACCCTTATGTCGCTCATTACTGTTCCACGCTCCGACGCCGCTTGCCGTTCGGCCAAGCCCCAGACCGCGCCTATTGCGTCCGCTCAAGGACTGCGCCTCATTTAAAGTTAGTCCTCGGTCCGATCCAGCCGTTCACGCAAGAATTCAATCAGCGCTTGTACCGGTCGCGAGCCCTGACGATGTTGCGGATAGACCGCCGATAACGTCAACGGCTCAGGGCGGAAGTTGTCCAGCACCGGCACCAGTCGCCCGTCCTTCAAGGCCGAACCGACAATGAAGGTCGGCAAATAAGTAATGCCCATGCCGGCGATGGCCGCGTCCTTGAGCAATTCACCGTTGTTGACCCGCATCCTTCCAGTGACGTTCACGGTCAATGGTTTGCCCTGCCCCTCGAAACGCCATTGCACCTGACGACCGTGGCCGTAGGGCAGGCAGTCATGTCTGGCCAAGTCGTCAGGGATGACCGGCATACCGCGCTCGACCAGGTAGGCCGGGCTGGCGCAGTACACCCGCTGGATGGAGGCGAGGCGTCGGGCGATCAGCGTCGAGTCTTCCAGCACACCGATGCGCAATGCCAGGTCGTAGCCCTCATTGAGCAAGTCCACCGGACGATCACTCAAGTCCACTTCCACCGTGACGTCGCGATAGCGCTGCAAAAACACCGGCAGCAGGCAACCCAAGTGCGCCACCGCGAACGACAGCGGCGCGCTCAAGCGAATGGTGCCGCGAGGCTCGGCGGTCTGCCCAGCGATGCCCTGCTCCACGTGTTCAACTTCACTCAGTAGACGTAGCGCCGATTCGTAGTAGCTCTGTCCCAGCGGCGTGACGTCCAGCCGCCGGGTCGAGCGGTTGAGCAGGCGCACACCGAGGCGCTCCTCCAGTTGCATCAGCCGGCGGCTGACGAACTGCTTGGACAGGCCCAACTGATCGGCCGCCGCCGTGAAGCTGCCGGAGTCCATCACCTGGCAAAAAATACGCATGTCTTCGAACGGGTTCATTGTCACTCTCTGGTTGACAGCTAAACGCTTTATAGCCGCTTTTTCACTTTCAGGCACCTCATTAATCTGTGCTCACGGTGTTGCTGAGGCCTGAAGCCCAGCGCCACAGCAGCCCGATCCCAAGGCATACAAAAACTCAAACGACTTAAAAAGGAATTGCACATGAACATCAAGAAAACCCTCGCCGCTTCCCTCCTCGCCCTGTCCATCGGCAACGCCTTCGCCGCCGAAGGGACTGGCGTCGAACACAACACTCAGGCCTTCCTCGACGCCCTTGCCGCCGGCGGTGGCAAACCGCTCGAGCAACTGAGCCCGAAAGACGCCCGCGCGGTGCTGACCGGCGCCCAGGCTTCGGTGAAGGTTGACCTGTCCGGCGTTGAAGTCAGCGACAAGGCGATCAAGGTCGATGGCCAGACGATCAACCTGAAAGTGGTGCGTCCGGTCAAGGTCAAGGGCGAGCTGCCGGTGTTCATGTTCTTCCACGGTGGCGGCTGGGTGCTGGGCGACTTCCCGACGCACCAACGGCTTATTCGTGATTTGGTGGTGGGTTCTGGCGCGGTCGCGGTGTACGTCGATTACACGCCGTCGCCGGAAGCGCAGTACCCGACCGCGATCAATCAGGCTTACGCGGCAACCAAATGGGTGGCCGAGCACGGCAAGGACATCGGTGTCGACGGCAAGCGTCTGGCGGTGGCCGGCAACAGCGTCGGCGGCAACATGGCGGCAGTCGTGGCGCTGATGGCCAAGGAACAGAAAACCCCGACTCTGCGCTTCCAGTTGCTGATGTGGCCGGTGACCAACGCCGGGTTCGATAACGGCTCGTACCAGCAATTTGCCGAGGGCCACTTCCTGACCAAAGGCATGATGCAGTGGTTCTGGGACAACTACACCACCAACCCGGCCGAGCGTGCGCAGATCCATGCCTCGCCGCTCAACGCCAGCGCCGAACAGCTCAAGGGTCTGCCCGCCGCGCTGGTGCAAACCGCCGAGTTCGACGTGCTGCGTGACGAAGGCGAAGGCTACGCCCGACACCTCGACGCGGCCGGCGTACCGGTGACCTCGGTGCGCTACAACGGGATGATTCATGACTTCGGCCTGCTCAACCCGCTGAGCGGAATACCTGAAGTGAAGGCCGCTGTGCGTCAGGCTGCGGTAGAACTCAAGACCCACCTGAACTGAGTGCAACCCCTCGCCACACCTTCGGGTGTGGCGTTTTCTTTTGTGCCCGCCGGAGTTCACCCCATGAGCCTTTTTTCTGCCCACCTGCTGTCCTGGAGCGCCCTGCTGCTGGTGCTCGACGCCCTGCTCTGGCATCTCGCGCCGTTCAAACATCGCGCACAACGGGTCGGTGTGCGGCTGGTGCTGTTCCTGGCTTTCAACGCACTGGCCATCAACGCCGGCGTCAGCCCGTTGCAGGCGCCGTTGTTTGCCGATGATCCGGTGGCGCAACTCGGGGCGACGGCACTGGGGATTCTCTGGTGGCTGTACGCCGCGCGAGTGCTGACTGAAGTGATCGGCCTGATCCTGATGCGCCGCATCGGCCACAGCGGCCGTCTGTTGCAGGACGTGATCGGTGCGCTGGTGTTTCTCGCGGCCATCGTCGCGGCGGCCGGTTATGTGCTGGATCTGCCGGTCAAAGGTCTGCTCGCGACTTCCGGGGTGGTGGCGATTGTCATCGGTCTCGCGCTGCAAAGCACCTTGGCCGACGTGTTTTCGGGCATCGTGCTGAACACCACCAAGCCGTATCAGGTGGATGATCTGGTGGTCATCGACGGCGTCGAAGGCAAGGTGCTCGACATCAACTGGCGCGCCACGCACCTGCTGACCAGCACCGGCACCCTGGCCGTGGTACCGAACTCGGTGGCGGCCAAGGCCAAGATCGTCAACCTCAGCCGCCCGAACAACTTGCACGGCGTGTCGATCAGCATCAAGGTGCCGAACCACATCCGTCCACGCCGGGTACTCGACGCCCTCGACCGCACGCTGCAAGGCAGCAGCAGTCTGTTGCTGTCGCCTGCGCCGAAAGCGGTGCTGAAAGAGGCCGGCGAAGAAATGTCGGAATACGTGGCCAGTGGTTTCATCGCCGAACTGGGCAAGAAAAGTGACGTGCGCAATCAACTGTTCGACCTCGCCCACCGCCACCTCGAAGCCGCCGGCATTTCGCGGCACCCGGACGGCGTGATCGAACCGTCGACCCGCGCCCGCGCCTTGCTCGATGAAGTGAAAATCTTCCGCTCGCTGAGCCATGAGGAACGCGATCGCCTCGCCGAATCAATGGTCGCGCAGCAGTACAACGCCGGGCAGGTGGTACTCAATCTGGAGGAAGTCCCGGACAGCCTGTTCGTGATCGCCACCGGCGTGGTCAGCGCCAGCGTGCCGGACGGCAATGGCTTCACCGAGGCTGGACGCATGGGACCGAGTGAGGTCATGGGGGAACAGAGCATTCTGGCCGATACGCCTTCGCAGGCGACGTTCACGGCGCTGACGTCTTCGATCATTTATCGTCTCGACAAGAACCTGACTCGCCAGTGCATGGAGCAGCGCAGTGAAGTGGGTCGGGCGTTGAACAAGTTGCAGGCGGTACGGCAGCAGAACAGTCGGCTGGCGTTGATGGCCAAGCCTGCGCCGGTTCGCAAGGGTGGTTTTCTGGGGTGGTTGCAAAAGCGCTGAGCCCTTTCCAACAGACAAAAAAATGCCCGCTCTTCAGCGGGCATTTTTTCAGCCAATTACTGGGCAGTGAACTTGGTGTAGCTGTTGATCAGGTTGCGATAGTTCGGCAGACGCTGCGACAGCAGATTCGCCAACCCTTCCATGTCATTACGCCAGTCACCCTGCAGCTCACAAGCCACAGCAAACCAGTTCAACAGGTGCGCACCCGCCGCCGACATACGCGCCCAGGCAGCCTGCTGCACGGTGGTGTTGAAAGTGCCGGAAGCGTCAGTCACCACAAACACTTCAAAACCTTCAGCGATGGCCGACAGGGTCGGGAACGCCACGCACACGTCAGTCACCACACCGGCGATGATCAGTTGCTTGCGGCCGGTAGCCTTGATGGCCTTGACGAAGTCTTCGTTGTCCCAGGCGTTGATCTGGCCAGGACGGGCAATGAACGGCGCATCCGGGAATTGCTCTTTCAGCTCAGGCACGATCGGGCCGTTCGGGCCGCTGTCGAAGCTGGTGGTGAGGATGGTTGGCAGATTGAAGAACTTGGCGATGTCGCCCAGTGCCAGCACGCTGTTCTTGAACTCGTTCGGCGAGAAATCCTGCACCAGCGAGATCAGGCCGGTCTGGTGGTCGACCAGCAGTACCACGGCGTCGTCTTTGTTCAGGCGTTTGTAAGGAACGTTGCTCATGTGAAACTCCTCGATGGATGGTTGTTGCGGGGAACGACGCTCACGCAGAGCGGCGCTTTTTTCAAAAGGATCAGAAAGCGAAGCAGGAGCAACCGAATGCGCCCCAGAAACCGGCGAAATCGCTGACCGGCGCATTCGACATCCGCGCTTTTTCATGGCTGTGGGTATGCACTGCGCACGGGCCGCTGCACTGATGCACCTGAGCCTGCAATGGCGAATTCGGGCGCCAGTGGCCAGGGACTTTCACCACTGGCGACCAGTCCGGCAGTACAGGCAGCGAACGTGGGCCGAGGTCTTCGAAGTCGCCGGCGGCGTACACGATCTTGCCGCCGACCAGGGTCAGCACCGACTCGATCCACTTGATCGCTTCTTCCTCGACGTGGAAGAAGTCCGCGCTCAACGCTGCCAGATCCGCCAGTTGCCCGACCTTGATCTGGCCCTTCTTGCCCTGCTCGGACGAGAACCAGGCGCTACCGTGGGTGAACAGTTCCAGCGCGGTGGTGCGTGGCAAGCCTTCTTCGTACAGCGCCAGACCACCAACGGTGCGACCGCTGACCATCCAGTACAGCGAAGTCCACGGGTTATAGCTGGACACCCGCGTGGCATCGGTGCCCGCGCCAACCGGCACGCCTTCGGCGAGCATGCGTTTGATCGGTGGCGTGGCTTCGGCGGCTTGTTTGCCGTAGCGGTCGACGAAGTATTCACCCTGGAATGCCATGCGATCCTGAATCGCGATGCCGCCACCAAGCGCCCTCACCCGCTCGATGTTCTGCGGGGTGATGGTTTCGGCGTGGTCGAAAAACCACGGTAAGCCGTTGAACGGAATGTCGCGATTGACCTTCTCAAACACGTCGAGCATGCGGCTGATGGATTCGTTGTAGGTGGCGTGCAAACGGAACGGCCAGCGCTGTTCGACGAGGTGGCGCACCACCGGCTCCAGTTCGTCTTCCATGCCTTGCGGCAGGTCCGGGCGCGGCTCAAGGAAATCCTCGAAATCCGCCGCCGAGAACACCAGCATTTCCCCGGCACCGTTGTGACGCAGGAAGTCATCGCCCTGATGCAACTTGACGCTGCCGGTCCAGTTCTGGAAATCGGTCAGCTCTTCTTTCGGCTTCTGGGTGAACAGGTTGTAGGCAATGCGCACGGTCAACTGGTCGTCCTTGGCCAGTTGTTCGATCACCTGATAGTCGTCCGGGTAGTTCTGGAAACCGCCACCGGCATCGATGGCGCTGGTCAGGCCGAGGCGATTGAGCTCGCGCATGAACTGGCGGGTCGAGTTGACCTGATACTCCAGCGGCAGCTTCGGCCCTTTGGCCAGGGTCGAGTACAGGATCATCGCGTTCGGACGCGCCACCAGCATGCCGGTCGGGTTGCCATTGGCATCGCGCACGATCTCGCCGCCCGGCGGGTTAGGCGTATCGCGGGTGTAGCCAGCAACGCGCAACGCAGCGCGGTTGAGCAGCGCGCGGTCATACAGGTGCAGGATGAACACCGGGGTGTCCGGCGCTGCCTGGTTGATTTCTTCGAGGGTCGGCATGCGTTTTTCGGCGAACTGGAATTCGTTCCAGCCACCGACCACGCGGACCCATTGCGGCGTCGGCGTACGATCGGCCTGCTCCTTGAGCATGCGCAGCGCGTCGGCCAGCGACGGCACGCCTTCCCAGCGCAGTTCGAGGTTGTAGTTCAGCCCCCCGCGGATCAGGTGCAGGTGGGAGTCGTTGAGGCCGGGAATGACGCAGCGGCCCTTGAGGTCGATGACCTGGGTGGCGGAACTGCGCAGGGCCATGGCCTGGGCATCGGTGCCCACCACGACGAAGCGACCGTCGCTGATGGCCACGGCGCTAGCATGTGGTTTTTCACGGTCAACCGTATGAAATTGACCATTGAACAGAATCAGATCGGCGTTCATCGCGTTTCCTTGGGTTGATGGGAAGAGGACAACCAGGGGGCGAACAGGCGTGTCGCCATGGGCATGAACAGGTAGACCACCGACACTACGATGGTCAGCGTGATCAGGAACGTGGCGACCACGTAATTGGACAGGAAGGCATTGAGGCCCAGCAGCGGGCCCCAGAGCAGCGGTACCAGCAGGGTGTGCGGCAGAATCACCAGCAGCGTGACGACGGCCTGCTTCCAGCGCGGTGGCGGTGGAGCAGCGGTGTCGGCGCCGGGAGCGAACCAGAATTCATTGACCGGGTTGACCTCGGTCTGATCGCCATCGGCGAGCATCGGCGTGGCTTCGTTCACCAGTTGCAGGCGCTGGGGCGAATCAAGCCAGCGCTGCATCGCGTCGGTACTGCAAAAGCGCAGCACGCAGGTGTACAGGTCGAGGCCGGCGTTTCTGCCACGAATCACATCCACCCCCAGGTGCCCTTCCTGCTGCCCGGCGATGCTGACGATGTTGCGTAACCAGGCTTCGTAAGGCCCCTCGAAACCGGACTTGACCCGATGCTTGATGACCAGGGTCACGACTTCCTCGAAACGGTTGGATTCAGGCATAACGTAAGGCTCCGGTGAATCGGACATTGAGCGCGAGCCGTCCCGGCCCGGCGATAAGAACGCTGCTGAACAGCAGCAACAACAGCCAGCCGAACTGCCCCTCTTCAACGCTCCACTGCGGATGCACCACCCGCAACGCGATCAACAGGACACACAGGATCGGCAGGCACGCCAGACGCACCAACACCCCTGCGATAATCAGCAGCGGGCACAGCACCTCGGCAAAGATCGCCAGCATCAGGGTGATGTGAGCGCCCAGGTGGAAAGGGTCTTCGATCACTTGCAACTGAAATCTGTAATTCAAAAGCTTGGGCAAACCGTGAACCCACAACAGGAACAGACTGGCGCTGACACGCAAAAACAGCAGTCCGAAGGCCTGGGCCCGTTCATCCTGTCGCGAAACGTTCATGGGTTACCTGCCCGAATGAAAAAACACCGACGTCAATGCGCCGCAACGTCATTCGATAATGCGGGAATGGGGCTGGGGAAAATTGGATGTACGTGCTCTCTTTCAGCAGCGAGCACTGATCTGGAGTCGTTGGGATGTTGGATCTGGAACGATCAACCTGTGGGAGCGGGCAAGCCGTCCCACAGGGGCCCGATTCGTCATGGGAGCGACGATTTGCCAGCCAGAGGCAAAGGCCTCGACATGAACTCGGCGATCCGCGAGCGCAACCAGCGCTCGGCGGGGTCGTTGTCGTGCACGCCGCTCCAGGCCATCGACAACTGCGCCGCCGTAATCGGGAACGGTGGATCCTCAGCCCGCAACGCACACCCCTCGACCAGCGCACACGCTGCATAATCGGGCACCGTGGCGACCATCTCGGTGCCGGCGAGCAGCGCGCGCAACCCGCTGAACTGCGGCACGCCAAGCACCACCCGGCGACTGCGGCCGATCTTCGCCAGGTCCAGGTCGATGTTACCGCTCAGGTCGCCGGAAAACGACACCATGGCATGCGGTCGTTCGCAGTACTCATCGAGGGTTAGCGGTCCCGCCCGTTTGTCCCCGCGCAGCACCTTGCAGGGGATGTCGCGCAGCTTCTTGCATTTGGCATTCGCCGGCAAATCCATGGTGTAGCTCACCCCTACCGAAATTTCACCGGAGGCCAGCAGACTCGGCATCAACAGGTAATTGGCACGACGCACCACCACGATGATCCCGGGCGCCTCCTCCTGCAATTGCCGCAGCAATGGCGGGAACAGGCCGAACTCGGCATCGTCCGACAAACCGATACGAAACACGTCGCAACTGGTCGTCGGATCGAACTCCTTGGCCCGGCTGACCGCGCCTGAGATAACGTCCATCGCCGGCTGCAGCTCCTTGAGAATCGCCAGCGCCCGCGCCGTCGGCTCCATGCCGCGACCGTTGCGCAACAGCAGCGGATCGTCGAACAGGTCGCGCAAACGACCGAGCGCCGCGCTGACCGCCGGTTGCCCCATGAACAGTTTTTCGGCGACCCGGGTCAGATTCTTCTCGAACATCAAGGCCTCGAAAATCACCAGCAGGTTCATGTCGACGCGGCGCAGATCGTTACGGTTCATTGGCACGGCTCCCTTTTTTAGCGCGTCGGACTTTACTCGATCAACGGCACGCTGGCCGCACGTTTGTAGATCGGAAAAGCGGCCATGTCCAGCGCCGCCAGGTGCCTCGATTGTGCACACCTCCCGCCCGTGGAAATTGCAGCCATGTGCTGAGTCGGTCTGTATGCACACCGGCACAATTAACAACGTTTAACTCGCCTGCCAGAGCCCCGCGTCCAAGAATGAAGCTCACCGACATGGACATTAGTTATGGCCCATTCTCAACAGAGCACCGCGTATCTGGCCGTCACCGAAACACCGAAGAAACCCACCGGGGGTTTGACACCGTGGCGTGAAAGCCTGGCCAAGCAACTGATCCTCGAGCGCCTGAGCGAAACCATCGAAGTCAGTGACCTGGCCCGGGCCTGCGCCTTGTCACGCAGCCATTTTTCCCGCGCATTCAAATGCAATACCGGTCTCTCGCCACAGGACTGGATCCGTCAGCAACGCATCGCCCGGGCCAAGCAGTTGATCCAGAACACCGACCGCAGCCTGACGCAGATCAGCCTCGAATGCGGGTTCTGCGACCAGGCACATTTCTGCAATATCTTCACCCGCAGCGAAGGCATCAATCCGTTTGCCTGGCGCTGCCGCACGATTCGCGCCCTGCCCCATCACGCCCTCCCCACGCCGCCGTTTCACGCGCAGTAAGCGTCCGCCCCCCCCACTTGACGGGACGCCTCGAATCTCAAACGCATTGATGCGACGTCCGATCAGACCGGTGCAGCGCCCATGCGCTCGGCCAGTCGCGCCACCCGTTCGCCCAGGCACGCGGCAGTGCAGCGGTCTTCGAGCGGCGGTGCGTCTTCGGGGGATTGCTCGACATTCGATTGCGCCATGGCTCCGAGCGAACTGCCCAGGCGATTCAACTGCCCGTCGAACAGACCGCTGCTGGAACGCGCCGGCAGTACATCGAGCCCGACCCAGATCATCGAGTGCTGGGCGGCGAATACCGCCATCTGCAGCAAGGTGTTGAGCTTGTCGCCGCACAGGCAGCCGGAATTGGTGAAGCCTGCGGCGAGCTTGTCGCGCCAGGGCTGGGCCAGATAGAACGTCGCGGTGGACTCCATGAAAGCCTTGAAGTGCGCCGAAGCGCTGCCCATGTAGGTCGGCGCGCCGAAGATGATCGCGTCGGCGTGGTGCAAACGGTCCCACTGTTGAGCCACGTCCTCGACGGAAATCAACAGGCAGGTGCTTCCCTGTTGACGCGCCACCCCCTGGGCCACCGCCTCGGCGATGACTCGGGTGTGTCCGTAGCCACTGTGATAGACCACCACCACGTTGCTCATTCCATTGTCCTTTTTGGGAGAGAGATCGGCTTGCCGGCCAAAGCGTTGCGTCAGTCATCCATTCTGCTGGATGGGCCGCCGCAGTCGCGAGCAGGCTCGCCCCCACACTGACCGGTGGAAGTTGAAGAGACAGAGTTTTGGGCGTAGACCGGACGCAGCACGAGTTAAATGTTGTTAATTATTCCCGGCGCGCCAAAAGCCATGGCGACACCTTTATCCCCCGCCGCAGCCCGTAATCACGCAGCGGATGCGCATGACCGGTGAACAGGGGGGACGATGGCCACCGTCGGAGCGCTCGCCTGTGGATTGCGTCAGGGCACAATCCCGACGAATATGCTCGGAAACCGCGTCCCAGAAGGTTGCAAGCAGGAGTGAGCCGTTGACCCTAACCCCCGCCCAGGCGATCCATTTCGGCCCCTATCGGATCTATCCCGACCAACGTCTGGTCATGGAGGCCGATCAGCCCGTGCGCCTGGGTCGGCGCGCCATGGACATTCTGTTGATCCTGCTCGAACACGCCGGCAATGTGGTGAGCAAGCAAACGCTGATCGCCAGGGTCTGGCCCAACAGTGTCGTAGAGGAGATCAATCTGCGGGTGCACCTGGCGGCCTTGCGCAAGGCGCTGGGAGATGGTCAGGCCGGGCAGCGCTACATCGTCACCGTAGCCCAGCGCGGCTACAGTTTCGTCGCGCCCTATTCGCTGGAGCAACTTGAGCAACCGGCGACGCATCCCGCCTCAACGCCTGGTGGCCACAACCTGCCGTTGCGCCGCACCCGCATGATCGGCCGCCAATCCCTGGTCGATAACCTGGTGACCCAACTGCCGCGCCAGCGCTTCATTACCCTGGTCGGCCCCGGCGGAATCGGCAAGACCACCGTGGCCCTGCGGGTCGCCGAACAACTGATCGGGCGCTACCGCGACGGCATTCTTCTGCTGGACCTGGCACCGATCAACAAACCGTCGATGATCGCCCCACACCTGGCCAGCCTGCTCGAACTGTCCCTGTACGATGACGACCCCATTCGTGGCATTGCGACGTTCCTGCGGGACCGACAGATGTTGCTGGTGATCGACAATTGCGAGCACCTGATCGACGCCATCACCCTGCTCAGCGAAAGCCTCCTGCGCGCCGCGCCCCAGGTGCATGTTCTGGCCACCAGCCGCGAAAGCCTGCGGGCCGAAGGGGAATTCGTCCAGCGCCTGGACTCACTGGACTGCCCTCCGCCCATCGCCGTACTCGACCGCGCACAGGCCCTGACGTTTTCGGCCCTGCAATTGTTTGTCGAGCGGGCCATGGCCAGCCACGACAGTTTTGAATTGACCGATGACGAACTGCCGCTGGCCATCGAAATCTGCCAGCGCCTGGACGGTATTCCGCTGGCCATCGAGTTGGCGGCGGCACAGGTCTTCAGCCTCGGCTTGAACGGTTTGCTCAGGCAACTTCAAGGCAGTTTCCGCCTGCTCACCCAGGGTTGTCCGACCACGCTGGGCCGCCACCAGACCCTGCGCGCCACGCTGGACTGGAGCTACGAACTGCTCAGTGCCTGCGAGCGAACCTGCTTGCGTCGCCTGGGTATATTCAGGGGCAGTTTCACCCTGGAGTCGGCGGCGGCGGTGATTGGCGGCGAGCACATCGACTCGCGCGAGGTGTTCGGTTCGATCACGCAACTGGTGGCCAAGTCGCTGCTGAACGTCGAAGTCGGCGACGAGGAAGTGTTCTACCGCCTGCTCGACACCACACGCAGCTATGCCCTGGACAAACTCGGCCTGGCCTCAGACCTGCCGAGCACCCGCGAACGCCACGCCGAACGCTGCCTGGCCTTGATGGAACAGGCCCGGGACGATTGGGAGCAGATCTCGACGGGCATGTGGCTCGAGCGTTATGCCCGCAGCCTGGAAGACATTCGCTCGGCCCTCGATTGGGGATTGACCCGCCAGGGCCCGCAGGTCATGGCGATCCGCCTGACCGCGACGTCCACACCGTTGTGGCAGGAACTGTCGCTGCTCAAGGAGCATGGCCTGTATGTGCGCAAGGCGCTGTCCTTGCTGGAGGCCGCTTCCGAACCCTGCCCTAAGGTGCAGATCGCCCTCAAACTGGCGCTGGGCAGTTCCTGCTATCACACACAGGGCGGCACGCCGGAAACCATCGAGGCGTTCGTCAGCGCCCGGACCCTGGCCAGGCAGTGCAACGACATCGCCGGCCAGCTGCGGGCGGTCTCCGGACACATGGCGGTCAACCTCTGTTGTGCCAATTACCAGATGGCGCTGGAGCAGAGTCAGCAATTCGATCGCCTGGGTTTGCACGGTGATGCCACCCTGTCCCTCAGCACCCAGCGCTTGCGGGTGCTCGCGCTGCACTTCGCCGGCGACCAGACACAGGCGCGAATGAACGCCGAGCAGGTGCTGCAGCGCATGACCCAGAGCGGGCACCTTAACCGCTTCACCCACGGGTTTGGCGTGCAGTACGATCAGAGCGTCGCGTCACTGACCATTCTGGCGCGCATCCTCTGGCTGCAGGGGCAACCGGACCAGGCCTGGCGCACCGCCCGGCAAGCACTGGACATTGCGTTGCAGATCAACCACGGCACGTCCATCTGCTACACCCTGGCCCTGGCCGGTTGCCTGATTGCACACTACAACGGCGACAGCCGCACGGCGCGTGAACTCTTGCGCCTGTTGCTGGAGCAGGCGCAAAAACACTCGGTGCAACTGTTCTACACCTGGGCCCGGCATTACGCGCAAGTGTTCGACCATGGCGAAGCCCACCTGCCGTTCAAGCCAGGCCTGGAGTTGATCAAGGACATCCTGATCACCCTGGACAACCGTTTCGTCGATGACGAGCTGGTGCTGCGGGCCGAAACCGGTATCGCGGGCTGGAACACCGCGGAAATCCTGCGGGCCAGGGCGGGTGCGCTGCTCGTCGAGGATGATCTGCTCAATCGTGCGACAGCCGAGAGCCTGCTGATCCGCGCATTGAATGTGGCGAAACACCAAGGGGCCCTGGCTTGGGAGTTGCGCAGTGCTACCTCGCTGGCGCAGCTCTGGCAGCGTCAGGGCCGGCATCGCCAGGCCCACACTTTGTTGGCGCCGATCTGCAACCGGTTCACCGAAGGACATGCCACCCCGGACCTGACAAAGGCCTGCCGGCTACTCGACGAGTTGCAAACCCATGCGCTCGCCTGAGCCGCGGCGGACCTGGCTGATGTAGCGCGCGTAGCTCATCTCGACGGCGCGCAGCTCACCGCTGCCTTCAAGCTTCTCCAAGGCATAGCTGCGCGTGGTGTTGAGGAGACGATAGTGGGTTGCACCACCGCCCTGCTCCTCTGACAGCAGGGATTTGCGCACCAGGCTCTGCAGCCCCTCCGCCAGACGAGCCGGCAGCATCGTCCCCCCGTGGACGCCGGTGGCCGCCTCCAGGGTAAAGGCCTTTTTGAACACCGCCAGACGCTGCAGCACGTTTTGCTCCAGGGGGCTGAGTTGGTGGTAGCTCGAGTCCAGTGCCGCCTTGAGGGTTTTATGGCGCGGCACCGCCGTGCGACGGCCCTGGGACAACAACTGAAAACAGTTATCCAGCTGGGCTTGCACACCGACCAGCGCCAGTGCATCGACTTGCGCGGCCGCCAGTTCAATGGCCAACGGCAAGCCATCGAGGCGGTGGCAGATATCGCGTACCACCGGCAGGTCCTGCTCACGCAGCGTGAACCCCTGCTGGCGGGCGCGGGCTCGGCTGACGAACAGTTGCACCGCCGAGTACCCCATCGCCTCATCCACCCTGAACAGCGCCGACTCGGGCGGCACTGTCAGTGGCGGCAGCGACTGGACGGTTTCCCCCGGCACCCGCAGCGGTTCACGACTGGTCGCGAGCACCGACAGTCGCGGCGCCGATTGCATCAATGCTTCGACCAACGTACGGCAACGCTCGTGCAGGTGTTCGCAGTTATCCAGCACCAATAACGCATGCCAGTTCGACAGGACCTCCAGCGAAGTCCCGACCTCCAGCTGCAGGACGCGACTCAAGTGATCTTCCACCTGCGCAGGGTCATCGATTGCCGCCAGATCCACCAGCCAGACGCCGTCCCGATAATGCTGCAAGAGCAGCTCAGCCACACGCAGGGCCACGGTGGTTTTACCGATGCCGCCAGGACCGACCAGGGTCATGAGCCGGCAAACGGGCAAACGCCGCACCAGGCTACCCACCATCGGGTCTCGACCGGTCACTGTTGTCAACCGTGTCGGCAGGTTGTGCTGGATCCTTTGCGCGCTGTCGAGCGAAATCTCCGGGCTCGCCGATGCGTGCGCCACCGTTGCAACGAACCGGTAGCCGCGCTGCGGAACGTTGACGATGTAACGCTGCCCCTGCACTCCGTCGCCCAGTGCGCGACGCAGCGCGGCGATGTGCACGCGCAAGTTGATGTCTTCGACCACCGAGGTCGGCCAGACGCGCGCAATCAGCTCGTCCTTGCTGACCACGGTGCCCGCGCGCTCAATCAGTACCTGCAGAATATCCAGCGCCCGGCCGCCCATGCGCAGCGGCCGGGCACCGTCCAGAATCAACCGTTGCCGCAAATGAAAGGCGTAGGGGCCGAAGTGCAACGCGGTCTCGGTGTTCAACTCTCTGAAGCTGTTCATGCGCGTTCACGTGGACAAACCCGCTATGGCTCAATGACACGCAGGGTTTGCGCAACTCCTCAAAATACGTTCACCGGTATCTTGGCAGTCCCCAGTGATGGAACAACTGCCACAGGAGGAGCGTCACGGCCATCACGGTGCGCAATACGGACATGCCGGCACTAGCTGAACTGCTCGCGGTACTGGGCCGGCGTCAGCCCAAGCTTTTCGCCGAACAGAAACCGCATGTACCGGACACTGCCGAAGCCGCTTTTGAAGGCTACGGTCTTGAGCGGCAAGTCGCTGGTTTCCAGCAGGTTCCGCGCGCGATCGATGCGCGCACTTTGCAGGAACTCCATCGGCGTCATGTTCACCTCACGGGCGAACACCCGGGCGAAATGACGCGGGCTCATGTTTGCCTGGCCCGCCAGGCGCTCGATGCTGAACGCTTCGTCGAGGTGTTCGAGCATGTAGTTCTGCACCCGGGTCACCGGTGTCTCATGGGGGGCGACGGTCGCCATCAACGGACTGAACTGTGCCTGTCCGCCCTGGCGCTTCATCACTACCAGCAATACCTTGGCCACATCCTGGGCGACTTTTTTGCCATGGTCCTCGGCCACCACCGCGAGCGCGAGGTCGATGCCGGCCGTGACCCCACCGGAGGTGATGAGGTTGCGGTCCTGCACGTAAATCTGATCGGTCTCCACCGTGGCCTTCGGAAAGCCCTTGATCAGCCGTTCGGTATAATGCCAGTGAGTGGTGACCCGAAAACCGTCGAGCAGACCGGCATGCCCGAGCACAAAGGCACCGGTGCAAATCGAGCCATACACCCTGGACCGACCGACGTTGTGGTTGAGCCAATCGAGCAAAGGCGGATGTTTTTCGTTGTAGGCCCCGGGGCCACCGGGCACCAGCAACAGGTCGTAACCGTCACAGGCCTGATCGATATGCAGGTCGGCCTGCACGCTTACGCCATTGGACGCCCGCAGCGCACCCGGCACCGTGCCGATGGTCGACAGGACGTAATGGTTCTCGGGCTTGAGGTAGCGATTGGCGATGGAAAACACCTCCATGGGCCCGGCCATATCGAGCAGGAGAAAGTCGGGAAACAGCACCATTGCCACAGTTTTCATGGGTTACACATCACAGATTTCAAAAAGGGATCGATCCACCAGACAATGCTTTTTGTGTCTGGTTTTGCTCATGCTGAACATTATGGCCCAGCTCTGGAACGAGCGTCGCCCACCCATCACTGTCAACCTGCATGAGACAGTATTTCAATTTTCATCTACTTATTGCACAAACAGATAAACATTAACCTTCTTCTCACTCGGACGAATCAACGTCCCCCAGAGGAGAACTCATCATGCTGACCCTTCGCAAAGCTTCTGATCGCGGCATGGCCAACCATGGCTGGCTGAAGTCGTTCCACACCTTCTCCTTCGCCAACTACCGCAATCCCAAGGAGCAGGGTTTTTCCGACCTGCTGGTGATCAACGATGACCGTGTGGCAGCCGGCAAAGGCTTTGGCCAACACCCGCACCGCGACATGGAGATTTTCTCCTATGTGCTCGAAGGTGCCCTGGAACACAAGGACACCCTGGGCACCGGTTCGGTGATCCGCCCCGGCGATGTGCAATTGATGAGCGCCGGCAGCGGCGTGGCCCACAGTGAATACAATCACTCGGCGACCCGGCCGGTGCACTTCCTGCAAATCTGGATCGTGCCGGACATCAGCGGCGCCAAACCGCGTTATCAGCAAGAGCATTTCAGCACGCAGAAGAAACGCGGTCGCCTGCAACTGATCATCTCCCCCGATGGGGCCAACGGTTCGCTGCGGGTGCGTCAGGATACCCGGGTGTATGCCGGCCTGATCGACGGCAAGGAAACCGCTACTTTGGCGCTGGACGCCAACCGCTACGCCTATGTGCATGTGGCCCGTGGCAGCGTCGAACTCAACGGACTGTTGTTGCAGGAAGGCGACGGCGTGCGGGTCAGGGATGAACAGGCGCTGACCCTGACCAAGGGTGTCGATGCCGAAGTGCTGGTGTTCGACCTGCGGCCTCAAGAATTACCGGAAATGCCGTGACCGTGAATAGCCTGGGGGCCTCAACGCCTCCGGGCATCACCAATGGGTCTGAGAAAACCCATGGACAAACAGGGCGGCGGCGAAAACCGAGTGAACGCTTGATATCGTGCGTTAGCAAAAAAAGGCACAAACATACAGGCGCGTTACCGCCGTATAAGCAACTCTCGGTACCAACGTTTGGAGGTACACCATGAAGAGCCCGATGCTTTGCTTCTGCCTGTTGTGTGTAGGAAAGGTTATGGCAGCAGGCTCGACAGCGCCTGAAACCTCGGACTTTCTAGAGGACGCAACGCTCAACGTTCTCAGCCGAAACTTCTTCTTGAATAACGATAACCGCTCCCAGAACGCTGCAAAGAATTACCAGCACGAATGGGCGCAGGGCTTCATCACGACGTTTGAGTCAGGCTTCACGCCCGGAACATTTGGTTTTGGTGTGGATGTGCATGCTTTTGTCGGGCAAAAACTTGAAGGCGGTAAGGGGCACTCAGGAACCGGGCTTTTACCCGTCAACAGTGATGGAGAGTCCGCTCGAAACTTCAGCGACGGCGGCGGCGTGATCAAGGCTCGTCTCTCACAGACCCTTATTAAGTTCGGCGAGATGGAAGTAGAAAGCCCAGTCTTCGACACCTCCGACAAACGCCTGCAACCTGAATACGCAACGGGGTGGCTCTTACAAAGTGACGAGCTTGCCGGCATACACTTGGTCGGTGGCAAATTCACAGCATTCAAAAACCAAGACTCCTCCTCTTCCAAAGGGGATTTTGCTGGGTATGGTGTAAACACCGATGTGGGCTCAATCAGCTTCGTTGGGGCTGACTTCACGTCCAACAAAAACCTAGGCGCCAGGCTCTATGCCTCCCAACTAACAGACACTTGGAGGCAGTATTACGCCAACGTGTACGTCCGTCGCTGGGATACGTTTGTAGATTTCAACATCTACCGTACGGTTGACTACGGGCACTCTGTCGCAGGAGCCATCAGCACAACAGCTTATAGCCTTTCTGCCAAACACAACATTGGCAGCCAAGCCTTCACCCTGGCCGCCCAAAAAATTCATGGTGACACACCTTTCGATTTCGTAGGGGGCGACTCCATATACCTGGCCAACTCCATCAAGTTCGCCGATTTCAATGGCGCCAATGAGAGCTCCTACCAAGCCCGCTACGACCTGGATTTCACATCCATGGGCTTTCCTGGACTCAAGTTCATGTCACGGTATGTGACTGGACGTGATATCGACGGCACTCATGCGCCGCTAGGAGGGGCCTACTTCCCTTTTGATCCGAGCGAACAGGACTTTGTCCCTCAGCAAGGCAAAGGCGCAAAGCACTGGGAGCGCGATATTGATCTGAGCTACACCGTCCAGTCCGGGCCGGCGAAAGATCTTTTACTGCATTTCACCCACGTCTCTCATCGGGCGAATGAAGCACAAGGCGGGCCGGACATCGACCGCATTTACTTTGTTGTTGAGTACAACTTCAATCTGATGTGATCCCTTCCACTTTGAGTATGCGTCCAGCCATCACGCCTTGCGTAACTAAACCGGTTGCCACTTGTGCGGCAGTAACTGGTCGATTTTACTCGCCTGCTGCATCCGCAGACGCGTGAGAACATCCTTCAGATACGCGTACGGATCTGGTTCTCGCACCAATTATTAATGGGTACGGCCTCGTCATCGAGGTAGCGCGACAGCGCTGCCCAGCGTTTCAAGCTGTAATCCAGCGCTCTGCTAATAGCCGAGCTTTCAGGCACGACAGTGCGCTGGGAGATCATCCAGGCGTGTAGCGTTTTCATCACCAGCACGGATTTTCTTGCCGTATTCGGCAGCGTAAATCCGGCTCCAGGTCACGGATTTCGCTCTCGATTTCGTACAGCAGTTGGATATAGCGCAGGGCTTGCTCGGCGAGCATGCTCTTGTTGGTGGCGTGTAGTTCGAAGAACTTGCGCCGCGCATGGGCCATGCAGCCGATTTCGGTCACACCGAGTTCGAAACTGGACTTGTAACCACCAAAATCATCACAGACGAGATTGCCCTTCCAGTGTTGAAGGAAGTTGCGAGTATGTTCACCGGCGCGGCTGCAGCTGAAGTCGTAAACGACAGCCACTGTTTCGCAGAATTGGCTGGTGGCGTAGGCCCAAACATAGGAACGGTGGGGTTTCTTTAAACCCGGAGCGAGAGGCCGAATATACGTGTGCAGTCGGCACGGGCGCCAAAGCGAAGGGGGCTTGCAACCAGGAGGACCATATACAGTCACTCGGATGTGCTTTCCTGATCCAGCACACAATGGCCTGCGTACCGACCTTCGGCATTTGGCTGCTGCCGTGCTCATGGGGTATCGAAAGAGCTCGCATAAAATACGGGCTTGATTAGGATATTCGTAGGGATATAAATTTTATAAATCAGAATAATCTCATTGTAAAACAGGTACATATTTTTCTATTCGAGTCCAGGTCGTCCAGACAGCAAAATCAAAAAGCCCCTGAATCGAAAGATCAGGGGCTTTTTTGTGGCCGATGAGAGAAAGCCCGGCGGGCAGGATGACTAGATACGCCACGCCGAAGCGATAGGCTCAAGGGTTTTGTGCAAGGCGACGCCTTGCGCTGTAATCGCACTCAAACTCTCAAGAGGGGTGTGCGGCGGCAGATCAAACGCGGTGACAAAACCACCGATTTGCCTAGCCAGCAAGTGGGCCTCCCGCACGTAATCGAGCCGTACCGCATCAAACCGAGTGACCCGACTCAAGGCTTGCGCCTGCTTGATCGAGTCCGTCAACAACCGGGTCAACTGGTCTTTTTGATCCTGGTAGTGCTGGCGCTTGACCCGCAGGTCATTCCTGAGCTTCACCATGTCGACGTAGCGGATGTATTGCGACGCATGCTCGACCAATTTCCTGAACAGGCGTACCCCACGTTTCACCATTTCAACTTGCGGAGCGCTTAAATCAAGCCCATCCAACTCTTCATCACTCGCGATCCAGGGCAACAGGTAATCGAACAGGTTCTTGTCATCGATCACCCTGATGCACTCGTCAATGTCCTTGCGCTGCTCATCCAATTCGAGCAGTCGCGCGTCCAGATCCTGCAGAGCCAATCGAATGCCTTTTTCCAGGTTGATCGAGCCCGCGCTGCCCGCCTCGTCCGTGGGCAATACCTCAATGTCGTCGACTTGATTGATCGCCGTAGTCATGCCAAGCCAAAAAGTCCGGACACGCCGCATGTCGGCATTGACACTGCTGATGTAGTCCTCTCTCAACTCTTCCTTGGCCCGCTGCCGCGCCTGCTCATCCAATTCCTGAGCGCTCTCCAGCCGATCGAGTTCAGCGTTCAAGCTTAAAAAATTGGCATTTCTCAACAGCGGCATCATGGCGACCGTCGATTGCAAAATACTTGAATGCGCGCCATTGAGCGCTGCGTTGAGGCGCCCAAGCCTGGCCTGCAGATACTCGGCAAACCCCAGGGAAATCTCCGAAACGGCCATGTTGATTGAGTATTTGCTTTGCTTCATCAGCGCATAATCCGGCTGGCGCTGCTCTTGAGTGGACATCCTGTCTATCTCGTTCATACACCTTCCCTCGGTTAACTTGCGAACTGCTGTTTATTGAAGTCTTCGATGGCCTTGTTTAGAGAGTGCAACAGAGACTCGGCCAGCTCTTTGACGCTCTCCCACGGCTCAATGCCGCGGATAAAACTTTGCTTGAAACGTATCAAGCTCACGCCCTCCTTGATCAGCGAAAGCTCGCTCGCAGACTTTTCTATTTCTGCCAATACCGAATCCCATACCATCACCAAGGCTTCAGCGGCTGCGGATGCCGCTCGCATGAAACCGTAAATATTGTCCAACGAGTTACTGTGAGACAGTATTAAACCGGGTAACTTTTCCTGGCCATCAATCATCGCGATAAGACTGCGCCGCTTTTTCTCGAAGGTTCGCAACTTCTCAATCGCCTCGACCCCGCCCCGCCCAATGAGCGCCTCCTCCGGTCCGACCAGGATAAAGTCCAGCAGAACAGCAACGGGATTCAAACCCTTCAGCAAACTGGGGATCGCCAGCGTTCTGACTTCTTTTTCGGCTTGAGCAATATCACGCTCGATCTCTGCAAGTGATTCGCGAAAGCGGATCAGGTCCACCGCAAAGTCGATGGTATTAAGCTTGTTTATTTTCAGCTTGACCGACGGCACTAACTGTTCGCTCAGTTCCCGGTGAAAAAGCTCGATGGCTTCTTTCAATTCGACCGTAGGCGCGCGACTCAGATTGACACTCTCCTTCAGGTCCTGAAACATCCCTCCGAGTTCTTCATACACAGCCCGATCAAGCTGGTCAAACGGTATGAAGGGCGTTTCATCCACTGCGATAGGACCGTAGTTCTTGACCCGCTCACTGATCGGCATGGCTTCGATTTGCTGCACAAGGTCTGCGGCAAATGTGCCCTGGGTTTTTGCAAACGCCCCTAAACCACCTCCAACCATAAGCAACTTGCTTTCAATAGGCAGCCACTTTCCAGCATGGGCCTTGATCTTTGTGTGCAGCTCCTGAACCTCCTTCCAATGAAAATCCGGGTGATCAATAACCCCACCCAGTTCAACTTCGATCCCCTCACGTTCCGTCGAAAGAGACTTACCCTTCTGCACATAAAGTTTTATTTGCAAAAGCTGATCCGACGTCACGATCAACC
This sequence comes from Pseudomonas sp. Pse1, assembly GCF_024519635.1. Lineage (NCBI taxonomy): Bacteria > Pseudomonadati > Pseudomonadota > Gammaproteobacteria > Pseudomonadales > Pseudomonadaceae > Pseudomonas > Pseudomonas sp. Pse1. The sequence goes on from NZ_JALJRO010000025.1 coordinate 29,976, forward strand.
GTCGCCCTTCAACGCCTCCACTCACCTTTAGCGCTTGTTCACCCGCATAGGAGTGATTAGCCCCATTAAAACCGCCCACATCTTCCATGACTTTGACTTCCATTAATTAACAACCCAGTAACTCAAAAAAACACATCAACAACCTTTCGATTATTAAAATTCGAGCAACGATAGTAACCCATCCTAGAAAACCGCAACGTCGCACTATTCAGCTTATACCGTAGGAAGCACCCAACACTTAATGTACGTCGTACAAACCCACAACATATCAATCCAGCTACAACAAAAAAGGCCGACCTGTTTACTCAACAGGTCGGCCCCTTTGCTTCGCCAGTAACTGCGATCAGACGTGCTCGCTACTCTTTATCTGCACCGGTCGATGCTCCGGCGCGCCATGGCCATGATCATCCTCCACCACCACTGGCACTTCTTTGCCGTCGCAGTCATGCAACTTGCCATCGCTGAAGTAATCACCCTCACGCAGCGCCGCCAGGTCCTGGAAGCGCAAGGTGCGTTCGGTGCCGGCGGCAAATACTGACTGCTGGTCCGAGTTGCCGGCGGTCAGGTGGTTGAAGGTCAGGTTAAGCACGATGGCCATGATCGCCGACGAGCTGATGCCCGAGTGGAAGATAGTCGCGAACCAGCTTGGGAAGTGATCGTAGAAGCTCGGCGCGGCGATCGGGATCATGCCGAAGCCGATCGAGGTGGCGACGATGATCAGGTTGACGTTATTGCGGTAGTCGACTTTCGACAAGGTACGAATACCACTTGCCGCCACAGTGCCGAACAGCACGATGCCAGCACCACCCAGTACCGAGGTCGGCACTGCAGCAATCACTCGCCCCATGAAGGGCAGCAGGCCGAGAATCACCAGGAACAGCCCCCCTGTCGCCACGACGTAACGACTCTTGATCCCCGTCACCGCTACCAGGCCAACGTTCTGGGCGAAGGCGCTCTGGGTGAAGGAGCCAAAGATCGGCGCGATCATGCTCGACAGCATGTCGGCGCGCAGACCATTGCCCAGGCGCTTGGAGTCGACCTTGGTGTCGATGATCTCACCGACCGCGAGGATGTCCGCGGAGGTCTCGACCAGGGTCACCATGACCACGATGCACATCGACAGGATGGCGGCGAAGTGAAAGGTCGGCATGCCGAAGTGGAACGGCGTCGGGAAGCCGAACATCGGCCCCTCACTGACGTTGGAGAAGTCTGCCATGCCGAGGAACACGGCGATCAGCGTGCCAATGACCATGGCCAGGAGGATCGAGAGCCGGGAGATTGTCGCACTGCCGATTTTGCTCAGCAGCAGCACCAGTACCAGGGTCACGGCGGCCAGGCCGATGTTGGCCATGCTGCCGAAGTCTTCGGCATGACTGTTGCCACCCATGGCCCAGCGTGCCGCCACCGGCATCAGCGTCAGGCCAATGGTGGTGATGACGATACCGGTCACCAGCGGTGGAAAGAACTTGGTGATCCGCGAGAACACCGGAGTGATCAACAAGCCAATTAACGAGGCTGCAATCACCGCGCCGAGGATCGACTGGAAGCCGCCCTCACCGCCGCTGCTGACAATCGCCACCATGGTTGCCACACCGGAGAACGAAACGCCCTGCACCAGCGGCAGCTGACAGCCAAAAAACGGTAAACCCAGGGTTTGCAGCAGTGTTGCCAGCCCCCCTGCAAACAACGATGCCGCGATCAGCAGACCAATGTCCGCCGGAGAAAGCCCGGCCGCCTGGCCGATGATCAGTGGTACCGCAACGATACCGCCATACATGGTCAGGACGTGCTGCAGGCCGTAAGCCATATTCGCGCCGATCCCGAGGTTTTCATCCTCGGGCCGTTGGTGTGAAACAGAGGGCGTTTTCATCGTGGGGGGTTCCCTGGGTTTTTGTTATGCGCACACTGTATTCAACACACAAGACAAATGTCCATAGAGTTGTATACAACTTGCCAGTCACATAATGGACACTCGTTCATATTCACCCCTGCAGAGCCCTCTGGGACGGGACTTGCGGCCATGACCGCCCGTCGAAAAAAAGCTGATCGATTGATCAGTTTTTGTCCCGAAACACACCCTTCCGGATGTCGATATCCCTGTAGGAGCGAGCCTGCTCGCGAAAAACCTGAGGACGCCGCGTGCATTCAGGATGCTCGCGTCATCGTTGACGTTTTTCGCGAGCAGGCTCGCTCCTACAGGGTGGCGGCAAGTAATTCCGTCAACCTCGTCTCCAGAGCCGGAAGCTCGGGCACCTGCAGGCCGAACTCACAATGCAAAATCCTGACCAACTCGCCAGGATCGGTGATCTCCCGCCGCTCACTCGGCGCCCCCACGCGATGTACGGCGAAGCTGCCATTGTTCAAGGTGCGCCGCGTCTGCCCCTCGGTCCGCGCCACCATCAGGCGCTGCAGGAACGGGGACTCGGGGTGGGTCGAGACGTACCAGTTGCCGATCTCGTAGTCGATATCGCCCTGGCGCTGCAGGTCGAACACATACATGGCCCACCAGGCATCACCCACCAGGGCGTGCAAGGTGTAGCTGTCACCCTCGCGGGTAATACGGTAAGGCTCATGGGGCGTGGCCTGCACCGCCTCGGTGTCGAGCCGCAACGGTGCAGTGGGCACCATGCCGCCAAAGCCGACATCGGTGATGTAGCGCACCCCATCCAGGGTGAGCAGGGTCAAGCGATGGGTGCGCGCGACCCAGGCGCCTTCGGGGGCGTTCATCACCACCCGCCCGGTAATGCCGCGCACCTCGAAGCCCAGATGTTGCAGCAGGGTCATATAGAGATAGTTGAGCTCATAGCAGTAACCACCTCGCCCTTCATGCAGGAGTTTTTGCTGAATGGATTCCAAGTCCAACCGCACCGGCACACCGGCCAATGGCGACAGATTTTCGAAGACGAACGTGCTGGTATGGCGCAGTTGCAGTTGCTGCAATGTCTCAAGAGTGGGCGCGGGTGCACCGTTATAGCCCAGGCGTTGCAGGTAAAGATCGAGGTCGTTGAGGGGCGAGGCGAACATGAGCGATTCCTTGTGCATGATTCACAAGGTTATAGAGCATCGCCGTCCCTGGCCGATAATAGATTTCTCCCATTGCCTCGCGGCAACACTTGCCAAGTCCATCGCCCGCTGCCTGTAATGCGTCCAACTGCCAACGACGAGCACTTGACCGATCATGGACACCCTTCGAACAGCTCGGCTGCGTTCGTGTGCAGTTCACCACTGACGAAATCAACCTCAAGTCCCGTACGGCGATTCTCCGGCTCGGCGCGCAACAGGAAGGCATCGTGCGCAACGAACGGATCATGCCTGACGGCCGCAAACGCAACTCGGTGCGATTCAGCATCATCGATGAAGAGTGGCCGCAGGTGCGCGAGCGGCTACAACACAAGCTGCAATCGGTGCAATGCGGCCCTGCCCCCTGATTAACTGCGCCTCACCGCCGGCGGATTCCATTTGCCATTCAAGGCTTCGGGCTTGGGTCCATACAGGCGCATGGTCAGGTTGAACGCCCCGGCGGGTGCCGGCAGCCAATTGGCCTCGCGCTCCTTGCCCGGATTCTGGTGCTGGAAGTACAGATCCAGCGAACCATCGGCATTGGTCTTGAACGGCATCCAGCTGCTGACCGCAAACCGGTTGAGCTCATTGCCTACCTGAAAGCCTTCCGCGTCGTACAGGGTGATCGACCAGAACGCATTGACCGGCGGCACCGAATCCTTGTCGAAATGCAGCACATATTGATTGGCGCCATCCAGTGGCTGGCCTTTGTCATCACCGAGGTTAAGCGGATAGATCGCATCTTCCGGCAGGTTAGCCCCCAGTCCTAGTTGCGCGACCATTGCGCGCTTGAGGTAGTAGTTGCCATAGACCCCCATGGTATCGGTGTTCATCGACCAGCCATTGACCACCCGCGCCAGGGTCTGCACCTTCCACGTCATCAAGGCCCGGGCTTCGGCGGGCGCGGTCTGCAACGCCTGCTGTATCGCCGGGTCGAGTGCTTCGAGCTTGAACGATTTGCCGGGCTCGATGCCGATGCGTTTCATCTGCGCGATGATCGGCTGATCAGTGCTGTGGGGCGGATGCAGCTTGAGCAACTCAGCCGCATAGGCAAAGTAATTAGCCGCCGACATTGAATCGACCTGGATTTTAGGCGGAGTTTTCATGTCGACAGCGGGGTCGACCTTGATGCTGACCGGGGTCGGCGGCTTACCCAGCTGCGACAGCGGAGTTACGGTATATCCCGCCTGAATCTTGTGCACCGTCGGATAATCCGCCGCACCGTCGGTCTTGGTCCGGCCGATCACCCACACATAAGGGGTCGGCGCCGGCAACTGGGTAGTGCCGGCGGGCACACTGCCCTGCCAGCCAGGCGGCGTCACCAGGAACTGCCCGGCATCCGTTCCCGTGGTGCGCCAGCCAGGTGAAGCGAAGACATCCGTCCACATGTCGAGCATCGGCAACAGGTAAAAACGTCCATTGGTTTGCGGGGCGGACACCACCAGCGGCTCTTTGCTCAAGTCAAGCCAGGCAATCGAATACAACGTGTCAAAGTTGGAACGCACCACCCCCCTGAAGTTGGCCGGCGGATACTCCGGAACACTGACGAACATATTCATCGGCCCTTTGCCAAACTCTTTGCCAGGTTCGATGTTAGTGAATTGTTTGCGCGTGACATCCATGGTCAACAGTGGATAAAAGTAAACATAGGCATCGACACCAATGGCATGAGCTTCCTGCGCAGTCAGAGGCGAATCGGCGTAACTGGTCAGCGGCGACAACGATACAGCCGCAACCATCAACGCTGAGGCTTTAAATGCTTTAGGTATCAACATTTGCTTGATCGTCCGAAATGTAAGAGAGGAGTTGACCAGTTACTGCGCAAGCAGTTGAACTTTAGTCGAGTTGGTGATCTCAGCCAGCACGCAAGACAGCCGGCCAGATATCCAACCTTACCCCTGGACTTTAACCCCGGCGTCGTCTTTTAACGTGCCGCCCTCGGACATGACCTGCGTGCGATTCCTGCCCAAGTGCTTGGCTTGATACAAGGCCGCATCCGCCCGCTCGATCAACAACTCAACACGGTCCTCGAGAGTTGGCACAAACGCATAACAGCCCAGGCTGGCCGTCAACTGTCCCGAGGGCGCCGCACGATGGGGAATGGCGGCGGCCCTGATGCGCTGACGAATCTGTTCGGCAAGCGTGTAGGCGGCATCGATGTCAGCGTCCGCCAACAACACGGCGAATTCTTCCCCGCCGTAACGCACCACCAGGTCAGTCTTGCGTTGACAGCAACTCTTCACCAAGTGGGCGACCTGCACCAGGCACTGATCGCCAGCCAAATGCCCATAGGTATCGTTGAACGGCTTGAAGTAATCGATATCCAGCAGAATCAGGCTCAAGCGACGTTGCTGACGCTGGCTACGGGCAAATTCCGTCTCCAGCACACGCTGGAACAGCCGACGATTACCCAGCCCGGTCAGGCTGTCATGGGTGGCAATGACTTCCAGGCGCTCCTGGGCCGCACGCAGATCCGCTTCTATACGCTCGCTGTTACGCACCTGCAACACGAACACCCAGCCGAACAGACTGATGCCCAACACCACCAGCGCGACGATGACACTGGACTGCACCGCGTTGGCCCACCAGCCACGCAACATCACCTCTTCGGGAATGGCCGCGGCCACGACCAAAGGGTAAGCCTGTAACTGCTGGTAGCCATACAAGCGAACGCTGCCGTCCGACGGCGTACGAATCATCGCGCTGCCTGAGCGCGCCTGAGGCAGATAAGTGCGAAAAATCGGACCCTGCGCCAGCGACTTTCCGATCATCTGCTGATCACTGGGACGTCGCGCCAGCAACGTACCGTCCGCCAATGCCAGAAACATCAGCGCTTGGTCATCGATGCTGAAGCTTTTGAAGAAGCGGTCGAAGTAAGCCAGGCGAATGCCGGCCATCAACACCCCCTGGAATTCCCCCTGGGGACCATTGATCCGGCGCGACAGCGGAATGATCCACTCGCCGTTCTGCCGGCTGCGAATGGCCGGGCCGATATGCACTTCCCGGGAAGCATTGCGCTGATGGAATTTGAAGTACTCACGATCATCGAAGGTCACTGGCCGGGTCAAGTCGCCAAAGGAACTCACCACCCAACGCCCTTCGCGATCGACCAGAAACAACCCATGCAACTGCTCGAGCGCCTGTGCCCGACGCGCGAACGTCTGCTGCAGACGCGGATTGCGCGCCGCCTCGTATCCCTCGTCCTGAATCCAGTCGACCAGACTGCTGACCACCAGGTCGGCCGCCCTGAATGTATCCTGCGCCTGCTGCGCCATGGCTCGGGTCAGATTGGCCGAACTGACTTGCGCCAGCGCCAGGTCATGATCACGGGATTGCTTGAGCTGCAGATAGAGCAACCCGCAGAGACACAGACACACCGCAGCAATGAACGCCACCGCTGCCTTACGCAGAGGCAAGCGCTTCAATGGGCCACCGAGGGTGTAATAAGGGTCGTGAATGGGGGCTGGCAACAACATCATCCTTGAACGGTTACGCGTGAGCAGGCGCCAGAACTCCTTGGCGCGCGAAGCTTAGCCTAGAGCCCTCACCGGGGGCAAACCACCTCCCGGCACTCTGCTAGGCTGCAAGCTCAGCACGCATTTCAAGGAGGAACATCATGAACCCTACTATCGACACCGTGGTTTTCGACCTCGGCAACGTACTGATTCGCTGGAACCCGCGAAACCTGTACCACAAGCTATTTGACAACGAACAGGACATGGAGACTTTTCTGTCCGAGGTCTGCAGCACCGACTGGAACGAACAGCAGGACGCCGGCCGCCCCTGGCAGGAAGCAACAGACGAAGCCATCGCCCGCCATCCGCACCAAGAGACATTGATACGCGCCTACCGCGAACGCTGGGAAGAAATGCTCGGCGGCGCCCTCGAAGAAACCGTACTGATCCTTGAGGAGCTTCACGACAACGGCGTTCGCCTGCTGGCCCTGACCAATTGGTCCGCCGAAACCTTCCCCATCGCCCTCGAACGCTTCGCCTTCTTGCAGAAATTCGAAGGCATCCTGGTCTCGGGCCAAGAAGGCATCATCAAGCCGGCGCCGGAAATTTTTCAACTACTGAAGTCGCGCTACCAGTTCGAAGGTCACCACGCCGTATTCATCGATGATCACGCCCCCAACATCACAGGCGCTCGACGACAAGGCTTCAACGCCCTGCAATTCACCACAGCACACCAACTGCGCACCGACCTGATCGCCCTCGGCCTCCCCGTCGCCCCGCCGCAGACGTATTGACCCATCAGCGCACCGGCGGCACCCGAATATCCCCGGAGCGGCATTGGTTTTTCACACCCTTGCCGCACGCCTGAAACGACAGATCCTTACCCATGCACACCCGCACCTCCGACAACTCCGGCCCACGGCAAATCACCGCCAGGCCATCACCGGGAATCCCCGGATTGCTGCGACGAAACATCTGCGCGATGTCCTGTGCCGAGTAGTACACGTTCTTGCTCAAAGGCTGCAGTTGCTCAGGAATCTTCACCGCCGCCAACGCCCTGTCCGCCGCCGCCAAGTACCCCATCGCATCCAACCCACTGCACGTCCCATGCTTGGCCCACTCATGCTTGAGCAACGCCGGCGTCACAAACACCTCCATCCCCCGCGCCCGCTCAGCCTGCGACAACTTCGCCTGCCCATCACACGACTGCGGCCAGCCGCCTTTGGCGTACTGCGGCCACAGACCGTGCAGCACAAACCCGTAGCCTTTGCCTGAGCATTGGGCGTTTTCCGGGCGAGTGAGGCAGAAGGTGGGGGACCAGGAGAGGGCCAGGAGGTAGTAGTCGAATTGGCCGGCGGTGGGTTGGGGTTGCTGTTTGGTGATGTTATCGGGGGATTTGTTGAGGTATAGGCTGGCAGCGGCGAGTGCGCAGAACAGGATGAGGATGGGGACTTTTTTCAATTTTCTTACCTGGAGGCGGGTCATCTTGGGCGACATTGTGACTGATGAACAAGTTGCAACCAATAAAGCAGCAACGGAACCCTTACCACTCCTGAACTGTTGCAAAGACTCGTCCCGGGCTCTCTACAGATAGAGCGTGCGCACGGAAAGCATATTGGAACATACGTCCTATTTAACGCAAAAGTCTTCCAGATTTTCCAACATTAGGAGAGTTGGATAAACACTCCGTCATCGACAGCGGGTGCCGTTACGACTGCCGATCCACTGGCCGCGTCAAAAACTGACTCTAAGATCAACTCACGTTACCGAAGCCCTGTCTGGCGACGCAGTCTTTCAAATGTTCGGAGCCAGCGCAGTCACTACCCCTGATGCAATCTCACTCTGTAGGGCAATGCGTCTACCACGGGGGTTACAGCATAAAAGCACAATTTTATACCGATGGATGGCATCAATACTGCTCGAAATCCGGTTAATAAACACTCTGCCGACGATCAAATTAAAAAAACAAGTCTCAACTTTGCAACTTTCCTGATGGCGAAGGAGCCTACGACAATAGTGGCTTAATGACATCCACCATATCAAAGTGGAAATCTGTCATTTATTCCAGATGATATCGACCTATATAGGATCGATCTGACTCTTATACGGGGAATAATGTGTAGGCCATTACCCGGCCGGACGTAGGAAATAGGGAAGGATTCTCACTTGACGCTAATACCACCCAACGATTAATCTCCCGCCCCTTGAGCACGGAAGCCGCCCGAATCCCCAAGTTACCGCGCGGATGCGGGCCATTCCTGAAACGAATTCACCGGCGTCCAAGCACGCCGCTTTGCTGTGCGGTAAAAAATAGTGAAACCTCGCTCCCCCTTCCAAATTCAAAAGTCGGTCATCTTTGCACTGGTCCTGCGCGAAGCGCGTGCACGTTTTGGCGAGCGACGTATGGGGGCAGTCTGGACCCTGATCGAACCGGTCTGTCACCTGCTGATCTTCACCATCCTGTTTTCACTTATCCGCGGACGCACCATCTCCGGTGTGGAATACCCCGTGTTCGTACTGGTAGGGATGGCTCCATTTCTGCTTTATCGCAATACAGCACTTCGACTGATGGACAGCCTGCGGGAAAATCGCTCGCTATTTGCCTACAAGCAGATCAAGCCACTCGACACCTATATAGCTCGCGTGCTGGTGGAAACCTGCATCAGCGCTACGGTCTACGCAATCCTGGTCTTCGGTTTTGCCTGGTACGGCTTCGACATGTCCGTACACAGCCCCCTCCAATGGGTTGCCACGCTGGCGCTCGGACTGCTGTTTTCATTTGGGCTTGGCATGCTGTTGGCGTTAATCACCCACGCCCTGCCCAGCCTCAAAGTGGTCATTCGCATGGCCTTTTTTCCGCTGTACTTCATTTCCGGCATCCTGGTACCTGCTACTTATTTGCCAACGGCAATGATGCCGCTGCTCCTGCTCAACCCCTTCCTGCATCTGGTCGAGTTGATTCGCGCCGAGGTTTTGCCGCACTACACACCGGTCGACGGCGTGTCCGTGGAGTACGTAGTCGCATTTACCGTCATTTTGCTATTCGTTGCCCTCGGTAGCTACCGCGCCCGTCGGTTGCACCTGGTTTCCACGAAAAACGGATGAGAACTGGCAAACGTGTTCGAGATTAAGAACGTCACCAAATCCTACCTGACGCCCAAAGGCCGTCGGTACGTGTTCCGTAACTTGTCGCTGTCAATTCCGCCAGACAAGAACATTGGCCTGATCGGGCGCAATGGCGCGGGCAAATCCACCCTCATGCGTCTTCTGGGCGGAGCGGACATCCCTGACTCGGGCACCATTGTCACTGACCAGAGCATTTCATGGCCGGTAGGCTTGTCCGGGGGCTTCCAGGGCAGCATGACCGGTCGCGACAACATCAAATTCGTCTGCCGAGTCTATGGTGCCGAAGGCGAAGCTATGCGCGAGAAGGTCCGTTACGTACAGGAGTTCGCCGAAATTGGCGACTGGATCGACGAGCCGATAAAAACCTATTCATCGGGTATGCGCTCTCGCGTCGCCTTTGGCTTGAGCATGGCGTTCGATTTTGACTATTACCTCATCGACGAAGTGATGTCGGTCGGCGACGCTCAGTTCAAGCGCAAGTGCGCAGAAGTGTTCCAGGAAAAACTGCAGCAATCGAAAGTCGTACTGGTCACCCACGCCATGCCGGAAGTCGAAAAGATCTGTGACATTGTCCTGCTGGTTCGCGATGGCGGCATCCAGATTTACGAAGACGTCGCCGAAGGCATCAAGGCTTATAACACCTGAATCCCCCTCTTAGATTGCAACACCGTTCGACTTCAAGGATGCATCACATATGAGCAGTACGGGTAAACTCAAGGGCTGGCGCCTGGCAATTGGCATGGTAATCCTGCCACTGGCCCTGGCGGCCATTTACTACGGCGTGTTCGCGATTGACCGCTACGTCAGCTCCGCGCAAGTGGTGGTTCGTCAGGACGGTGGCACTCAGGCCGCCGCCGTACCCGGCCTGGCGACCTTGTTGACCGGCACCAACCCCGCATCCCGCGAAGAGACGCTTTACCTTCGCGAATACATTGTCTCCATGGACATGATGTTGTTGCTGGAAGAACGCCTGCATTGGATCGAACAATACGCCGCCCAACGCAGCGATATTTTTTACTGGCTGGACAAAGACGCTGAGCGCGAAGACTTGCTCAAGTACTATCAGCGCCTGGTGTCTGCCCATTACGACGAAACAACCGGCTTGCTGCGCGTGGAAGTCCAGGCGTTCACCCCTGAACTCTCGGAAAAAATGCTGCGCACCATCCTTGAGGCCAGCGAGCATTTCGTCAACGAAGTCAGCCATAGCATCGCGCGCGAGCAAATGAACTTTGCCAAAGGCGAATTGCTCACTGCTCGCACCAACTATGCCGAGCGCAAAACCGAGCTGCTCGACTTCCAGAACGATAACAAGGTCCTGGACGGCGGCAACACGGCACAAAACCGCGCCACCATCATTGCCGACCTGGAAGGCCAGTACACCAAGGAACAGGCCGTTCTGACCGAGATGCAATTCAAGCTGCGTCCTGACTCGCCGCAAGTTAAACAGCAGAAGCAGAAAGTCAACGCGATCACCCAACAACTGGCCAAGGAAAAACGCCTGTTGGTTTCATCGCCCGACGGCTCTCAATTGAACGTTGTCGCCTCGCGCTTCCAGCAATTGACGCTGGATGCCGGCATTGCAGAAGCCAGCTACAAAACAGCAGTAGCAGCCCTCGACAATGCCCGCGTCGAAGCCAGCAAAAAAATCCGCACCCTGGTCACCGTAGTCAGCCCGAACACACCTCAGTTGGCTATATACCCAGAGCGCTTGTACAACCTGGCAACCATCTTGCTTGGTCTTTTGATGCTCTACGGCATCACCCGCTTCATCCTGGCTTCGATCGAGGATCATCGTGATTAAATCCCTTGTTGCTTCCCACACGTTCAACCTGAAAGCTACAGCATTGACTCTGGCCATTCTGGGCCTGGCCGGTTGCGGTGGAACTTTGTCAGGCGCTGGTCCGTACAAGGGCGAGATCGAGAGCAAAAATGAGTCTTACAACCTGGTAGAAATCAACGCCAACACCATTGCACCGTACATGCGCGGCGCGCCGCGCGCGGCGCAAGCGAGCATCGCCAAGCCAATCGCGCCGTCCGCGCGATTGATGGCCGGTGACATCCTGAACGTGTTGATCACCGACAACGCTCCAGAAGGCTCAGCGCTCTTCGCCCCATTGTCCACGGGCGGCACCCAGCTCAAGACGCGTATCGACGACCAAGGCATGATCTCCCTGCCCTATGTCGGTCGCCAGTTCGTCGCAGGCATGACCCTCAACGAAGTTGAGAACATGATCCGCAAGCAGCTCAAAGGCGTCACGACCGACGTACAGACCCATGTCGAACTGGTCGGCGACCTGTCCGGCTCCGTACTGGTCGCAGGTGCAGTAAAAACCCCGGGGCGCTTCAGCACCCTGCAAGGTCCCCTCACCTTGCTGGACGCAGTCAATCAGGCTGGCGGCCCGGTGATGGAACCCCATCTGGTTAACGTCACCGTGCGCACTGGCAGCCAGGTTCAACAGTTCAACTATGAGGACGTTTTGGCGGGCAACAACATGGTGCTGCGCCCGAACTCCGAAGTGGTACTGGATCGTGCGCGGCAGCGGTTTGTGGCGATGGGGGCTGTGAACGAGCCAGGCCTCAAGGACCTTCCGGCACAAAACACCAGCTTGCTTGATGCGCTGGGCGTTGTAGGCGGACTAAGAGAAGCCAATGCAAATCCGGAAGGTGTGTTTGTGTTCCGCATGGATGAAGGCGCCGGCAGCAAACCGACCGTTTTAAGACTTAACATGCGCGATCCGGCAGCAGTCTTCTACGCACGCCAAATCATGATCAAACCGGATGACACCATTTACGTAACTAACGCCGCTATCTACGAATGGCAAAAAGTTATTTCTCCAATCGTACAGACTATGGTTTTGGGCCGAGCAACGGGCATCACAAACTAGTTTGAACCCGTTTTAGATCCAAGTCAGGACTTAGGGTTATATACAAATGGCCTCGCCATGGAAAGGACCAATGATTACGCTGCCCCCCTTGAAGAAATTTTTCTCACAACGCAAGACCGAGCCAGTCACCGCAGTTACGCCTCAACCCGTGACCAGCACGGTCCTGCCTCCGCGAGTCGGCTTTTCCAGCTACTCAATCGTTACCGCCGCCTATAACGTCGAGCGCTACATTGACGATTACTTCAACAGCCTCGTCAATCAAACGCTTTCGTTTGAAAAGAACATCGATGTCATCATTGTGGACGACGGCTCGGTCGACGGCACTGCGCGAAAAGTCGCGGAGTGGATGGAGAAATATCCGGCCAACATACGCTACATTTATCAAAGTAACGCCGGTCAAGGGGCCGCACGCAATAACGGCTTGGCATACGCGCGTAACGAATGGGTAACGTTCATCGATATGGACGACTTCGTTTCAGACAATTATTTCGACGTCTGCGACGAACAAATCCGCATCAATGCTGATCATCAGGAACTGAAGGCTCTTTGTGCAAGCTTCGTCTTTTACTTCGATGACACAGAAAAATTCAGCGACACTCATCCCCTGCGATTCCGCTTCGCAAAAGGGAACGTAGTGGTGCCAATTGCCACTCCTGGCAAACACATCTGCCTGAACGTGAATGCCGTACTATTCAAACGCAATCGAGTACTAGCACAAGGCCTTCGTTTCAATCACGACATCAAACCTGGCTTTGAAGACAGCGACTTCATCAACTCCTACTTGCTGGGCGTTGACGAAGGCTATATGGCCTATCTGCAGACTGCAAAGTACTACTATCGCAAACGTGATGACGGCACATCGACGCTGGATACCGGCTGGAAACACCCGGGGCGCTACGACCACCAGCTACGCCTGGGCTCCCTCGGACTGATCAAAAAGTGTATCGAACGCCACGGTCACGTAAAAGAATATATTCAGCGCGTCGTACTTTACGACCTCATCTGGCACCTTAGCCGTATCTTGCGAAAAGATGCCGATATTTACAGCCTCAGCGAACCACAGCTCAAGCTCTATCAAAGCCTGATCCACGAAATCTTTACCCATATTTCGATCGATACAATAATGTCGTTCGAATTGGGTGGCACATGGTTCTTCCAAAAGCGAGGAATGCTCGCGCTATTCAAAAACTATTCGCCTAACTTCAATATCGCCTATATTGATGATTTAGACACCATTAAAGACCTGGTAAAAATTCGATACTTTTCGGAAAAACCCGAGACAGAAGAAGAATTCAAGTGGGACGGTAAACTGACCCTTCCCACCTACGCCAAGACCCGTACCCATAGCTTTTTTGGCAAGCCGTTTATCTATGAACGAATTGTCTGGCTGCGCGTGGGCGACACCAAACAGTTGACAATGAAAACCTGCGGCAGGGAAACAAGAATCACCCTACGCAACAAGCAGTATCGGAATGGCGTTGCCACCGTCAACATTCACAGAAGCTTTAAGCCCGTCACAATAGATGAGACACAGTTGGACAGTGAAGCGGTAAAACTTCGCCAGCTTTTCCAGCAAACTGATACGCGCCGGAAATATGGCAACTGCTGGGTCTTCATGGACCGCGACACACAAGCCGACGACAACGCAGAGCATCTTTATCGTTTTGTCAAAAATATTAACAAGCATCAGATATTTTTTGTGCTTGGCGAATACTCAAAAGACTGGGCCAGGTTGAAAAACGAGGGCTTCAATCTCTTGGCATTTGGCTCTACCGAGCACAAGCTTGCTATGCTAAATGCTGAGCATTTTATTTCGTCACACGCTGACGAATATATTTATGCCGATTTGGACAAGAAACGCTACGGCGACCTACTCAAGTATAAATTCACCTTTTTGCAGCACGGTGTAATTTCTCACGACCTGTCGCACTGGCTTAATAGCAAGCAAATCGATTGCTTCGTGACGACAACCAAACCAGAGTCACTATCAATCAGTGATAATGGCCCGTACAAATTCTCCGACAAAGAAGTCGCTCTAACTGGCCTCCCTCGCCACGACCGTCTGGGCGCACTGCCCCTGCCAGATCAGAAAACCATTCTGATCATGCCCACGTGGCGCAACAGCCTGGTGGGCAAACTAACGGGCGTCGCCAACCAGCGAGAATACAACGAAGACTTTAAGAACAGCCAATTCGCGAAAAGCTGGTCAGCAGTTCTGAACTCTGAGCTTCTTCGGAAGGCCGTCACGGAACTGGACTATAAAGTAGTTTTCTACCCACATGCCAACTTGGTCGAGTACATCGGCGAGTTCAATCTGCCGCCTCATATCACGGTTGTTACGCCTTCAGAACGGTCAATTCAAGACGTATTTGCCAACGCTACGCTGATGCTTACTGACTACTCATCTGTCGCATTTGACTTTGCGTACATGAAGCGCAGCATTTTGTACTTCCAATTCGATGCGTTCGAAATTCTCAACGGCGGTCATACTTATCGCCCAGGTTATTTTGATTATACGAAGCATGGTTTCGGCCCAGTCTGCGAACAACTGGACGAACTAATAGACGAACTGGGGCGCTATATTGCGCGCGACTGCAAGCCAAAAAACACCTACTTGCA
Organism: Pseudomonas sp. Pse1; assembly: GCF_024519635.1. Classification (NCBI taxonomy): domain Bacteria; kingdom Pseudomonadati; phylum Pseudomonadota; class Gammaproteobacteria; order Pseudomonadales; family Pseudomonadaceae; genus Pseudomonas; species Pseudomonas sp. Pse1. Next base: position 45,121 of record NZ_JALJRO010000025.1, read on the forward strand.
ACGCATCGAGCGCACCTTTGTGTACGGCGAAATCAGTAACTGCCAGCGCACCTACACTGCAATTGAACAACTCAACACCAGCACTATTTCTCAAGAGCATCTGGTCAAGGTACTCACGGAGTGCGCCGCCGACGCCTCTCACACTCGCAACTGGAAGCTGTTGATACAAGCCTGGACCGATTTGGCCCGTCACGGCGCAGCCCCCGACAGCGTCGCCTACAACATCGCCCGCGCGCTCAGGGAATTGGAGGATCTGGACTCTGCCCATGAATGGATCAGCAAGCTGAGCCATCCAATTACCGTACCCGAGTACCAGACTGAAAAGCTGGCAATTGCTCTGTCACGCAATGACATCGATGCTCTTGCCGAACACGACCTTCTGAACTTCAATCAACTCAACACCCAGCTATTCTCGGATAGTCATGCGGCATTGATCATGCAGTACTGCCGACTCAAAGGCAGCCCTGCGCAATTGAATGAAGCAGTTGAGTTATTCGCTGATCGCGCCTCGCTCCCATGTGTCATCCAGCGCGCCGAAATTGCCTCTCAACTGTCCAATTGGAGCGCAGCGCTTCAGCTATGGGAGTCAATCGCAGAGCAGGACAGCAGCATCCGGACACTTGTACGCTTCGCTGAAGCTCACCATCACATGAATGAGCTTGACGAAGCATGGAGAATCGTCAGCAAGTTCAAGGTAGGTGATATACCTGCCAACCTATGCCTTGTAGCAGGCTTGATAGCCTTCAGCGCCGGACATTGGAAGCAAGCAGAAGCGCTGATTGTTCGAGCTCACACACTTGCGCCACTGACTGCAGACGACTGGCTCAAACTGGCAAGGTCACAACGCAAAATCGGAAAACTGTCTTCAGCAGAAGAGTCTTTGATCAATGCCGAAAATGCCACAGATCAACGTACACTGCTGCAGGAGCATGCTCTGCTGCTTTCCAAATCTCATCAATGGGAAAAAGCCGTTGTCGCATGGGAACACTTCCTTAGCCGCAGGGACCTACGCCCCAACCGTGATGCATGGATTCAGCTGGCTAAAGCCCGTCTCGCACTCGGCCAATTTGAAGCATCAAGAGATGATGTAACGCGATTTGAGAATTTTTCCGGCCCTACGCCACACAGCAAAAAACTTCGTTCAGAGATAGATAGCTACATGAACGCTTAAAGAAATGGCGCACCAGTGCTGAGCCACTGGTGCGCTAAATTTCTTGTTCCTCACAGAGGTGACGGGACCAGCCGAACAGTGAAAGGGTCAATACCAGAACAACCGCAAAAAGTAGGACAGTCATATTTCCCTCCTCGTTTTATGCCAAGCTAACAAGCCCGCATGACATTTTCGCGACACTCTGAATCCAGCCTGCTGCTCGACTGACCCTGGCAGACACCGCCGGCCTCGCCCGTCGATACAAGCCAACGCCCGCCAAAAATCACGGTCATCCGTGGCCATCCATGAAAAGATCAACGACCTCCCTTCTTATACTGAGAGTCCAGCGTCTTACTTGCACCCCTATCAACACCTGGAGACTTGAACTCACTTTAAAGAGAAGTTTTTTATATCCTCTAAATTCCGCTCACATACCTCATGCCATAGAAACAAGTATCTAACCCTCAATATTCGCTCAATTGGACAGACAACCTTGACGAAGGACCTCGACTCCGATTAATCTTAAGCCCATTCGAACATGGAAGTAGCGTCGATGCATGAGACAAGCCATACAGTTCATGAAATTCAGTTTTTTCGGCAAAAATATCGCGCCGATTGACACTCCGATACCAACTGTAAAGTTCTCAATTTAAATTGCTAGAGCCGCGCCTTCCCCCGAGCAGATGGCAATATCATTCGACCACCCTTATGCCATTTGAATCACTCAACCCACTTCGATCCTTTTTTGCGCAGCGTCTCGCACCCGTCGAACCAGGCAAAATCCACTCAAGCACTACTACGGATAAAAAAATGCTCAAAAGTGACTTGACGGCCATCATACCGATGGACCTGTCTCAACGTCCTTATGACCTTATCCGCAAGGCTCAGCGGCTATGCAAAGCAGCCGAGCATACAGGACTCAAGCTTATTTTCGGCCATAATGACCGAGGCACTCTGGCGGACTCGATTCTCAAAACAGTAGTTAGGCGATATGCCTGCGCCACGTTGGTGAGCGACAAATTCTACAACGGAGAAGTAAACACCTCCCTCCTCAGAAACAAAGCATTCGATCGTGTCAGCACCGATTACTTGCTGCTGCTTGATGTAGACATTTGGCCGGATATTCAGATGTTCTTCAAATACCAGCAGAAAGTATTTGAGGGCTCTCGACCATTTTATTTTTTACCCTGCTTATATCTGACACCACGAGGCAGTAAAAACCTGGCTGGAGGTAAAACCAGTCCGAAGGAACTCGCCATCAGTTTCTTTGGCTTCTCGCGCAAAGAGTTTCTACACCTCGCCAGCCCTTCATCGATCACTGTCATGCGCTCAACCGATTATTTGGCAGTCGGTTGCTTCGATGAGCTTTATACCGGGCATGGTTACGAAGATTTCGACTTCATGATGCGTCTTGCCAACCACTATCACTGCTTGACACCCTGCGCCAAAATCCTCGACAACAGCACAGCTAGATCACCGTTGTTTACTACAGGATTCAGACGCGCACTGGGAAGACTGTGCTTGCAAGCACTATTGGACAAAGACTTCGTCTACCACCTTCACCACGCTAAGCCCAAAGCAAGCAAATATTATCTTGCAAGGACAGATAATTACGCTCGCTTTTCCAAGCTGCATCAACCACGCGAAAGCGCCGTGTCCGAATCATCTACATTATTGGAAGATTTTCTGAACCTATGCAGGGAAAGTAACAATAACTTTCATGATTACTCTGCATTGTTTGAAAACAAACCTGGCCATGTAGACCGATACGACACCTTCAAGCGACGCCTGAGGTTTCTCCTAAATGAATAGAAAATCCGTCAAATTCAAGAAGTTCAAGAAGTTCATCTCCGACCCTAATATGTTTTTCTATGACATGTTTCGTAAGCGCGTATTCAAAGATGCCCCATCAGTTGCTTTGGATAAAACCGCCAGCACTGCAGTATCCTCGGTCAGCTCCGCGCCCACAGTTGATCTACTTGAAATTAACCGCATGGGACTGGTTAACTATATTCGGAAGAATCTGAATGCAGGCATCGGCGCCGAAGACGGCCAAGACCCCAATAGCCTGGTAATCTGGAGCGGCTATCTCAATGGCTTGATTGGCTTTATCGCTGGCCTGCGTGAGACAACCCCCACTAACGTTACGATCTACACATTGGGTGGAGGTGTTAGCGTAACCAGTCCAGCGGGAGAAAAGTTTGACACCAAGGCCATCTGCCGAGCATTAAACTCGCGTCCAGACTTTGTTATTGAACTATGCAACCCGCTGAACGAACTGTACGTTCTACACTTTTATCTGTATGACCTGGCACCCACAGGTGAAGCCACCGTGAGGTCTAATAGAGCCTGGGTTCGTCGCTTCCCCATCAGTGACTTCGATATAATCTTTAATCGTCCCAGTGCGAGCGTGGCGAACAGCCGTATTGACGCAGTGTATACATGGGTCAACCATGCCGATGAGGCTTGGCAAAAACTTTGGGTGGAGAGCTTCCCGGACGAAGACTTTGACCCGGATCGCTACACAAGTAACGACGAACTTCGCTACTCCCTGCGTTCGCTGAACAAATACGCGCCTTGGCTAGGCAAAATTCACATTGTTTCTAATTGCAGCCGGCCAAACTGGTTAGATGATGATGAGCGAATCAACTGGGTCGATCACGATAGTATTTTCCCTGATAAAGATGCCCTTCCAACGTTCAATTCACACGCTATCGAAGCATGCCTGCATCGCATCGAAGAACTCAGCGAGCACTTCATTTATCTGAACGACGACTTTATCTTAAGTCAACCCTGCCTGCCTTCCGACTTCTTTGATGAAACAGGTCGATCCATGGCTTATTTTGAACCGTACGGCATGGTTAGCGACAATGCTCAGCCAGAAGCACCTGATTACTTGATTGCAGCGCAAAATTCACGCGAATTGTTGGCTCGAGATTTTCCTCACTACCAACCCCGGAACCTGCATCGCCATGTTCCCTATTGCCTGAAAAAATCGGTACTGAACAGCATCGAAAGCAAATACCCTTGGGCATTTGCCAGGACGCGCCACGCCAAGCGTCGCAGCGAAACAGATATCAATCTGACCTCATTCCTTTATCACCACTTCGCATTCGCCTCTGGACAAGCGGTAAAGGCCGATGCACCCGGCCTCATCGTTCGCCCAAACAACGTAAACGCGGTGACATCAAAAGACATCTTCAAGTACAAACTACTCTGCTTCAACGATGGTAATGGCAGCGCAGAAGACAATGATTATAAGTTGAAAACACAGCAGTTTTTCAACACCCGCCTGCCTCAACGTGCTCCATGGGAGCGGATGCAGGTAATCGACTAAATAGATCTTAAACAACGGCAGCAAATGGCGAGCGACTCAACGGAACGTCTTACTCGCTCGCCATCGCTGACCACTCAGGCAAGTAAATTTTTGATAAATACTGCGCCTTTGGCGTCCATGATGAAAGATTTCGAGGAATCATTCAACGCGCTGTAGCTTTCAACAAAATCCGACTTATTCAAATCTTTCAGATACTTGTCGAGAGACAGGCAAAACTCAAAATAGTCCTGATTAACGTTGAACTCAACTTCCTTAATTTCCGCCATCAACTCAGCAGATGGTCGCTCCGCCAATGAGTTAAGAAACGTTGAGAACAGGTGCTGCTCAGCAACCGGCATATACTTATTCATTAACTTTATCGACGACACAATCGAAGGAAAGTCTTCTCGACGGAATACTTGTGTCTTACGAGAGCCAATGACCGACATTGTAAACTCTGCACTATAATACTTCCGCCACTTACTCTTGACGGTGAAGCCATGCACCTTGCTGGAAATTGGCTTAGTGTAGAAAAACGTTTCCTGCCCTTCATCACCACCTAGACGGACCGCCAGCGGAGCCGCACAATCCAGGCCCGTGACAATACCGAACAACCAATCATTATTTACCGCCACCAGTTGTACCTCTGCTGACGCGCAAGCACTCTCCAATTGAGACCGCGCATCCTTCAAACTGGCCATAACACTTCTTACTTCTGGTGCTTTTTCTTTGGCGGAAAAAACATTGCTGTCGAGTGAATTGAAACGCTCGAACTCAGTCACGTTTTTCAACTCGATTTTGGCGCGATCTGCCTTGGGCTGAGCCCTTCTTCTCATCCACTCAGACTTTGACTTGGTATAGTAGTGATGCATCACCGCCTTGCCAGCACTCGTTGACTTGAGCTTAATCGGCATTTTCGCATCAAACCTGGCCAACTCAAGCCTATTATCCAGATACACCCCGTTAATCAAATCACATACATGCGTTCGCATGTTGTAGGTATTACGACTGCAGTACAGCGTCTTCACTGTCCGGACTACTTTCGATTCACAATTTGTAAAACGCTCAATCACCAAACCTTCCTGCTGCTGCTCTGCTCCACCCGAACCAAACATAAGCCAAGGGAAGCCAATAGCGCCGACGTTGCCATGTTTCGCCTCTGCTTCGGAGATCAGCGATTTGATATTACCGTCGCTTACAACAAGGAACTCATCCAGGTCGCAGACCAGTACGTAATCATAGTTCTGAGCGAAGTTATGCAGGAAGTCACCATAGGCATCACGCTGTGGTGGTACACCCTCTTTGCGCGGCCAGTGAACTCGCTTGATCTGTCCCGCTGCGTCAAGCGAACTCAACAACTCTGAGCTGCCATCATCACTGACATTATCGTAGATATAGATCGAGTCGAAGCCAGCGACTTTATAGAAAGACACCCACTCTTCAATATAATCAACTTCATTACGACAGATTGCACACACTGCGATCTTCAACGACTTATTCTGCATATGTTTTCCACACATCCATTTAATTTATTGCCACCTTTTCACGGATTAACATAACCGCACAAAGGCGAAACGCTGACCAGTTTGATTATTAGCAAGTGAGATCGATCTATCATCTCACGACCCCCTTTCAGAAATTTTATAAACTTTTCGATAATATCACTTTAATCGCGCATATTGATAGACTATCAGGCCAGACGGCGGCCTTTACGTGGAACAGGGTCGTATTTTCCTCAAATAGCGATAGGAAGCCCCCATGCATTTGGCAAAGGCGCTCATTTTTTTGGCTGGTGCGGCATTTTCCACCCTCGTTCTGGCCTGGGGGGATGAAGGGCATCGGACGATAGCGCTGATTGCGCAAGCCGAGCTGAATCCCGCCGCTCGTGCTGAAGTGCAACAGCTACTGGCACTTGAAGGCCCGCAGAGCCTGGCAGATATCGCCTCCTGGGCCGATCAGATACGCGGCAGCGAACCCGGACTGGTCAGCCACGCGGTGCGCATTCCTTTCAATGCGACCCAGTACGACCCTGATCGCGACTGCAGTCGCAAGGGCCGATGCGTAGTCTTGGGTATCGAAAATTCGAGTACAACGCTGGCCGACGTCAACGCTCCTGCCAATGAGCGTCTGCGCGCCCTCAAATTCCTTGTCCACTTCGTCGGCGATATCCATCAACCCCTGCATGCGATCAAGCAAACCGGGCAGATGCAGGCGCAATGGGGCAACCACACCTGGACCTTGCACAAGATCTGGGACACCATTCTGGTGCGCTCGCTGAAAAGAAGCCCAGCGGAGTTGGCCCGCGACCTCTTGAGCGATCCGGCCTACGCCCACGTGCAGCAGGGAACGCCCGAACAATGGGCGATGGAAAGCCATGACATTGCGCGCAACTTCATTTATCACAATGACAAATCAATGGCTAAATCCAAGGACAGCCTGACCTTGCCTGATAATTACCAGCAAGACGCAGCCCCTCTTGTGAAGCAGCAACTTGCCCATGCAGGTATTCGCCTTGGCAGGCTGCTCAATCAGTTACTTTCGGCCTCGACACCCCACGCCTGATAAAATAAAGCTGACTACCACCCGGTGCTGAAATTATCATTTCGCTTTAATGGTGGTGCACCAACCGCCGCCAGCTACCCATTGGCAGTTGCGAAAAAACCGCACCCTCCTCTTTTCACACCTTTCAAAGCAGATTTTTCGCCATGATCAAAATCACCCCAACCATCGAATGCTCCAACACCGCCCCCTTCGTCCTCTTCGGCGGCATCAACGTACTCGAGTCCCTGGACCTGGCCCTGACCGCTTGCGCTGAATACGTGCGCGTGACCGAAAAGCTGGGCATTCCTTATGTGTTCAAGGCCAGTTTCGACAAGGCTAACCGCTCCTCGATCCACTCGTACCGTGGTCCGGGCATGGAAGAAGGCCTGCGCATTTTCGAAAAGGTGAAAGCCGAATTCGGCGTGCCGGTGATCACCGACGTGCACGAGATCTATCAGTGCGCCCCCGTTGCCGAAGTGGCTGACGTGCTGCAGTTGCCTGCGTTCCTTGCGCGCCAGACAGACCTGGTGACTGCCCTGGCCAAGACCGGCAAGCCGGTCAACATCAAGAAGCCGCAGTTCCTCAGCCCGTCGCAAATGCAGAACATCGTGCACAAGTTCAAGGAAGCCGGTAACGACCAGCTGATCCTGTGCGATCGCGGCACCTGCCTGGGTTACGACAACCTGGTGGTGGACATGCTCGGCTTCGGCGTGATGAAGAAAACCTGCGACAACCTGCCGATCATTTTCGACGTAACTCACGCCCTGCAACAACGCGATCCGTCGGGCGCTGCGTCCGGTGGTCGTCGTGACCAGGTGGTCGATCTGGCGCGCGCCGGCATGGGTGTTGGCCTGGCGGGTCTGTTCCTGGAAGCTCACCCAAACCCGGATCAGGCCAAGTGCGACGGCCCGAGCGCCCTGCCGCTGGACCAACTGGAGCCGTTCCTGGCGCAGATCAAAGCCCTGGATGACCTGATCAAATCCTTCGCACCACTGAACATTGCCTGAAGCAACGTTAGTTGAAACAAGGACTCTGAACATGGCAAGTACAGAACAACGGGTCGCGATTGTCATTCCGGCCCGCTACGGTTCGACGCGCCTGCCGGGCAAGCCGCTGGCGGATATCGCCGGTAAGCCGATGGTGCAGCACGTTTACGAACGCGCTCTGCAAGTGAGCAATGCGCAGGTGGTGGTGATTGCCACTGACGACGAGCGCGTGGCGCAAGCCGTGCAGGCCTTTGGTGGCCAGTATGTGATGACCTCGCCGGACCATCCGTCCGGCACCGATCGACTGGCGGAAGTCATGGCTCAGGTCGAGGCAGACATCTACATCAATCTGCAGGGCGACGAGCCACTGGTACGCCCGGCGGACATCGAAGCCCTCGCCGCCGGCATGCTCGCCGACGAGCAGGTCAAGGTCGGCACCCTGTGCCACCCGATCGAAGCTCACGAAGCCGGCAACCCCAACACCGTGAAAGTGGTGCTGGCCAATAACGGCAATGCCCTGTATTTCAGCCGTTCGCCGATTCCCTACCCACGGGATGGCGAAGTCGCGCACTACCTGAAGCACGTCGGTGTGTACGGTTATCGTCGCGATGTGCTGGCCGACTACAGCGGTCTGCCGCAGCCGATGCTGGAGCATGCGGAGAAGCTCGAACAACTGCGCCTGATGGCCGCCGGCTATTGCATTCGTGCCTATCTGGTGGAGCCGACCGGCCCGGGCGTCGACACGCCGGAATGCCTGGAGCAAGTGCGGGCGATCATGAGTGGCCAGGCCCCTGCCCCGCAGCCGACGCTGAACGACGTGCGCCTGGTGATTACCGATGTCGATGGCGTGCTGACCGATGGCGGTATTTACTACGACGCCAGCGGCGAATGCCTGAAGCGCTTCCATGTGCGTGATGGCATGGGCATGCGCCTGCTGGAAGAGAATGGCGTGCGGGTAGCGGTGTTGTCCGGGCGTGATTCGGCGACGCTGCGCAAGCGCGTGGCGGACCTGGGGATCACCCTGTGCCAGTTCGGCGTCAAGGATAAGCAGGCAGCCTGCAACCAACTGATGGCCGAAGCTGGGGTCAGTGCGGCGCAAACCGCTTGCATTGGCGACGACTGCATCGACCTGCCGGCCTTTGCTGCTTGCGCCCTGTCGTTTGCAGTGGCAGATGCGCCGGTGTACGTGAAGGCCGCTGCGACCCACACGCTGACGGCGGCCGGCGGTACCGGTGCGTTCCGCGAGGTGGCTGACGCGATTCTGTTTGCCCAGGGCAAGGATGCGGTGCTGGGGACTGCGGCGGGTTATGCGCAGGTGATGGCGAGGATGGCGCAGTAAGTGTGATGCTGGGAGGGTGGCCCCCATGCCAGCAACGAATCGGGCCACGCCAGGCGCGGCCCGATACTCCAACGCAGTCATCAAGATCAGTCGAAGATTTCGACAATTCCCACGACTGCATTTTGGCGGTTGGTGACGACCAAGGCGCGAATCTTGTTTTCGAGCATGTAGGTTTCAGCTTCCGACAGCTGAGAATCTTCCATGATGGTATGGGGATCCGCCGTCATGAATTGAGCAACAGTGGCACGCGTCACGCTTTGGTCTTCAAGTAGCGCGCGACGCAAGTCGCCGTCGGTGACAATCCCTACCAGCGCCCCCTCATCCACGACAATCGTCAGGCCCATACGGCTTTGAGTCATGACCAGCAGGCAGTCATGAAAGCTGGTAGCGGGAGTGACAATTGGCGCCGGTGTGTGCATGACGTCACTGACTCGCGTCAGCAGTTTGCGACCAAGACTGCCTCCGGGATGGTAACGGGCAAAGTCCATGGGCTTGAATTGCATGGCATCGATCAGGGCCACCGCCAGGGCATCACCCATCGCCATTGTCGCCAATGTCGAGGTGGTGGGCGCAAGGTTGTTTGGGCACACTTCGCGCTCTACGGATATATCCAGCCAGATATCCGCATGCTTGGCCAACGTCGATTTACCACTTCCCGTCATGGCAATAATTTTGTTGCCAAAGGACTTCAAGCTCGGAATCAGCTTGATCACCTCCTCGGTCTCGCCGCTGTAACTGATGAGGATCAGGACGTCGACCGGTTTGAGCATACCCAGATCGCCGTGAAAGGCTTCTGCCGGGTGCAGGAAGAAACTCGGTGTACCGGTGGACGCGAAGGTCGCAACCATCTTTTGTCCGATCAGACCTGATTTACCGATGCCACACACCACCGCCCTGCCCTTGCATCCGAGGATAAGCTCGACAGCGCTCTGAAACTCGCCATCGAGGCGACTGGCCAACTCGGCGATGGCTTGCGCCTGCGCAGCGAGCGCTTCTTTGGCAATAGAAAGGTGATTCATGATGACTTTCGTCCCTGAAAACGACGTGGTGGGGGCGACGAACTTTAAGGTCTTTGCAACATTTAGCAAAGTCCCACTACCGCCGAGAGCGGATTTCAAGCCGTTGAATAGGGTCGCAGAGTAACTGCAACTGTGCTTCTGGCAAACTTTTCGTTGTATCAGTGATCTGTATCCCGCAGCATATTATTACCAAATCGCTACAAATCGGAATACGGCACGTGCTTGAGTCGAAGTCATGAACCTGGATCTCCCCCCCCTGCAAGCCAGCCGAACACAGTACCGCTGGCAGCGGGGTAGCCTCGAGCAACACCTGCGCGCCCTGCTTCCCGATATCGGCGATCAACCAATAACTGTCAGTAGTGAGGATCTTGCGGCTAACGCCTCATTCGTCAACTACGTGCGCCACCATCGGCTGAACAATCCGCTAACAGGACAGACGCTGGAGTTGGTCGAAAAGTCGATTCGCAAAGTGGCGCTCATCGGCAGCCAGGAAGCACGCTTCTATCGTGCCCAGGACATGCTCGCGGGCAGCGCTCACTTTCACTATCCGACGTGCCTGGGGGTCATTGAAACACCGCGGGAAAGCCTGATCTTCACCTCCTACGTCAGCGGCAAACCGCCTCGCATGCACGCCATTGCCAGGCAACTGGCGCGGGGGATTGCCGAGATGGAGCACCTCAGCCATCAATACCTGCAACGCCGCCCTCTCCATCAAGCACCGCTTTACTGGAGCATGGACTTCTACAGACCCTGGTTCCTTCTACGCCCGCGCTTCAACTTCGCGCGCTGCCTGCCGGAACTTGAAAAGCTGGGCGCAACCGATGATCGCTTCAGCGGCCTGGCCGAAGCTTTCAAGGCCTTCGAGCCGCTATTGACAGGTCTCGCCCAGGCGGCGCGCCGCAGCCCCCGCTGCATCAGCCACATGGATTACCTGCGCAAAAACCTGTTCGTCGACGACGGTAAGTTGCAGTTGATCGACTGGAGCGAAGTCAAGGTTGGACGTGTAGGTTTTGATGGCGGCGCCTATCTGGGCAGCCTGTTTCGACGCAAGGACATGAAGCTTTTTCTCAACGCCCAGCACGATTTCCTGAACAGTTATCGGGCTGCGTTGCCGCGCATATTTGATGCCGACGAAGCGCTACGCAACCTGCACTACATGTTTTTACTCAACGCCCTGTTCCACTGCCTGCGCCCCGAGACGATCGCCGAGTACCAGGAAAAACAGCGGATGCCGCTACTGAGGCAAAAATACGACTACCTGCTGAGCTTGCTCTGAGCCCATCGCCCCGCGTTTCTTACAGCACGATGGGCTTTTTTGTCACACGTCCTACGTATTCGTCTGAAAGACCGTTCTTACATTGTTAATTTGTATTAACATTCACGCGTTATTTCAGGTCGTGATCGGTTTATCGAAACGGCGCTTTGCACCCACCCACTCAAACGGAATTTCGCTTCACGTTTATGGATGACGCTTCTCCTCGCCCGCGCTTGCTGATCCTCTCCAAGGGTGCTCAACGCATAGCCACACTGCCCGCCCTGTTGCCCGATTACGCGCTGCACAACGGAACTGTGGGCGACCTGGAGCAGACAGACTGGGTGATGGCCTGGGGCCGCAAACCCAGCGCGATCAAGGCCATGGCCCAGGCAGCAACAGCCGGGTTGCCGATTCTCACCCTCGAGGACGGTTTCCTGCGCTCGGTAGGCCTGGGTGCCGATGATCCGCCGCTGTCGCTGATCGTCGATGACCTGGGTGTGTACTACGACGCCAGTGCACCTTCACGCCTTGAGCAGTTGATCACCCGACCCTTGAGCGGCGCCCAGTGCGAACGGGCCAACGGCTTGCAGCAACTGTGGCAGCAGCAGAAGGTGTCCAAGTACAACGACGCACGCATCGAATGTCTCGAACTGCCCGCCGACTGCGTGCTGGTTGCCGACCAGACGTTTGCCGACGCGTCACTGCAAGGCGCCGGCCCCGCCGACTTCATGGCGATGCTCGGGGCGGCCCTGGCGAGCTATCCGGACTGTACCGTGCTGCTCAAGGTGCACCCGGATGTCGTCGCAGGCCGCAAGCGCGGGCATTTCGATCTGGCCGCTCTGAAAGATCACCCGCGTGTGCAGGTGTTGGCGCAAAACACCCATCCTGCCGAACTGCTGCCGCGCATGCGCGCCGTGTACGTGATGACGTCGCAGCTAGGTTTCGACGCCCTGCTTTGGAACATTCCCGTGCACACCTGGGGCATGCCGTTCTATGCCGGCTGGGGCCTGACCGAAGACCGCCTGCCAGCACCCGCACGACGCCAGCCGGTGAGCCTTGCGCAATTGATACATGCCAGCCTGGTGGACTACCCGCGTTATCTGAATCCAGAGACCGGCCAAGCGTGCCCCCCGGAAGTCCTGATGCGCTGGCTCGGCCTGCAGCGCCGACACCGCAGTACGCTGCCGGAAGCCGTGCAAATGCTCGGTTTCAGCCGCTGGAAAGAGCCCTTGGTCAAGCTGTTCTTCAATGGCGCGTCGATTCGCTACGTCAAGCCCAGGAAAGCCCTGGACCCACGTCTACCCGTGGTGTCCTGGGGCTGCAAACACGACAGCCAACTGGCAAATCACCCGCAATCAGTGAAGCGGGTCGAGGACGGATTCCTGCGCTCGGTTGGCCTCGGCGCCGGCAAGGCGCGCCCGCTTTCATGGGTGGTCGACGACCTCGGCATTTATTACGACGCCCGGCGCAGTTCGCGCCTGGAACATATTTTGCTCAATGAACACTTTGACGATGAGCTGTTGACTCGAGCACAAGCCCTGCGCGAGTCCATCTGTCGCGCCGGGGTGACCAAATACAACCTGCCCGGCAACACCTGGCAACGCCCGGCCACCGCGCAACGGGTCATTCTGGTGACCGGGCAAGTCGAAGACGATGCGTCGATTCGCTTCGGCGCCAACCGTATTCGCAGCAACCTGCAATTGTTACAGGCAGTCCGCAACCAAAACCCGGGTGCCTGGGTGTTGTACAAACCGCACCCTGAAGTACTCGCTGGCACCCGCGCCCGTGGAACTGACGAGGCGCAAACGATCGACTGGTGTGACGAGGTGATCGGCAACACACCACTGCAGCAACTGCTGGAAACCGTTGATGAGGTGCACGTACTGACCTCCCAATCCGGCTTTGAGGCATTGCTTCGAGGCGTCCCGGTCACCACCTACGGCCAGCCCTTCTATGCCGGCTGGGGCCTGACCCGCGACCAGGACCTGCACTCACAGGTGCAAGCCAGACGCTCGCGAAGGCTGAGTCTGGATGAACTGGTAGCAGGCACCCTGTTGCTGTACCCGACGTATGTCAGTTGCATCACCAACCGCTTCACTACCGCTGAACAAACACTTTACGAATTACAGCATTGGCATGCGTTACCGCAGCCAGGAGCAACGTCCAGATGGCAGGAATTGAAACAGCGCTTGAACAGTTTATTGGGCATGAAGCGCCTGAGAAGCTGAAAGCGCGGGCACCGGATTGCCCTCTTTCCCCTAATCCGCGCAATTGCTTTCTATTTCTACAAGGCGTCAGTTCGCCGTTCTTCGCTCGCCTGGCGAAGGCGCTGCGGGCGCTTGACCAGCGAGTCAACTGCATCAGTTTCAACGTGGGTGACGTGCTTTACAGTCCAGGCTCACGAAGCGTCTATTCTGACCATCCGGACGCGCTGGAATCTTTCTACACCCACTACTTCCAAGACCTCCACATCACCGACGTCGTCCTCTTCGGCGACTGCCGCCCGGTACACCGTCCCGCCATCGCCCTGGCCAAGCGCCTGGGCATCCGCGTGCACGTGTTTGAAGAGGGCTATTTCCGCCCCTACTGGATCACCCTCGAGCGTGATGGCGTGAACAACAACTCGCTGTTGCCCCGCGATCCGGACTGGTACCGCGAAGTCGGTAAGCACATCCCGCGCTACGACAATGGCGACCCGTTCAAGCTGTCGTTCGCCTCTCGCGCCGCCCACGATGTGCTGTACCACAGCGGTGGTGCGCTGAATAAGCTGTGCTTCCCGCATTACCGGACCCACGCCCCCTACAACGCGGCCAAGGAGTACGCCGGGTTCATCCGCCAGGGCGTGCGCCTGCTGCTCAGCGGGCGGCGCGATGATGCGTTGGTGACCGAAGTCGCGCGTGAGCGGCACCCGACCTTCCTGCTGCCGCTGCAACTGGACAGTGATGCGCAGATCAAAGATCACTCGCCGTTCACCAACATGGCTGAAGTCATCGAGCATGTGATCGCTTCTTTTGCCGCTCACGCACCGGGCTCGGCGCGGCTGTTGGTGAAGAACCATCCGCTGACCCCGGGTCTGGTGAACTACCACCGCATCACTGCCATGCTGGCCAAGCAATATGCGGTCGCCGACCGCGTTGACTTCCTGCAGAGCGGGCACATGCCGACGCTGCTCTCGCACATCGCCGGAATGATCACGGTCAACAGCACCGCCGGTGCCTCGGCGATCCTGCATAAACGCCCGACTTTCGTGCTCGCCAACCCAATCTACGCCATGCCCGGGCTGACTCAGCAAGGTAGCCTCGACGACTTCTGGCACGCCCCCGAAGCGCCCGACATGGCGTTGTTCAAGCATTTCCGCAACACCGTCATCCACACCACCCAGGTCAATGGCGGCTTCTACACCGGCTGCGGGATCGACATGGCGGTCAACAACTGCCTGAACGTGTTGCTGGCAAAAAAATCGAGAATCGAACACTTCCTATGACGCAACACTCTTCGCCCCGCTGCATCCTCATCACTGGCGCCACCGGCGGCATCGGCGGCGCCCTGGCGCCCGCCTACGCGGCACCCGGCGTGACCCTGATTCTGCAAGGCCGGCGCCTGGACCGTCTGGAGGAAATGGCCAGCGAATGCCGCGCCCTCGGTGCGCGGGTGCTGCTCGAAGCGCTGGATGTGCGCGACCTCGACGCGCTGCGGGCCATGGTTCGCCGGGTCAGCGAGGCCGAACAGCCCGACCTGGTGCTGGTCGGTGCCGGGCTCAATACCGCAGTCGGCAGCAATGGCGAAGCGGAAGATTGGGACGCCAGCTGCGCCCTGCTCGAAGTCAATGTGATGGCGGCCCTCGCCACCGTCGACGCCGCGCTGCCCGTCATGCGTGCCCGGGGTCACGGGCAGATCGCCCTGTTCAGCTCCCTGGCCGGCTGGCGCGGCTTACCGGTGACGCCGACCTACAGCGCCAGCAAGGCGGCGATTCGGGTCTACGGCGAGGCGATCCGCGACTGGCTGGCGCCGGAGGGGGTGAAGATCAATGTGATCCTGCCCGGCTACGTCGAGTCGAAAATGTGTTTTGAAATGCCCGGGCCGAAGCCGTTCCTGTGGACCGCAGAAAAAGCCGCGCGCCGGATCAAGCGCGGGCTCGCCGCGAATCAGGCGCGCATCAGTTTTCCGTTTCCGCTGAATCTCGGCACTTGGTTATTGGGGGTGATTCCCCAGCGTCTTTCATCGTTTATCCTGCGTGGTCTGAATTACAGTGAGTGAAATGTCCATCCTTCAGGTCGCCGTCGTCGGCCTGCTCCTCACCGTACTGATCGAACGCCTGTTGATCCCGCGCCCGAACCTGCGCCGGCCGCTGAGTTGCTGGTGGCTGCACAGCGGCTTGTGGTGCGTCGGCTTGGCGCTGCTGTATGCAATGACCGCCCGCCCGCTGTTCAGCGCGATCAACCTGATGCTGTTGTGGCTGCTGATCGTGATGGTCAGCAACGCCAAGTACCATTCGCTGCGCGAACCCTTTGTCTGCGCCGACTTCGAATATTTCAGCGACGCGGTGCGCTTCCCGCGCCTGTACCTGCCGTTTTTCGGCTTCGGCAAAGCGGCGCTGCTGGCGGTCGGTTTTCTCGTGTACCTGTGGGCCGGGTTGAGCTTTGAGCCAGCGGTGAGCGGCGCACGCTCATCTGCGCTGCTGCTCGGCGCAGTGGGCCTGGGGCTGTTGTGGTGCGGTCAGCGTGACCGCAGCGTGCCGAGCTTCGATGCCGAAGCCGACGTGCGGCGCTGGGGCCTGGCCGCCTGCCTGTGGCGCTACTTCCGCGCCGCCCGGGTCGCGGTCGACCCGTCCACCCTCGGCTCGCCGTTCAGCACCAACGCTGCCCGCCCATCCAGCGCGCCCTTGCCCGATCTGGTCTCGGTACAGAGTGAATCGTTCTTCGACGTGCGCGACCTGTGGCCCGGGGTCAAGGCCGACGTGCTCAGCGAATACGACCGTCTCGCCGGCCAGGCGCTGGCCCGAGGCAAGCTGCAAGTCGCCGCCTGGGGTGCGAACACGGTGCGTACCGAGTTCGCCTACCTGACCGGCATCCCCGGCGACCGACTCGGCGTGCATCGCTTCAACCCCTATCGCGTCCTGGCCCGCCGGGGCCTGCCAAGCATCGCCGCGCATCTCAAGGCGCAGGGTTACCGTACGGTCTGCGTGCACCCTTACGAC
Source organism: Pseudomonas sp. Pse1 (assembly GCF_024519635.1). Classification (NCBI taxonomy): domain Bacteria; kingdom Pseudomonadati; phylum Pseudomonadota; class Gammaproteobacteria; order Pseudomonadales; family Pseudomonadaceae; genus Pseudomonas; species Pseudomonas sp. Pse1. The sequence goes on from NZ_JALJRO010000025.1 coordinate 61,924, forward strand.
GGCAGTTTTTACGGCCGCAACAAGGTGCTGCCCGCGCTGGGCTTCGATGAGTTCATCGACGTGCGCGCCTTCAACGATTCGCAGAAAGCCGGACCGTTCATTGGCGATTGCGCGGTGGCCGACAAGATCCGCGAACTGCTCGACGATCCGAACCGCACCCAGCCGCTGTTTATCCATGCAGTGACCATGGAAAATCACGGGCCATTGCACCTGGAAAAAGTCGCCGCCAGCGAACTGCCCACCTGGTTCGACCGCCCGCTGCTCGAGGGCATGGATGATTTGGCGCCGTACCTGCGACACATCAGCAATGCCGACCGGATGCTCGGAAAACTGCGCGAGACTCTGCTCGATCAGCCGGGCGAAACCCTGCTGTGCTTCTTTGGCGATCACGTACCGATTCTGCCGAACGTCTATCAAGCGGTTGGCGCACCGGCGGGCGATACCGATTACCTGATTTGGTCCAACCGTCGCCAGACCGCTACAAGTCCTGTTCCGCTGCGTGTCGATGCGCTGTCCAGCCGCCTGGTCGCTTGCGCCCAACCGGCGAGCGCAGCCTCGGCCACCGCGCCCGCGCTGTGAGGCCGTGGTGAAGATCGTGCTCGGGTCCGAGCTCCCCGCCGAGGAACAATTACAGCCGCAACTGGCGCACCTGGTGACGGGTGGACGCGGCTCGCTGGCGTTTCTGATCGGTGACAATGACTGCCGCGAGCGCCTGCTCGGTCGCAGCATTCATTGGGACCGTGTGCTACTGGCATTCGAGGACGGCGAGGCCAGCGGCTACGTCGCCTTCAAACATCACCGCCGCGGCCCTTTCGCCCTGCGCCTGCAGCCCTTCGTTGCGGAGTTCGGCTGGCTGATGGGGCGCCTGCGCTTTGCCGGTTTCTGCTTGAGCGAATGGCGCGAATGGCGTTACCCGTTCCTGTTGTACGGCCTGCGTGTGAGCAAGGCCGCGCGCAATCAGGGCATCGGCTCGGCGCTGGTACAGGCCTGCTGCGCTCAGGCCGTGACGGCGGGCTTCAAGGAGGCTTATCTGGAAGTGCCTTTGGACAACGCCCGGGCGCGCGCTTTGTACCTGCATAACGGCTTTCGCCTGTTGCGCAAGCGCTGGGTGCCCTGGCCGCCGGTGCGCAGCATGCTGCGGCGCCTGGAGCGTAACGCTTGAACGGCCTGCCTCTGCCCGCACTCGATCTTGCGCCACTGGTGCCCGGGCCCGGCTGGATCGGTATCACCCAGCAATGGGTGGCATGGAATGTCCTGCACCTGCCGCAGTTCCTTGGCCCGGAAGGCCCGCCCTACTGGTTGTGGCAACGCGGGCGTCGAGCGCCGAAACACCTCAAGGCGATCGCCGGCATCGGCTACAAGGACAGCTCGGCCCCGGCCCGTGCCCTGTGCCAGCGCTGGGGCTTGCCCTACATCGCCATCGAGGATGGCTTCCTGCGCTCGTCGTCGCTGGGCATCGAGGGCGATACACCGATGTCGCTGGTGGTCGATCCCGTGGGCATCCACTACCTGGCCGACCGCCCTTCGCTGCTGGAAAATATCCTGCAGCAGCCGGATAACCTGAGCGCCGCCGAACTGCACTGCGCCGAGCAATTGATTGCCTTGATGCGCAGCAGTTGCATCGGCAAGTACAACAACAGCCCCGACCTCGACCCCGACGATCCACTGGGGCGCGAGCGGCCATTGGTGCTGGTGGTGGACCAGACCGCCGGCGATTACTCGATCCCGGGCGGTGGACTGTGTGAAGCCGACTACGTGCGCATGCTCGACGCGGCCCTGGCGGAAAACCCCGATGCCGAGGTGCGGGTGCGGATTCACCCGGACTGTATCGGTGGACAGAAACCCAGCTGCCTGCTGGCGGCCGCCACCGAGCGCGGTGTCACCCTGGAAGCGCGCCCGGTGTCCTGGGCGTCGTTGGCCCAGCGTGCGCGGCGGGTTTACATCGGCACCAGCCAGGCCGGTCTGGAGGCGTTAATTCAGGGCGTGCCGGTTACCTGCTTCGGTCTGCCGTTCTATGCCGGCTGGGGGCTGACCGACGATCGCATGCCGATCCCTCGGCGCCAGGCAACCCTGACGCTGCAGCAGTTGGTCGCAGCGGCGTACGTTCGCTATTGCCGCTACATTGATCCGCTGACCGGGCAACCCACCGACGCGCTGACCGTGGCCCATCAGCTGGCGCGCAAAAAAGCCCGGGATGCCGAGTTCGCCGGGCCGATTACCGTGCTGGGGGTCAAGCGTCACAAGCAGCACAACATTCGGCGGTTCTTTAGCAGCCGCTGGGGTCAGCTGACATTCGCCGAGGACAGCCCGCAACTGGTGGCGGACGTGGCGCGCCAGGCCGGCAAGCTGCTGGTCTGGGCCGCCCGCGAGCCGGCGGATCTGCGAACCCGTGCCACCACGGCCAATGTCCCGCTGTGGCGGGTGGAAGACGGCTTCCTGCGCTCCGTCGGTCTTGGCGCAATGAACGCACCCGCGTTGTCATTGGTGCTGGACCGCTGCGGCATGCATTTCGATGCCCGCAGCGAGAGCGACCTGCAAACCCTGCTGCAGCACGCCGAGTTTGACCGCGACACGCTGGCTGAGGCCGCGCGTCTACGTGAGTCGATCGTGGCGTTGGGCGCGAGCAAGTTCAATCTCAAGAACGATCTGCACCAGCCGGTTGCTGCACGACCCGGTCAGCGGCGGATTCTCGTGCCCGGCCAGGTCGAGGACGATGCCGCGTTGCGCTGCAGTGTCGGCGCGGTCTACGACAACCTGGCGCTGCTTGAACAGGTCCGCGCCAGCGCGCCAGATGCCTGGATCGTCTACAAGCCGCATCCGGATGTCGAAGCTGGCAAGCGCCATGGTGCGCTGCCCGCCGAACGCTTGACGGGGCTGGTTGATCAGGTTTTGCCGGGGGCCGACATCGTCCGCCTCTACGGGCAAGTGGATGAAGTGCACACCTTCAGTTCCACCGCCGGCTTCGAGGCCTTGTTGCGTGGCCTGCCGGTGACGACTTATGGCTCACCCTTTTATGCCGGCTGGGGTTTGACCCGCGACCACCAGTCTTTACCGCGCCGCACCCGGCGCCTGACCCTGGATCAGTTGGTAGCCGGCGCTCTGTTGCGCTATGCGCGCTATGCCGACCCCCAGCAAACCTTGCCCTGCGATGCCTGGCATGCCCTGACATGCCTGTCGAACCCGAGGCCGCCGCGCCTGGCGCACCATCCGCGCCTGCTGCCGCTGCTTAATTACACTCGGACCATGCTCGGCTTTGGCCGCACGCAGGGACCACTGAAGGACTAGACCATGCCCGCATCAATCAAGGATCTTGGCCGTTATGCGGCTTTGCCCTGGCACTGCCTGCAACTGCTGACCCATGCCAAATCGTTCGAAAACAACCCGGTCCTCGGCAGCGCCCGCCTCAATGCCCTGGGCCTGCACGTGCAGCGCCGGCAGTTGGCGATGGGTATGGCAGCCATGCGCCGCCGCGCCTTGGCGCCACGGCTGAATGCCGACGAATTGGCCAGTTTCGAGGAGCAGGGTTTTTTCGTTCGCGAGAACGCCCTGCCCGCCGAGCAGTTTGCCGCCCTGCGTGCCGAACTCGGTGAACTGCGCAGTACTGGCTGGGAAATGCGCCAGGGCAAGGCGGTGACCCGCCGGGTCAGCCTTGACCAGGATGTGCTGGCGCGCAATCCGGCCAGCGCCGCCTTCGTCGCCGACCGTGGAGTACGCGATCTGATCGCCTATGCCTCGTCGAACACCGGCGGCATCACCTATCAGTTGCAGTCGATCGTGATCGATGGGGTCAACGCCGAGCAGGACCCGCAGACGCGCCTGCATGCCGACACCTTTCACCCCACCGCCAAGGCGTGGCTGTTCCTCGATGATGTGGCCGATGACCAGGGTCCCTTCAGCTACGTGCCGGGCTCCCATCGCCTGACACCGGAGCGCCTGGCATGGGAGTATCGCCAGAGCCTGGGTGCGGCCCGTTCCGATGAGCAGATGCACCGTGAGGGTTCGTTCCGTATTCATGAACATGAACTGGCCGCACTGGGCCTGCCGGCACCACGACGCTTTGCGGTCCCGGCCAACACCCTGGTGATCGCCGACACCTCAGGCTTCCACGCCCGCTGCCCCAGCCTGCGCCCAAGCCACCGGGTGGAAATCTACGCCAGCCTGCGCCGCAACCCATTCATTCCCTGGCGCGGCGCCCACCTGTTCGCCCTGCCAATGATCGCCAACCACCACATGCGCTGGGACATCCGCCTGAAACGCCTGATGGGCTTCGACAAACGTAGCCACTGGCGCTTCATCGAGCAGCTGAACGCTTACGAAAAGCCGTATATCTGAAATCAAACGACAGGAGCGAGCCTGCTCGCGAAAAACCTGAGACCGCCGCGCGACATCAGGCTCATCGCGTCATCGTTGACGACCTTCGCGAGCAGGCTCGCTCCTACAGGACAGGCGGCAGACCACAAAATCTGCGGTCACCGCGCAACCTGTGGGAGCTAGCCTGCTAGCGATGGGGCCATCAGCAACACTGCATCAACTTCATCGCCAGCAGGCTGGCTCCCACAGGAACAGCGGGCGCCCACACAATCGCCTGCACATTTAGATCACCCAATCTTCGCCAATTCCTCGGCAACGATGGCCACGGTCTGGCGGATTTGCTCTTCGGTGTGTTCACAGGAGACGAAGAAGCGCACCCGGGCGACGTGTTCCGGGACGGCGGGATAGAGGATCGGCTGGGCGTTGATGCCGCGCTCGAACAGGGCGCTGGACAGGCGTCCGGCCTTGAACGAGCTGCCGGTGATCACCGGGATCACTGCCAACCCGGTGCTGGTGGCGGTGTCCAGGCCGGCGGCTTTGGCCAGGCGCAGGAACAACTCGCCCCGGGCCTGCACGGTCTGCACCCGCTCACGATCGTTGGCCAGGCAACGCAATGCAGCCAGCGCCGAGGCCGTGGTGGACGGTGGCATGCCGACGCTGTAGAGAAAGCCCGGCGCGAGGAATTTCAGGTGCTCGACCAACGCCGTATTGCCGGCAATATAGCCACCGCAACTGGCGAGGGTTTTGCTCAGGGTACCCATCCAGATATCCACGTCATCCCCGGCCAAACCGAAGTGCTCGCGAATCCCCTTGCCGGTCGCCCCCATCACCCCCAGCGAGTGCGCTTCGTCGACCATCAGGAAGGTTTTGTGCTTACGCTTGATGTCGACGAAACGCGGCAGGTCCGGGTAGTCGCCGTCCATGCTGTAGATGCCTTCGACCACCACCAGCACCCGCTCAAAATGCTGGCGCTGCTCGCCGAGGATTCGATCCAGGGCCTGCCAGTCGTTGTGGGCGAAACTCAGGCGGCGCGCGCCAGACAACTGGATGCCCTGCAACACGCTGTTGTGGATCAGCTCGTCGTGCAGCACCAGGTCACGGGGACCGAACAGATGACCGATCGTGGTGACGTTGGTGGCATGCCCGCTGACGAAAACGATGGCATCGTCGACCTCATACAGCTTGGCCAGCTCACGCTCCAACTCACGGTGCAACGGACGATCGCCGGACACCAGGCGACTCGCCGACACCGAGGTGCCGTAACGATCGATCGCTGCCTTGGCCGCCTCGGCCACGTCCGGATGCCCGGAGTAGCCGAGGTAGTTGTAGCTGGCGAAGTTCACGTATTGCTGCGCACCGATGCGGGTCTCGGCACCGGCCAGGCCCTCGTGCAGACGAAAGAACGGGCTGCTCAGGCCCAGGCGCGCGGCGCCCTGTTGCATCACGCGCAACTGCTGATAGCCGGGATGCAGGTCGAACCGATAGAACGCTTCCGGCACCTTCAGCGCCGCCTGTTGCGCCTGCTCCAGGGTGGCGCCGCCCGCCGCGTCGCCCACCTCGCTGCGACGGCGTTCCAGCGCTTGCTGGATCAGCCGCTGCTTGATACCGACACTCAGGCCGGTGGGCGTTTTTACAGTCATCGAACTATCACTCAATCAAACGGTTAGGTGTTGCAGCGCTGTCGGCCAATTCGGCGTTGAGCTCGGCCATTTGCTCTGGGCTCAATTCAGTGCCGTGACGGGCCAGGACGTTTTCTGCCAGGGCGGCCGGCGCCGGGGCTTCGTTGGTACCCGCTTCGCCACGCAGCAAATCGAGAATGCGCACGGCAAGCTTGTCGATGCTGGAACTCTCACTGAGCTCCATCACAGGCAGGCGAATACCAAAGCGCTCTTCGAGGGCGACCACCAACTCGACACTCATCAACGAGTCCAGACCCAATTCCTGCAATGGCCGCTGGGTGTCCAGACGGGCTGCCGGCAGGCGGAGGATTTCGCAGACTTCGTGCTTGAGCAGCTCGACGAAGCGCTCCAGCAGTTGCTCGTCGTCCAACTCAAGCAACATGCGCTGGATGTCTTCGGCGTCGTTGTCGTCGTCCTGATCACCGCCATGAGCGCGCACCAGTTCAAGGAAACGCGGCGTGCTGGCGCTCGGCAGGAAGCGCGACAGGGCTTTCCATTCCAGCTCCAGTACACCCATACCGTCGTCCCCCTTGAGCAACATCTGCTCGAGGTGAGCCAGAGCCACTTCAGCACGCAGGGCAGCACCGCCCATGCGGCTTTGCAGCGCATCCTTGATCTGCTCGTTGCGCGCAAGGAAACCGACGTCGTCGATTGCGCCCCAGAGCACGGCAGTGGCCGCCAGGCCCTGACCGCGACGATGCCGCGCCAACGCTTCGAGCCAGTGGTTGGCTGCGACGTAGTTGGCCTGCCCCGGGTTACCGAACAGGGTGGTGGCCGAGGAGAACATCACGAAGAAGTCCAGCGGCAGCTCACGGGTCAGTTCGTGCAGGTACTGCGCACCTTTGGCCTTGGGCTCCAGCACGCGCTGCAGTTGCTCGCCGTCGAGGTTGCGAATCAGGCCGTCGTCGATCACCGTCGCCGCGTGCACCAGGCCGCGCAACGGGTAACAGCCGGCAGCGATACGTTCAAACACCGCGCGCACTTGCTGCGCGTCGGTGATGTCGCAGGCCAGGGCCTGAACGTCGATGCCTTGCGCCTTCCAGGCCTCTAGGCTCGGCTGCGCCTCGACACTGGCCGGGCCGCGACGACCGAGCAGCACCAGGTGCCGCGCGCCTTTGTCCACCAGCCACTGCGCGGTGCGCAGGCCGAAACCACCAAGGCCACCGGTGACCAGGTAGGTCGCCTCGCCACTCAGTTGCAACTGCTGCAGCGGCTGCTCGCGGGTTTCCACCAGGCGCTCGATCGGGTTGCCGTAGGTCACCACGATCTTGCCGATCTGCCGCGCCTGCTGCATGTAGCGGAACGCCTCGACCACATGATTGGCGTCGAACTCGCGGAACGGCAGCGGATGCAGGATGCCTTGCTCGAACAGCTCCATCATTTGCCCGAACAGACGCCGGGTCAGCTCCGGTCGCTCACTCATCAACTGGTCGGCATCGATGCCGAAATAGCTGATGTTGTTGCGGAACGGACGCAGGCCAATGCGGGTGTTCTGGTAGAAATCGCGCTTACCCAGCTCAAGGAAACGCCCGAATGGCTTGAGCACGCGGAAATTGCGGTTGATCGCTTCGCCCGCCAGGGAGTTGAGCACCACGTCGACGCCCCGGCCACCGGTCATGGCCAGGATCTCGTCGGCATAGGCCAGCGAACGCGAATCGAAGACCTTGTCCACACCCAGCAGGCGCAGGAAGTCACGTTTCTCGTCGCTGCCGGCGGTGGCGTAGATCTCGGCCCCGCACCATTTGGCGATCTGGATCGCAGCAATACCGACGCCACCGGCGGCGCCATGGATCAGGACCTTCTCACCCGGCTCCAGGCGCGCCAGGTAATGCAGCGCGTAGTACACGGTGAAGAAGGTACTTGGAATAGTCGCTGCAGCCTCGAACGACATCCCTTCAGGAATGCGCGCCACGGCGTTGGCATTGGTCACCAGGCGGTTGGCAAAACTGCGCGGACCGAAGCCCACGACGCGATCACCCGGGGCGAAATCGCCGAGCACCGAGGCGCCCTTGCCATGTACCACGCCGGAGAATTCAAAGCCCATGGTCGGACCGGAGAAGCCGTTCTCGATGGCCTCATCGGACAACAGGCCGAGGGCGAACATCACGTCGCGGAAGTTCAGGCCGGTGGCGCGGACTTCGATGTCCAGCTCGTCAGCAGCCGGCGCAGTCAGCTCACGGGCTTCCCAGCGCAGGTTACGCAACTGGCCGGGCAAGTCGAAACCGAGGCTGATGCGCGTCTTGCCGTCGTCGCTGGCGCGCACCTGATCCTGCAACACACGCAGGCGCGGCACGTAGCGCTGACCGTCGGCGTTGATCGCCAGTTCGCTCTCGCCATCAGCCTGCAACAGCGCCGGGACCAGGCTGCCGATCGACGCGCCGTGCGCCAGGTCGAGCAGGCGGATCCGGCAACTGGCGGATTCATTGGCCAGGGTCCGACCGAAGCCCCACAGCGCGGCATCGGCAATCGCGTCGACGCTCGCCGCTTGTGGCGCGGCGTACAGGTGGCCGGCGGCGCCACGGGTCAGCAGCCAGCATTGCGGCGCCAGCGCCAGCGACTCGCACGCCTGCACCAGCGCAGCCGCCAGCATGCAACGGGCGCCCTGGGCATCGAGGCCCTGGTCAGCGTCCAGCCCAGCCAGATGCAACACGTGCTCTGGCGCCTGGTCCATGGCGGCCAATTGCTCGGCAATCGCCTGGGCATCGCCGGACTGCAACAGACTGACCTGCTGGCCTTGCTCGCGCAGGGCCTGGACCAATGGTTCGGCGTTGGCCTGTCCGAGGTCGGCCAACAACGCCCAACGCTGCACAGGGATTTCCAGCATGCCCGCGCGCTCGCCGGCCTTTTGATCGGTCAGCAACAGGTAGCTGCCACAGGCATGGCCGGGCAGCGCTTCGAGGGTATGACTGACACTCAAGCCGTGGCGTTGCAACTCGTGGGACCAGAACTGCGGACGCTGCTGACGCGACAGTGCCTGCTCCGGGCCGGCCAGCCACCAGTCGGCCTGGGCACCGAACACGAAGTCGGCCCAGCGCGACGGGTACTGAGCGAGCATCGCCAGTTGGCCGTGCGGATTGAGATGACTGGCGGTCTGGCGCAGGGCTTCACCGACGCTATCCAGCGGCGCCAGGTCAGATGGCAGCAGCACCCAGTCGTAAGCCTGGGCGCTGTTCAGTTGATCGAAACCGAGCACTTCCAGTGCGGGGCACTCGTCGCCGAGCATTTGCACCAACTCCGGCTCTTGCACACAGTAGCTGTAGTCGACCCGGTCGAAATCGATCCCGGCGTATAGCGATTCGGCAAACGAAGGCCCGCCAAAGCCGAATTCCAGGACCCGCAGACGCTGCCCGGCGGGCAAGTCGGCGAGGCGTTGGGCGAGGGTTTCGCGCAGGCCGGCGAGCAAACGCTGCTGCCCCGCCGCACTCAGCACCAGGCGCGCCAGATTGGCCGCGCTGGTTTCCCGTGGCAGCAGCTGTTCGAGGGTTTGCGTGCCTTCGAGCAACGCCAGCAGGTGGCGGCCGATACGGCCCACCGAATGGATGATCTGGAAGTGCTCCGGATAGCTCTGGAACAGCTCCTGCCAGATCGCCTCGGAAGCCGGACGCTCTCCCACATCGGCGATCGACCAGTTGCCGGCGGCATCCACATTCAGGCTGCCATCGTTACGCCCCTGGCGCAGCAAGGTGCCGAGGAACTCACTCGGTACCCCGTTCTGCTGCGACCACACTGCAACCTGCTCGGCGCTCAAGCGACCGCCCAGTTGCTCGATCAGGTCCAGCACAAAGCTCGAACACAGGACATCGAGCAGCGGCTCGACTTCATTCAGGTAGCGCACCTGCACCGGCTCGTCACTCAAGCCCCGCAGATGGGCCGCCAGCGGTGTCGAATTCGACGCCTCGCGCAACACCGGCACTACCTGGCCCGGCGCCGCCAGACCGACATGGGCCAGGCGCTTGATGTCGTGGGAGCGATCACGCTGCAGGCGCACACCCCGGAAACGAGCGTCCTTGATGCACAGCACCGCCTCGCCGGCGGCATCGTAGAGGGTGAAATCCACCAGCAGCGAGTGCTCGGTGCGCTTGAGCTGGCGCACTTCGGCGAGGCACGGCACACCGCCGGCCTTGGCGAATGCAATGCGTCCCAGCTTGACCGGAATGAACGCCAGGCCCTTGTTACTGCCTGGCTGGCCGACCAGCAACTCAGTGATCAACTGGAAGGCACCATCGAGCAGCGCCGGGTGCAGGTGCAGCGACGGCAATTCCTCGCGGATCGCCTCGGGCACACGCAATTGGGCGAGGATGTGCGCCGGCTCGACCCACACCGCCGCGACCGCCTGGTAGGCCGGGCCATAATTGAGACCCACCGCCTGGGTCAGCGCCAGATGTTGTTCACCGGTGAAATCCGCTGGACGTTGTGGCAAAGCCGGTGCACGTCCGCCGAGCATTACCCCGCAGGCTTCGCCCGGCAGACGCGCGACCACGTGCTGCACCCACTCTTCACGCTGGGCCAGGGTGCGCGAGGTGATGCGCAGGGTGCCATCGGCTTCCTCGATGTTGACCCGGATCTTCTTGCTGCCTTCGTTGCCAAGCAGCAGCGGGTTATGGATTTCCAGCTCTTCGATATCGACGAACTCACCCGGTTGGTGCAGCAGGGCCACGGCCAGCGCCAACTCGGTAAAACCGGCACCGGGGAACAGCACTGCTTCACCGACCTTGTGGTCACCGAGGGTCGGGAACAGCTGGGTGTCGAGACGGTTTTCCCAGGTTAGCGCGCGGTCGGCCAACGGGTAACCGAGCAACGGGTGGACGCGCTCGCGCTGCAGCACGCCGAACGACTCGGCGCTGACTGGCAGCTCAAAACGCTCGCGTTGCCAGGCGTAGTTCGGCAGGCGCACGTTGTTGCCAGCCACCGGGAATTGATGCTGCCAATCGGGCTCGGCGCCGGCGATCAGCAGGCGCGCGACGCAGCGTTCCAGCAGCGCCGGACTCTGGTCATTGCGCGCCAGCGTGGCGATCACCTGACCGAGCAGCTCGCGCTGGGTCAGAGCATCGGTCACGTAGGAACGCAGAATCGGATGCGGACCCACCTCGACGAACAGGTTGAAGCCCTGCCCCACCAGCTCATCCATTGCACCCTGGAACAAGACCGGGAAGCGGATGTTCTGCCACCAGTAACGGCTGTCGAGACGCTGGCCTTGCAGCTCGCCGCCGACCACGGTGGAGAAGAACGGAATATCGGCGTTGCGCGGGCGGATGTGCGCCAGATCGGCAATCACTTGCTGCTCGATCGGGTTCATCGCCGGCGAATGGAAGGCGTAGTCGAGGGCCAGGCGGCGGACGAACACTTGACGCTCGGTCAGCGCCTGTTCCAGCTCGGCCAGGGCCTCTTGCGGGCCGGCCACGGTAGCGCCTCGGGCGCTGTTCTCGCCGGCCAACACCACTTGATTGTCCAGCCCCAGTTCCACCAGCACCGCTGCGGTGGCTTCACCGCTCAGGCCCACGGCGGCCATCTGCCCAGTGCCACGGGTCAGGCCCTGCAGGCGACTGCGGTGGTAAATGACTTGAGTCGCGTCTTCCAGGCTCAGCGCGCCGCTGGCCCAGGCCGCCGCCACTTCGCCGACGCTGTGGCCGATCACCGCCGCCGGATGGAAGCCTTCGGCCGCCAGCACGCGGGTGACCGCGACCTGCAGTGCGAACAACGCCGGTTGCGCGATCTCGGTGCGCACATAGCGATCTTCACCGTTTTCACCGAGCAATTCGGCGCGCAGCGAATAGCCGGCCAATGGCTGGAACAGCGCATCGACCTCGGCCACGGCGGCAGCGAACAGCGGGTTGCCAAGCATTGCCTGGCCCATGCCCTGCCACTGCGAACCGTTGCCGGAATACACCAGCACCGGGCCCTTGACCTGCTCCAGCGCCTGCCCCACCTCCAGCACTGAGCTCAATTCGCTGAGGCTTGGGTCTTCGGCGTAGTCAGCCAAGGCTTGTGCGGCTTTAACCGGGTCAGACTCAATCAGCACCAGGCGATGCGCGTGGGCATCGCGACGGAACATGGCCTGGTAGGTCACGTCGTAGTAATTGGCTTGCGACTGTGCCGCCAGGAATTCGGCAAAACCTTCGGCCGTGGCCCGCAGACCTTCGGCATCCTTGGCGCTGAGCATCAGCGGCAGGCGTCGTGATGGGGTAGCTGTCTTCGATGCAGGCAACGACTCGGCGCTCTGCAGAATCACGTGCGCGTTAGCGCCACCAAATCCGAAGGAGTTGATGCCGACGGTCAATTGCCCGGCCGATTTCAGAGCACGGCTTTCGGTCACCACTTGCAGGTTAAGGTCAGCAAATGGAATGTTCGGATTAAGTTCTTCGACGCCAATGGTCGCCGGAACCTCACGCTGGATCAGGCAATTGAGCGCCTTCATCAGGCCTGCAACGCCGGAAGCCGCCTCGAGGTGACCCAGGTTGCTTTTCACCGAACCGATCGGCAGCGGATTGCCAGCACCGCGGGCCTGACCCAGCGCTTCGCCAATGGCCCGGGTCTCGATCGGATCGCCGACCGCTGTACCGGTGCCATGGGCTTCCAGGTAGTCCAGTTGCGCCGGATCGATTCCGGCCTTGGCATAAGTGCTCTTGAGCAGTGCGGTCTGGGCATCGGCACTCGGCAGAGTCAGGCTCGATTTGCGCCCGTCGGTGTTCACTGCACTGCCGGCCACCACCGCGAGAATCGGGTTGCCATCGGCCAGCGCCTGGTCGTAATCCTTGAGCAGGAACAGACCACCGCCCTCGGAGCGAGCGTATCCGTCGCCGCTCTGATCGAACGCGTGGCAACGGCCGGTCGGCGAGAGCATCGACGCCTTGGCGAAAATCATGAAGCCGAAGGGGTGCATGTGCAGGCTGATGCCACCGGTTACCGCCTGGTCGATATCGCCACTGATGATCGCCTGGCAAGCCTGGTGGAAGGCCACCAACGATGACGAACAGGCGGTATCGATGGCCATGCTCGGGCCGCGCAGGTCATAAAAGAACGACAGACGATTGGCCGCAATACTTGAGGTGTTGCCGGTAGCGGTCGCGGCATCGATCGACGCGAGGTCTTCGACCAGGCGATAGGATTGCTCGACACCACCGATCCCCAGGTAAACCCCGCAGTTGCTGCCGCGCACGCTCGACGGCTTGATGCCGGCGTTCTCGAAGGTTTCCCAGCACATTTCCAGCAGCATGCGTTGCTGCGGATCCATCACCATGGCTTCGCGCGGCGAGATATTGAAGAAGCCGGCGTCGAACGCACTGATATCGCCCAGGGAGCCTGCGGCGAAGGTGTAGCTGGTCGCAGGATTGGTCTTGTCGGGGTGCAAGAACTCGTTATGCGCCCAGCGCGAAGCGTCGACCTGGGTCACCAGGTCCTGGCCCGACATCAGGTTTTGCCAGAAACTTTGGGTGGTCGAACCGGGGAAACGAAAAGAACAACCTACAACCGCTACCTGTCTACGCTTTGTCAAAACCCATTCCTTTAATCTCTACCGGGCACCGTCCTATCCAGAGGACAGCCGCATGCCTGGCCGATATATTTTCTGGCAAGTCGTTAAACGTCACCTAAAGCTGATCTTTTTATCTGGAGGTTGCCATGCTTAGCACGCGAGGTTGCATGGCAGATGTCCCGCTGGTTACCCAATGGACACGTTCAGACATATTTGTAGGAATAATACGCGGTCTCGACGGCAAGGGAAAACGCTAAGCGATGGATGCCGGGTAAAATGTTCGTCATGGTTCATTGAGCCAGGGCCTGGCTGATTAGTATCGAAATGCCATCCTCCTGCCTTGAATCCGGCAACACGCAACCCATTGATGATCCACAGCAACACACCCGGCCATCAGAGTTGTCTACTATTCAGGCACGTACTCAGGAGAGGCACCGACATGATGAGCAAGGCAGACCAACTCGCTGCAAAACTGCGTAACCGCTTGCAACGTACCGACCATAGCGACACCTGCGCCGACACCGCGATCGACCATTGGCCGACCCAGGTCAACGACCTTTACCAGCAGATCGAACACTGGCTGACGCCCCTGAGCGAAGCCGGCCTGAACATCCGTCGCAACCCCACGCACGTCCACGAAAGCCATCCAAGCGGCGCGACTTACGAATACGCCATCGACCAACTCCTGCTCGAAGATCTGCCCTACACCATCACCTTCGACCCCATCGCCCGCTTCTCCACCCAGGCCGAGGGCCTGATCGAGATTCATCTGCAAGGCAAACATTACCGCGTGCTACGCACGAGCGATGAGCACGGCGAGTCGGTATGGCACCTGCAGAAGGTTCCGCCGCTGGGACAGGCAGCCCAGGCACCGGTGGCGTGGAATGAGGAGAATCTGTTGTGGGTTGTTGAGGAGGGGTTGGGGCTTTAAAGCCCGTTATCGGACGCCAGATTGTCAGGAATAATCTGGCTTGCCGCCCAGCCGTTCACGCATCGCTGCACTCGCCGCCGGCCCCGGCTGCACCGTGCACTCCCCCAGCGCCAGCAACCGCCCATCACTCAGATCCGCCATCACCGGCTCCACGCGCCGCCCCGTCGCGCGCTCAACAATCTGCACACTCTCCCCTTCCGGCGCGTAGTGCCGATTTCCCCAGGCGACCAAGGCCAGCAACACGCCACCAAAATCTTCGCCCTTGGCGGTTGGCACATATTCGTGGCGCAAGGGTCGCTCACTGTAGGCGCGACGTTCCAGCAGACCGTCCTCGACCAGTGAGCTCAGGCGGCGCGTCAGCATGTTCGGGGCGATATCCAGACTGCGGATAAACTCGTCGAAGCGACGCAAGCCGTGCAAGGCGTCGCGCATGATCAGGATGCTCCACCATTCGCCGACCCTCTCCAGGCTACGGGCAATCGGGCATTCGGCATCGGCCAGGGTCTTGCGCTGCATGCTGCTTCTTCCTAGTGATTCAGGTATTTGTCGTACAGTCATGTTACTTTCATCATGATAGTAACGTCCATAGGTCACTACCGCCGATAAGCTGAAGGAGTTTGACCCTCATGAGTAAACGCATTGTTGTCACTGGCATGGGCGCACTGACCCCGCTGGGTTGCGGCGTCGAACAGGTATGGCAACGCCTGCTGCAAGGCCAATCCGGCATCCGTCGACTGCCGGAATCGCTAATTGGCGACCTGTCCATCAGCATTGGCGGCCAGGTGCCCGATCACCTCCAGGATCCCGAGGCCGGGTTTGATCCTGACCAAATACTGCCGGCTAAAGAGCAGCGCAAGATGGACCGCTTCATCCTGTTCGCCCTGGCAGCCGCCAAGGAAGCCCTGACCCAGGCCGGCTGGGCACCGCAAACAGAGGAACAGCAAACTCGCACGGCTACCATCATTGCCTCGGGCGTCGGCGGCTTCCCAGCCATCGCCGAGGCGGTGCGCATCTCGGACACTAAAGGGCCACGGCGCTTATCACCCTTCACCATTCCGTCATTCCTGAGCAACATGGCGGCTGGCCATGTATCAATTCAACATGGCTTGAAGGGGCCGCTGGGCGCGCCGGTTACGGCATGTGCCGCGGGCGTTCAGGCGATTGGCGACGCGGCACGAATGATCCGCGCCGGGGAAGTGGATATCGCAGTGTGTGGTGGTGCAGAGGCGACTATCCATCGGGTGAGTCTGGCGGGATTCGCTGCGGCACGGGCGCTGTCCAGTGACTTCAATAACAGCCCCGAACACGCCTCGCGCCCGTTCGATGCCGCCCGCGACGGCTTTGTCATGGGCGAAGGCGCGGGCCTGCTCGTGATTGAAGAGTTGGAGCACGCTCTGGCTCGCGGCGCGACCCCCATCGCTGAACTGGTCGGTTACGGGACCAGCGCTGACGCCTACCACATGACCGCCGGCCCGGAAGACGGTGACGGCGCACGCCGCGCCATGGAGCAGGCATTGCGCCAGGCAGGCGTGAAAGCCTCCCAGGTGCAACACCTGAACGCCCACGCCACCTCCACGCCAGTGGGCGACAAAGGTGAGCTGGCAGCCGTCAAAGCCCTGTTTGGCACCCACAGCGGCCTCGCCATCAGCGCCACCAAATCCGCCACCGGCCACCTGCTGGGCGCCGCCGGAGGCATCGAAGCGATCTTCGCCATCCTTGCCCTGCGCGACCAGGTCGCCCCCGCCACCCTCAACCTGCAAACCCCGGACAGCGCCGCAGAAGGCCTGGACCTGGTGCACGGCGAAGCGCGGCAGATGCCGATGGAGTATGCGCTGTCCAATGGGTTTGGCTTTGGCGGGGTGAATGCGAGTGTTTTGTTC
>NZ_JALJRO010000026.1:0-67235 GCF_024519635.1 Pseudomonas sp. Pse1
GACCCAGCACCAGGCCGGTCTGGGCGGTGGTACGGCCGCGCACCATGTGCTGGTCTGAGCCGCAGATGTTGGTGGATATGACCTTGAGAATGACACCGTGTTCGATCTTCCGACCCCGAGGATCCTGCATCTTCGGATAATCGATATTTTGTACTTGAACGTTGCCCGCCCCCAGATAAACCACACCGCGATTACCAGACATAGAGTGTTCTCCTGTGTTGTGAGGTCGCCGACCTTTGATGCTGCAATTACTGATGTTGTGTGAGAATTACTGAGAGGTTGCGACCTGTTGCGCCCGTGCTCTCTCTTCTTTCTTCAATTTATCCAGAACCCAGCGCATCTGAGACAGGGCATTGTCGAAAGCAATCGGTACCTGCTTTGGATTTGGCGTGTGTTGAAGGACGCGGGCTTGTGCTTCAATCATGACCCGATCTTCCTCGAAGGCCATACGTGCGATGGCGATCATGTCATCGGCAAGTTTCTCGCTGCATCCGGCAAGAGCGTGGCGATTAGGCGCCCATGAGAAGAAGTACCGAGAGGTATCGTCATTGGTTGGCGTGATGGCCTGGCATGTCACGTCGTGAGTGATCGGGGCCACACCTTGCGGTTTTTCACCGTTGAATTGCTCCAGGGTGCCGCGTGGAAAACTGTACGAGTTCATCACCATCACGCCTGGTGCCAGATAATCGTAAGCCGTGAAAATATCCACGGTGTCGGAATCAACGACCCCTTTAATGTGATTCGGTGTGGGTTGTGCAGGTAACCAACGTTCGACACGTACTCCGCGATCGAGCCGGCTAACCTTCGGTCGAACGTGTGCCCAATCTATGCCCATGCCGAAGCTTTCTGGATGGAGGAAATAGAGGTGTGAAAAGTCCAGCAGGTTGTCGTTAACCAACTGATAGTTGGCTTGATATTCGATGCTGCCTGATCTGAAAATCCAATCTGGATGATCATGACCTACAGCTGGAGGAATAAGCGCGGGATCTGCCTGCTGTGGGTCGCCGAGCCAGACCCATACCCAACTGTGTTGCTCAATGACAGGGAAGCTACGGACGCATGTTTGCGCAGGAACGGTGTCTTGACCAGGTATCTCGGTGCATTTGCCTGAACTGTCAAACTTCAGACCGTGGTACATGCAGCGAACGGAGTCGCCTTCTTTTCTCCCTATGGATAACGGCGCCGAGCGATGGCAGCAGCGGTCCTGGAGGGCGGCGATGGCGCCGTTTTCCATGCGATAGAGCACGATTGGCTCATTGATAATGGTTCGAGCAACCAGCCCGTCAGTCACCTCATAGTTCCACGCTGCCACATACCAGCAGTTGTGCAAATACATAAATCCTCCGGTGGCTTGTTGTTGTATTTGTATCGTCAGCTTATGGATGAGAGGATTAGTCTTCCATGCCGTATAGCATCGTTTTTCGGCTGAATTCATCACATTGGGGGGCGTGTGGATCTTCTAGGCGAAGTACTTTTATCTCTTAAGGTAGAGGTGAACTCGGGCGGCATCTATGCGCTGGGGGATCCGTGGGGGCTAAGGGTCCCCTGCTTTTCTGCCGCCAGCGCCTTCACGTTGTGTTGCCTGGATGCCCCGCTGTGGTTGATGGTTGCCGGACAAGCCCCGGTTCGGCTCGAACCGGGCGACTCGGTACTGATATTGCACGGCGCTGCGTATAGGGTGGCCTCGAGCCCTGACGCGGAATGCATCGATTTGATGGATTACTGGCACGCGAGAGGATTACCGTTGCTGGTCGCCGGAGAACGGCAGGCGGCTCCTATTTCCGGACTGGAGTTGGGGCAGGGCGAAAAGGTGGGGCGGATGATGATTCTCGCCTTTTTACTTCAGGCCGCGGACAGCAATCCGTTGTTACGGTCATTGCCCCAGATGATTCACCTGCACGGGAGTGCCAGTGGCATGTTCCCCTGGATGAATTCAATGCTGGAGTTTCTCGTCAGCGAAGATACGGCCAACCGCGCCGGTTACGTGGCGACTGCTGCACATCTTTCAAACTTGATTTTTACAAGTTTTATCCGAGCGCATGCGCTGTCAGTTCCAAGGGAGAGTAGCGGCTGGCTGCAGGGGCTGGCGGATCGACGCATTCGCCAGGCTCTGGTTTCCATGCATGCGCGCCCCGGTGAGCACTGGACCACCGAGTCACTGGCGGAAGAGGCGGGAATGTCTCGTCATACCTTTGGTCGCCGCTTCACTCGACTGGTGGGTCAGTCGCCCATCGATTATTTGATAGATCTTCGGATGCAGGTGGCGGCGGAGCATCTGCGCGCCGGCAATCCGGTTGCTCGGGTGGCTGAAGCCGTGGGGTATCAATCGGAGCGTGCCTTTCGCGAGGTGTTTCGCAGGCGATTTGGAGTACCTCCGTTGCGCTATAGCAAGGCATAGTCATCGGTGTTGAGCAGAGGGCCAACCCTTGCGCAACGATTCGATCAAGTGTGTTGGATCATCGTTCTGAATCAGCAGCGCCAGCATCAGGCTGGCACTGCGGATAAGGGCGTTTGCTCTGCGGCTCCGGTTAGTCTGCCTGGCCTAACAGGCCGCCACCGTCGATAACGATTTCGGTACCGGTGATGTAGGAAGACGCTGCAGAGGCGAGGAGGAGGGCAACCCCCTTGATTTCTGCGGGCTCAGCAACGCGATGCTGCGGGTTTCCCGCCTCCAGCAACCGCCGCATTGCGGGATCGTTGACATGGCCATCTGCGATATTGGTAGCGAATGCACCCGGGGCAATGGCATTCACCTGAATGTTATACCTGGCCAGCTCCAAAGCGGCTTGACGCATCAAATGGGAGGCGCCGGCCTTTGCCGGGAAGTAAGACGTGCCTACCCAGGCGGCATTGAGACAGCTTGCAATCGATGTGGTCACCACGATCTTGCCGGAACCCTGGGGTTTCATATGTCTGGCTGATTCCTGCAGACAGTACAGCACGCCATTCAGATTGATCGCCATGACTCGCTCCCAATTGCTGAGGTCGAGGTTTTCCAGGCTACCTTCCATAAGTCGCTGCCCCTCGCGCCCAAGAAAACCAGGACCCGAATCGATCCCTGCATTCGCGAACACCACGTCCAGCCTTCCGTAATGAGTGACTGTGTTTTGAAATGCATTGGCGACGGACGCCCGGTCGCTGACGTCCACGAGTTCACCACGTACATCAAAGCCGCGGCGAGTGAGCGAAGAGACTGCGTCATCAAGGGAATGGGCATTGATATCCATCAGGGTGATTTTTGCACCATTTTCTGCAAGCGCTTCTGCGCAGGCCAATCCGATACCGCTTGCTCCACCAGTGACTACACAAACTCGACCGGATACGTCGAACAAACGTGAGGCTGTACTCATCTCAAATCTCGCTGTTTTTGTATTGGATGGGTAGTTGTTATTACCGAGAGGCGGGTCATGCAGCACCTATCGGATGGCGGTTGGATCGACGCGCCAGCCGTTTTGCCTTGGGCCACGTGAACTTGGGTGTCTGCTTGCACCGACAGACGACCTGCCTTACTGCGGCGCCGGAAGGCCAAACAGGAGAGCGCAAGAGCTCTAGCCTGCGATATTGGACAAATAAGAAAAGGTGACGGGCGTTAACAGATGTTCGCGGGTTAGCCGCACGCCTTGGCAAAAAGTGGGGGAGATTCAAGCAAAGGCGGGTCTATCTTTGGATAGGTGTTCCCGGTTGTGCCGACTCCGTACGTTCGGCTCACAGCGGCTAACTGGCGGCTGGATAGGACTCAAAAGTCAGGCTTCACCTGCCTGGTCAAAATATGAGCCTTACCGATAATCGGAGAACAATAATAATGGCGATTAATAAAGACCGTATCTGTTTCAACGCTGGAAAAAAAGGCGAATTTACATCGACGGCGTTACCCACCGCTGCATTTCTGGGCATCGCGTTAGCAACGCTCAGTACCAGTTCAGCTGTTCGCGCAGCACAGTTCGAAGTGGGCGAAGTCGACGTTAACTGGACCAACACCCTCAAGTACTCCCTGGGTTCCCGCCTCGGTGAACCCAATGATAAAAACCTGGCCAATCCGAACGTCGATGATCCTGATCGGAATTTTGATAAGGGATCATTGATGATGAACCGGTTTGACTGGTTGAGCGAATTCAATGCGCGTTGGAAAAACTTTGGACTGAGTCTGAGTGGCGCGGCCTGGTACGACAACGTTTACAATCGCAGCAACGATAATAACTCGCCAGCGACATTCAACCCTTACTCAGTCAGTAACGATCATTTTACCGACCAGACAGAAAAGTGGGCGGGTAAGAAAATCGAACTGATGAACGCCTTTATATCCGGTCAGTTTACGCCGATGGATGTGCCGGTCAGTATGCGTTTAGGTCAACACACGCTTATTTGGGGCGAAAGTCTGTTTTTTACTGATAACGGCATCGCTGCCGGTATGGCACCTGTGGATGCTTACAAAGCGTTAAGCGTTCCTAATATTAAAGCGCAGGAAGTGTTCCTGCCGACCAACCAGCTTTCGATGAGTGTGCTGTTATCCGATAGTTGGGTAGTCGAAGGCTACTACCAGTTTGAATGGGAAAAAACCCGTATCCCTCCGGCGGGCAGTTATTTGTCGTCAGTTGACCTTTTGGACGAAGGCGGTGAACGAATCATAGCGGGCCCTGGTGCCTATTTTTATCGTGCTTCTGATAAAGAACCGGACGCTGCGCAATATGGGGTGTCGGTGCGCTGGCGACCAGTCGACTTGAATCTCGATATTGGCGCTTATGCACTTCGCTATAATGACAAAACTCCCCGTGTCAATACCGTCCCTTCCGGCGGCTTTGATCCGGCAACGGGTTCGATTGGACAGTACTTTCTCGATTATAAGGAGAAGATTGAACTGTATGGTTTAAGCGCCAACATGTCGTACGGCTCGCTGAACCTTGGAGGGGAGATATCTTACCGCGATGGTGTACCGCTTCGGGCAAACGGCAATGTACTTGTCCCGGATGTCCTGGGCAACACACTGCACGCCCAGGTATCGGCAATCTGGGTCGGAAACGCCGGGCCCGCGTGGGATGGTGTCAGTATCGCCGCAGAGTTGGCAGGACATAAACTGCTTGAGGTCACCAAAAACAAGGAGCAACGTGATACCAGTTTAGATGATTCGGTTTACGGTATTCGCGGCGTTACCACATTTCAATACTTCCAGGTGATGCCAAGTCTGGATATCGAACTTCCAATTGGTCTTGGCTACAACTTTAAAGGTAAGTCTCCGATTTCCGCGGCGTTTAATAATTATGGTAGTAACGAAGGGGGCGATCTCACTGTCGGCGTGGTCGGTACTTACCAGCAGGACTGGAAGTTGGGGCTTAATGCGACCCACTTCTTTGGTAGTGAGTCGGGTAATTACTACTCGGGGCGTGATTTCCTGATGGCGTCTGTCAGTCGATCCTTCTAAATGCAATCAGGTATTTTTTCATGAATAATCACAGTGTGAAATTTCTGCTATCGGCTGCGTTTTTCGTAGCGCTTATCAATACTCCTGTTCGAGCCGCTGTTACCCCTGCGGAGGCGGCGAAATTGAATAGCGAGCTTACGCCGCTTGGTGCCGAGCGATCGGGCAACGCATCAGGTAGTATTCCTGCGTGGTCGGGTGGTTATAAAGGCATGCCTGCTGGCCACAAGCCGGGCAGTATGAACAGTGATCCTTTTCCAGACGAAAAACCAGTTTTGGTTATTAACAGCAAGAACGCCGCAGCCTACAAGGATCAACTATCTCAAACGGTGCAGTTGCTGTTACAGCAAAATCCCGAGTGGCGCCTTGATGTATACCCAACGCATCGCACCGCGTCGGCTCCCGAGGCTTTTTATAACTACACGAAAACCAATGCTGCTACGGCGCAGCTCAGTGGCGATGGTGTGGGTGTCACCCATGCCTACGGTGGTATCCCGTTCCCATTACCGAAGAATGGTTCAGAAGTTCTTTGGAACCACTTCCTGTCCTGGAAAGGAGTCGGAGTGGAAATGGAGGGTGGAATGTATATGGTCGATAGCAAGGGGCGTTCTTCGTTGACGGCTGCGTTAAAAATGGACGGCTTCTATCGATATGCGTTACCTGGTGGCGAAAAGGATTTTGATGGGTTCTTTCAATGGCATCGATCGTTAACCACCGCTCCGGGTCGCAGTGCAGGTGAGGCATTGATTGGCATTTGGCCGCAAGACTTCACCAGCCAGCAGCCAGGCTCATGGCAATATATGCCGGGTCAGCGCCGGGTTAGAAAGCTACCTAATGTGCAGTTTGATACGCCAAATTTCCTGATGTCCGGCTTGACTCAGTTCGATGAGGCCTATGGGTTCTTCGGTTCCCCGGAGCAATACGATTGGAAGTTGGTCGGAAAGAAGGAGATGTATATTCCTTATAATACCAACAAGCTTTTTTCCGTTACTCCGGAGGAGTTGTTGACTCCAAAAGTGCTTAATCCGAATGTCATTCGTTGGGAGCTGCATCGGGTTTGGGAGGTTGAGGCGACGCTTAAGCCTGGCGTTCGAAACGTTGTGCCCAAGCGCCGTGTCTATATGGACGAGGATACATGGGCCATCGTTATGGCGGACCTTTGGGACTCTCAAAACAAGCTCTATCGCGGTGCGATCAACTACCCGGTTGTTAACTATGATCTGCCCGGTGTGGTGATGCGACCTTTTATGTCAATAGACTTTCAACAACAGGCTTATACCTTGGGCGAGTTGGACACCAAGTACCTTCCGGTCACCCCGAAGCCTCGTTCCTTTTATTCCGCTGAAGCATTGGTACAAGACGCCCTGCGTTAAAACCATGGTCCGGGCGACCCACGGTCGCTCGGACATTACTGAGCGGAGCTATTGCTCAAGGGGGTCATAAGATGGTTTATACGATCGCGCGCGCAGCTCATTGGTTGAGCGCACTGTATCTGGTTGTCGCTGCATATGGCGCAAGTGCCGAGCAAAGCCGACCCGCTGTGTTGGACCGTCCTGCCCGTGAAGTACTCCAGCCAGCTTCAACGTTTCTTCTGGGCGTGACCAAAGCAGGCGAGCGCCTGGTAGCTGTCGGCGAGTCGGGCCGTATCGTCCTCTCAGATGACCAAGGTCAGAGTTGGCGCCAAGCCAAGGTGCCCACCAGTGTACTGCTTACGGCTGTCGAGTTCGCGGATGCAAACGTTGGCTGGGCAATCGGTCATTCAGGTGTGGTACTTCGCACTGAGGACGCTGGCGAAACCTGGAGTCGCCAACTGGATGGTGTTCAAGTCGCTCAACTTATCCATGACGCCGCCTCCCGATCAGCGACGGGTGCCCCAGGGATCGCCAAGGGTATTAGCGTCGATCAAGCTGAGCGGTTGATTAACGATGGCCCGGACAAACCTTTTCTCGCCCTCCATGTTGAGGACAGGCAAAAAGTCACCATCGTAGGGGCCTTCGGCTATGCGCTGAGCACCCTGGATGGTGGTAAACACTGGGTCTCTCTGGACAGACAACTCGATAACCCGATGGGCCTGCATTACTACGGTATAGCTAAGACGGACCAGGGCCTGTTGCTGGTGGGTGAACAAGGCATTGTTCAGCGTCAGATCACGGCCGAAGAGTTTCACCGTGAGACCCCTTCCGAAGGAACACTGTTTGGCGTTCTATCTCCTGACAATCACGTCTTTGTGGCTTATGGATTGCGCGGGAAAGTGTTACGCAGCCTGGACGACGGAAAGACTTGGAATAGAGTCAGCACTGGTATTGAGGCTTCCATTCAAGCGGGGGCGGTACTTCAAGATGGCTCCATTCTGTTAGTGGCGGAAAATGGTCAAATGATCTCCAGCCAGGACCGAGGAAGCACTTTCAATTTGCTGCCGGTTCGGGGCTTGCCCACTGCTTACGTTCTTCCTGTTTCCGCCAAAAGTTTGATTGCGGTGGGGCCTCTTGGGCCACAAACCGTCCCTGCGCCGTGAGATTCCAACCATGAAAATTGAGACAACCTCGGCGACAAAGGTCGAAGATTTTGATCCTGCTGCCGGTACGCTTCTTGAGCGGGTTTTATTTAACAATCGCCTGTTTGTCGTGATGTTCTGCGCGCTAGTAACGGTTTGCCTAGGGTGGAGTGCTCGTCATATTGACCTGAATGCAAGCTTCAAGGCAGTGATTCCTAATGATCACCCATATATTCAAAACTATTTCGCTAATGAGGCCGATCTGCAAGGCCTGGGAAATACCCTCAGAGTGGTGGTTGCTACCCAGGGCGATAGCATTCTGAACGCCGACTATTTAGAGACCTTGCGAAAAATAAACGATGAAATCGTCACCATTCCCGGCGTAGAGCGACCCTTTTTGCAGTCCTTGTGGACTCGCAGCACCCGTTGGTTGATGGTGACCGAAGTGGGGATCGATGGCGGCCCGGTCATGCCGGATACGTTCGATGGCAGTCCTTCCAGCCTGGAACAGTTGAGGCTTAACATTCTTCGTTCGGGAGAAGTCGGAAAATTGGTGGCTGCCGACTTTCGGTCGAGCGCTATCGTTGTTCCCTTGTTGGATTATGACGCTCAAGCGCAGAAGGCGCTTCACTACGGTGAGCTATCCAAGCAGCTGGAAAACATCAGGAGGAAGTACGAAGGTCAGGGTGTCAGTATTCATATCGTCGGCTTTGCAAAAGTCGTCGGCGATCTGATTGATGGCTTGAGCCAGATATTAATATTCTTTGCAATTGCCGTCGCCATTGCGGCTGCGATGGTTTTTTGGTTCACCCATTGCGTGCGAAGTACTTTGTTGGTTGTGACCTGTTCCCTTATCGCTGTGGTTTGGCAGTTGGGGATCTTACCGTTGATTGGCTTTCGCCTGGACCCCTATTCGATTCTGGTTCCGTTCCTCATCTTTGCCATTGGCATGAGTCACGGCGCGCAAAAAATGAATGGTGTGATGCAGGATATCGGCCGCGGCATGCATCGTCTTCATGCGGCACGCAATACCTTCCGGCGTTTGTTCATGGCCGGCTTCACAGCGTTGGTTTGTGATGCGGTCGGCTTTGCAGTGCTGTTCATGGTCAATATTCAGGCGATTCGCGAGTTAGCCATCGCTGCGAGTATCGGCGTGGCCATTCTGATCTTCACCAATCTAATCCTGCTGCCCGTCCTGTTAACCTATACAGGGGTCAACGACCGGGCGGCCAAACGGGCTCTTGTCCAAGAGCAAAATTCCCTGGACGCGGCTCATGGAAGGCTTTCCCTGTGGCGAGTGCTGACACTTTTCACCCAGCGGCGCTGGGCTATTGGCGCGATTGCCTGCGCAGTGATATTGGCGGTAGCCGGTTTAGTGGTTGCGTCGCGGTTGCAGGTGGGTGATCTGGATGCCGGGGCACCGGAATTACGTGCCGATTCTCGATACAATCTGGATAACGCCTATTTGACCAGCCATTACGCGACCAGCAGTGATGTCATGGCAATTATGGTCAAGACCCCTCCTGATCAATGTGTTAACTACGAAACGCTGGTGAAGGTCCGCGATCTGCAAATCCTCCTGGGGCAATTACCCGGCGTCGAGGCCACCAACTCATTCGCAAACTTGGCCAGGCAAATGACTTCTGCTTACAGCGAAGGCAGTTTCAAGTGGGCAGAAATTCTGCCCAATCAAGCGGCCTTGAACTCGCTGATCGGTCAAACGCCTCGGGGGCTGCTTAACACTAATTGTGATCTGCTCACCGTGTATGCCTACCTGAAAGACCACAAGGCGCAGACACTCCAGCAAACGGTGGAAGTTGTTGAGGCTTTTGCCAAGGAGAACGACACCGCAAACGTGAAGTTCTTGCTCGCTGCGGGGAACGCAGGCATTGAGGCGGCGACCAATCAAGTGGTCAAGCACCACAACTACTTGATGCTGGTCGGGGTCTATCTCGTCGTCATTGTGCTTGCACTGGTTGCATTTCGCTCCTGGCAAGCGGTGGTGGTCGCAGTGGTACCGCTCGTATTGACAAGTATTCTTGCCGAAGCGCTGATGGTTTGGGTGGGCGTTGGGCTGAAGGTCGCTACGCTACCCGTAACGGCTTTGGGAGTAGGAATCGGGATCGACTATGCGCTGTATATCTTAAGTGTGACGTTAGCCTGGATGCGTATGGGGGCATCACTCGGTGAAGCGTACTACCGTTCACTGCTGTTCGTGGGGCGAGTGGTGATGCTCACTGGCGCGACATTGGCGGCGGGCGTTGCGACTTGGGTGTTCTCACCCATCAAGTTTCAAGCCGATATGGGTATGCTGTTGGCCTTCATGTTCCTTGTAAACATGTTCGGTGCGCTGATCTTGCTGCCCGCGTTGGCCAGTTTCCTGCTGAAACCACAGCTTCAGGCTCGCGAGAGTCAACATGCCGCCGTTGAGTCTTGCGAGTTCGACGAGCTACAAGAGCCTCAGAGTCGGAAATGTAGTCGTGCGTCGCTGGAAGTGAGAGGCGTCTAAGCAAGCATCGTTCAATCAACGCCGCACTGAGTGCGGCGTTCTTTTTGAATACTGCGGGTGGATGATGCCGCACTTGTTTACGGCTCTCGGCGGTGGATGGCCCGAGGTTTTGTCGAAACGCTGGAAGCCGGACATTGCGATGGTGTTGCGCGCTTATTGATTAATCGCGCAGCAGGAATTCACGAACGGCATGGCGAGCGGTTTCGGATTCGTCCAGTACCAGGTGCCCTGCATTTCCCACTATGTTCACTTCGCAGTGGGGAAGGGCTTG
Source organism: Pseudomonas sp. Pse1 (assembly GCF_024519635.1). Lineage (NCBI taxonomy): Bacteria > Pseudomonadati > Pseudomonadota > Gammaproteobacteria > Pseudomonadales > Pseudomonadaceae > Pseudomonas > Pseudomonas sp. Pse1. Next base: position 10,688 of record NZ_JALJRO010000026.1, read on the forward strand.
TTGCCAGTGTCCGGCTTGGCCGACCGGAAGAATTCTGTCTTCTTTACCCCAGACAACCAGGGTAGGCGTTTGAATTTTCTGCAGGGTCGAAGGCATCGCGGTATTTATCATTTTCCCGTTGAGTAATAACCGGCAGGCTGAATCTCCTTCCTTCTTGCGCATGGCATTGAATTCTTCATCTGGCCCTTCAGGGAGGTAGGGCGCCAGGCTGCTGACATTGTGTACCAGGTAGTTGGGGATCTGCTCTGGCGGAACTTTACTCAGGTCAGTGGGCGGATGCTCTTTCACATCAAGGCCGGCGGGACACGCGAGCACTAAACGATTTACGCGCGAGCCATGCTGCGCCGCAAACTCGGCAGCGAGGTATCCCCCAAGCGAGGTTCCGACCAGGTGAACGCGATCCAGGTCCAACACGTCAAATAGCTTGGCGTAGTGATCGACATAACCTTGAATTGAATCAATTCGAGGGTTGATTGCCGACGCGCCGAAACCCGGATGGTAGGGCAGATACGTCGTAAAGTACTTGTCCCACTGATCGGAAAACCCTATTCCATGCCAGGTTCCGGCTCCATGGAAATACACCAACGACTCACCCGTTCCGTTTTGATATACGACAGTTCCAGTGTTATCAATGTTGAATTCTTTTCGGATGTAAGTGCGGTGATCAACCCTGCGGTCGCCGAATGGAAAGCTGCTCATAAAATGCACTCCTGATGATAGGTCCGCTGTATAAGTACGAAGTATGGAGGCGTAGCGTTATGGAAAAACGCACCTTCGCTTCATATTTCGTCCACGCCGAGTCGACGCCATAGGCATCCAGTTCAGTATCGAGATCAGACTTTCTTCACCTCACCTATCTTCCGGCAGGCGTTGTCGAAAAATGCTTGATGGGATTCTAGGAATGAGCAATGACAATGGGCTCATTCACCTAAACAAACGGATCAGCCTGGATCTGCAGCAGATAACCATTCGTGCTGCACAGGACCTCCGCAGTATTCCACTACCGAGAAAATAACAATGCGAAACTTGGTCGATCTGTCAATTGGAAGGAAGTTGTTACTCGCTTTTGGTTTTCTGCTGATCATCGCCTTAGGTGTTGCCGGGTTAGGGTTTTACAGCATGTCTGCGATATTCCAGCAGGGAACCTTCATCACCCTCATTTCTGATATCAATGCCCGGCAATTAGAAGTACAGATCGCTCAAAGGGACTTTGCCCTCACTCGCTCAGCAGAGGCTGCAAGGCAAGCGCAAAAGTTGATCGGTGAACTCAAGCAAGAACTTGATCGCCTGCGGGTCAGTCAACCGGGACATTCCTCTGCGAATGTTCTGGGTGAAATGGCGTCGGCAGCGGGACACTATGCTCAAAACCTGGATGATTTGGTCCGCCTGACCGATTCCGTCGGCTTATTTACTGGGCGTCAGGAAATCGAGGCGCTTAACACCGGCTTGGACAAAGATGCTCGGCGGCTTCTCGAGTTAGGAAAAGAGGTCTACTCCGCACAAAGCCATGAAATGCTTGCGTTGAAAACACGCATATTCCAGTCGCTCGGCGCCAGCGTGCTTCTGCTCCTTTTCGTCGCGGCAGGCTCTACCTTCGTGCTTCAGGCCCAAATAGTGGGTCCTTTACGAAAGGCGGTAGGGGTACTGCAAGACGTTGCAAAAGGAAATCTGGCGGTTCGGATGGACAGTCATCGGCGTGACGAAATAGGTCAGTTGTATGCTTCCATGCAGCGAATGTGTGACGGATTGCGGGGGTTGGTGACTGGAATCGGCGATGGCATCCATCAACTTGGGCAGGTTGCGCAGGCGTTTTCTGAATATGGCATTGCCAGTCAAAATACTGCCCAGGTTCAGGTGCAAGAGTCTGAGCAGGCTGCGTCGGCGATGACGCAGATGGTCGCGAGCGTTCAGGAAGTGGCTGATAATACGCAGCAGACCCGAGGGGCCGCAGAGTTGGCGGAACGTCAGGCAACAGCCGGAGTGGACGTTGTCGGTGAGACGGTACGGCAGATTGATCGACTGGTGCTCGGCGTTGAGCGCTCTACCGAGTCGGTGGTTCGCCTGGAGACGGAAAGCAATCGAATCAGTGGCGTGCTTGACGTCATTCGATCAGTGGCAGAACAGACCAACCTGCTTGCCCTCAATGCGGCAATCGAAGCTGCGCGAGCCGGTGATCAGGGACGCGGCTTTGCCGTCGTGGCGACGGAAGTGCGAGCCTTGGCCAGGCGGACTCAGGAGTCCACTGCAGAAATCGACCTGCTTACACATAGCTTGCAGAGCATTGCTGGCGAAGCCGTTGCGCAAAGTCGAGAAAGCCTCACGCTCACCCGCCAAACCGTAGAACTCGCAGGCAAGGCACGCATGGCGCTTGGAGAAATCAGTATCGCCGTCTCGCTGATTGAGCAGATGAATCAGCAAATCGCTGCTGCTGCCGTACAACAGCACGCAGTGGCAGAAGATGTCGGGCGCAGTGTGACACGGGTACGGGATTTGGCGGACAGCACCGCATCGAATGTGAAAGGCAGCGCCCAATGCAGTGTCACCCTCACGCAACTGAGTGGCGAACTACAACAATGGGTTGGCAGCTTTCGTGTGAATTGAAAGCTGGCGTTGGCCCAGGCGCGTAATGCCAGTGCGCAAAGGATGATTGGTGGCGCAACAAAAAGAGGAGCTTGGTAGCTGGTCAGCCATGGATCTGCTGACGCTACCGCGCTCCTAAAGTCCTGAAGTGGAAGATTTGTCGAACGGCTATGGGCTCAATTACCGTTAATTGCCAGTCTGCTTTTTGTTTGCAGGCTCGGCGAGGTAGCGCGCCAGGGAGTCCAACTCAATATCGTTGATTTCTGTTTTGCGGAAAAATGGCATCACCGAAATGCCATTGCGAACGAAGTACTTGACCAGTTCTGGCGAAAGTTCCGAGCGGTCCTCGAGGCTTGCTGGAACGGCTCCTTTATATCGCGCATCCAAGGCCGTAGTGCCGGGATAGACCTCCCCTCGAGAGTGGCAAGGAGCACACCACTTCTCATACACCAACTTGCCTTGGTTTTCTGCGGCGTCTGCGGTTATGGCCCAGCTTAGGGGCGCACTTGCGAGGAGGGCCAGGAGTGACGGCTTCATGGTTTTTTCTCCTGCCGTAGATTCTTCGGCCAAATTCCATAGCGCCCCGGAGAGATGATGCCATTAGGGTCAACGGCATCCTTCAGCGTTTCATGGAAGCGCAATAGAATATTGTTGTTGAAGGAGTAGGTATCCATGACATCGCCCTGGAAGGCGGTGGCGGTTCGGTATTCACCCCAGCCATTTTCCGCGGCAATTTTGATCAATGCGCGAAACGCTGCCCGCGTCTGTTTGTTCTTTGCAGGATCTTTTGAGATCCAGAACGGGATGATGAAAACAAAGCACCGTTCCCAGCAGGGGACGGGGACGTTGAGGGCGAAAGCAAATGGCACGCCGAGTTTCCGAGCGGCTGTTCCGAGCACTTCATTGATTTTAAGAATGGCTTCACCGTCTCGGGGAATTATCGGAGAAAACCACGCATGACCGTCGGAAGGTGGCGCGGGATTCCAGTGAGAGCGTGCACCGATCGAAAAGGCGCGCATGTTGGGAATGCCAAACTGAGCGGGATACTGCACCTGCTTTTGCTGCTCTGGCGACAGGGGCAGATCGTAATACTCACTTTCCTCAAATTTGGCGTCAGGAATTGCTTTGCGAAAGCGTTCCTGGACATATTCCCATTGAGCGCGAATGATTTTTTCGGGACCGTAGAAAGTGAAGGCGCCATTCCAAAAAGGGATGCCATGTTGCTTGCCGTAGCCTTCATACTCTTGCGGTTTCGCGCCGCGGTCCGCCAGTGCTTTGTACTCGGCATCTCGTGCCACCGGCCCGTGGAGCAGGAAGTCGTGCAGGCCGGCCAAACTCGGCGATCCCAGCAGAGGGCTGTTGATGTCCGGAAAGCCGGTAAAGATCTTTTGATTCTCCATCTCGGTCATGATGTCCACCAACGGTATGAGGTCCCGATAGCTGGACAGGTGCACTGTGCCTTTTAGAAATGCCTCTGGTTCAGGCATCAACCAAAATCCCATCTTGGTCACAATGCCAAAGTTTGACTGGCTGAAAATACCGTCAACCCAAGGACCAAAGCCAGTCTTGTAGAGCTGCCAGGTCTCTGCGCCTGGCATCGCTCCCATACCAGTTCTCATTACCTCACCATTGGCCAGCACCACTTCCATTCCACAATGAGCATCGAAATGGTTGCGAAACTGTGCAGCCGTATAACCTGCTCCGCGATCTACAGCGTTCCCCAACATGCTCCCCCAGCCTGGGTCAGGAACATCCATCCACAACTTGATGTTTTTTTCCTGCAGATAACGGTAAAGGTCGAAGTAGCTGACCCCTGGCTCTACGACGCAGTAGGCCTGCTTCTCGTTAACCTCCAGGATGCGGTTCATTCGCTTCAGATCCAGTACCACCGAACCTGAGCAGGTGGGTGCTGACCCTCCATAGCCCAGGTTTTTCCCTGTGGAGATCGGATACATCGGGATCTTGAACTGGTTGGCGATGCGCATCAGTTGCTGAACTTCTTCAGTACTTGATGGAGCCACTGCCGCCGATGCGAGAATTTCTTCGGGCTCTCCCCAGTATGGCGAGTAAGAGTCGCGATACAGATGTAAGTCTTCCTGGCTGGTAAAGACCCATTCGTCTCCTACCACTTGGCTGAATTTACCGAGTGCCTGGGCGAAGTCTTCGGCGCTGACGCCGGGCGGGGTTTGCATATCTATACCTCGTAAATCGAACTGTGATGTGTCAGCTGATCAGCGGAGCGATAACCCAGCTGACGAGTGGACTGACAAGCAGGCTGGCGTCAGCAGTCCCTGAAATGATGCGATGCGAGCTGCACGAACCCGGAGTACCACGCCACGAGCAGACACCGGCCAGCCTGGCCATGCGCTCGCTCCAATCCGGGCCCTCCAGAAGCTGGCTCAATGGCTGAAGCAAATGCTCTGTCGTTTCAATCTGATGGCTTAGCTGATTGTTCGGCAAAGCTTCATGAGTGATGCGCAGGACAACTCTCATGCCGCGGTCCTGAGCAAGGCGCTCAAGGCAAAAGAGCGGTTGCGGGGCTGTCATGCCTGCAATGATTGTCGGATGCCGGCGCCACTGTGGGTCCAGTGTTTCAAACCACAGGTCGGTGATATCTCCGTCGATCATGTGGTGGGGCAGACCATTGCGTGCTGCCTCACTACCAAAGCGTTGGCTCGCCTCGAACCGGTTATCAGCGATGACTAAGTCGGGTTGGCGCAGCGCAGCAGCGTCGAGGCTTTCGGCAATCACGTTGGAGTTGAAACCGGCAACCACACCGCAGGTGAGCCCAACTTTCAAAAAGTCACGGCGGTTCATTCGGATTGCCATTTAGCGATGATTACAGCGCGGATTCGCTCAGGCAGAAGTACCTGAGGTCCGTCGCCGCCATTTGAATTGAGTCGGCAACAAAAAAAATCGGAATGGGTCATGAGGTCCTGCGCTTCTGATTGTTGTTATCGCCCGCTGCATTGCTGCAACTGGGCAGATCCATGCAGTAGTCCGCAAGCACTGATTTTGATGAAGACCGCGTGAGCTGCACCTATCGAAGGATAGCGACGTGCACCTGTCGCGAATCTCGCAAGGTCCTGGTGAGCCAACGCTATCTTTGGGTAGGTCATCCCCTAAGCCGTTCGGGAGTAAATGCAGACTGCGTCGCGCGAACAGTCTCGGATTTGCGGTCTTGCTCGCAGACTGCTCTGCGCTGTCCACAAGGAACAACGAACCGGAGTTTTAGATGGCCACAGATAAACGAGTCATTATCGTCGGCGCAGGACCGACAGGTTTAATCACGGCGCTGGGGCTGGCCCGTCAGGGCGCGCAAGTCACAGTTATCGACCGAGAGCGAGATATCCTGCGTTGGCCCCGGGCGATGGTGTATCTGTCATCTACGTTGAAGGTGCTGGATGAGCTTGGTTTGCTTGAATCCGCCCAGAAAGTCGCGGCGTGGGGTTATGAATACAACCTGCGTTTTATGATGTCGGGCACTGTTGGTCGCCTCAATTTTCGCGATGTTGAAGACCTCACTCCTTATGCCTATAACCTGCATTTTGGGCAGGATCTGCTGGCCGAGATTGTGTTGGAAGCATTCCTGAAACTGCCTGGCACTGCGCTTCTATGGGATACCGTTTTCGATACTGTGCTGGAAAGTGACGAGCAGGTTATGGTTTCCGTGCTGACTGCCGAAGGGCCGCGCACGCTTGAAGCAGACTGGTTAATTGGCGCCGATGGTGCCCGCTCGAGTGTCCGGAAAGAATTGGATATCGCATTTGAGGGGTTCACCTGGGACGAAGTCTTCATGGCAACCAATGTCATCTATGACTTTGACAAGCACGGCTACGCACCCTCCACAATGCTTGCGAACGGTGATAACTGGGCGGTGATTGCCAAGATCGACAATAACCATCAATGGCGAATTGCATATGGCGAAGCTGGCGAATTGTCCGAGGAGGAACGTCTTGCTCGAATCCCCGAGCGTATCCAACAATTTTTCCCGGACCCGGAGCAACCGTACGAACTACTCATGGCTAATTCGTACCGAGTCCACCAGCGCTCCGCCAGTACCTATCGCCAAGGTCGTGTGTTGCTTGCAGGTGATGCTGCCCATGCGACTAACCCTATAGGTGGCCTGGGGTTCACCAGTGGCATTCAAGACGCCGACATGTTGAGCAAGTGCCTGGGTGGGGTCATCAATGAAAAGTATGCCGATGACGCGCTGGATTGGTACGCCTATGAGCGTCGCCGCTGTTTCCTCGAGATCGCCAACCCTACAGCGATTGAGATGAAACGCCGCACGCAGGAAAAGAATCCAGTCAAACGTCAGGAGGATGAGGACAACTTTTTCACGCTGGTGAACGATCGCGACCTGCGACGCCAAGCGTTGACCTCGGTCTTCAACCTTGCTGGTCGTGATTATCGCGCCGATTGGAACGAGGTCTATCTGAAAGCCGATGAAGCCGGGACTACCCCAAAGCTCGGCGCTCATGGTGGGATTGTCTTCTCGCAAGAGACACACTGACGTCGCCTGGCCTATCTGGGCTGTCCCCTGCGCAGCAGGTGGAGGGGACAGCTCAATATCCGTCCAGGGCGGGCAGGATGCTTGATTACCGATCGTTACTCTTCACCGTTATCAGCGCAATATGCCGAGTTGGCGCGCCCGATCAGCGGCCTGCGTGCGACGACGGACGCCGATCTTGTCGTATATCTGTTGGAGGTACCATTTCACCGAGCCTTCGGTCATCCCTAATTTGCCGCCGATCTCCCGATTGAGCAGGCCCATGGCGACCATTTCCAGAATATCGATCTCGCGGCTATTCAGCGCTCCAAGGATGGGCGAGGGTTCGCTCGTGTCGAGGCTTGGCTTGAGGGTGACGCCCTCGGATCCTTGCATGCGACTCAGCAAGTCAGTCGCAAAGGCATCGGCAGGTTCCTTACTCAGGACCGCATTTTTCAGTTGTTCTCGAAGCAGGCTTTCCAGCCACGGTCCTTCATCAAGGAATACACGGATGAAACCGCAAGGGGCTGCTTGCAATATCGTTCTGCGTAACATGCGCTGAGCTGCCCTATGGTCTCCGGACAGCACCGAAAGGTGGGTGATCAGCAAACCCCAGCGAATCATGTTTCGTATCGCGTCGACGTTTTCAAGATACCGGTGCCAAAGCTTTGCCAGGTTCAATGCCTCTGGTAAGCGATCTTCGGCCTGCGCAATTCTGATCCACGCTATGGCGCGTGCCTCATCACGAGTATTGGCTCGTGTACTGGGCGAGACGTCATTGATTGGGCATCGTAGTCCATTGCGCCGACCCAGGCGGATGACTTCGTCGGTATCGCCCCTGCGCAGTAACCACTTCAGGCGCTCGGCCAGGGTGAACAGTCGCAGGCGTTCGAAGTTATGCTCAGTCGCAAACACATCCGCCTCATCCAGCGTGGAGAATGCAGCGGCTTGATTGCCTTCAATCATCAAAAGACGAGCGCGGGTCAACCAACCGGCAATTGCCTGATCGACGTAGCCGATAAATGTTGCTTGAGGAAGGTAGTGGTCCAGCAAACTTGCTGACTGTTCCAATTCATCGCGCTCGTAGTGAACTTTGGCCAGCAGCACAGCGACCATCGCCGCCAGGGGTGAGCTCTTGCCGGCAAGGTGTTCTGCGGTTCTGAGAGCGTCATTGAGTGCCTGGATCGCTGCGTGTGTTCGGCCAACCATCAGTCGTGAGGGGCCGACAACCGCGTTGTGAAATACTTGGCCCAGGTCGTTGGGCAAGCGCTTCAGGTGCTCCGTAGCCAAAGCATTTAAACGCTCCACATCGCCCAGTTTGTAATGTTCGCGCTGAGCACTGATCAGCGCTGTGTAAAGGCTGGCCCGTACTACGGGATGGGCGTCGTCGTAAGACTCAAGCAGGGCCTGGGCACGCACTTGCACAGTGGACAGGTCGTCACTCATCAGTGCCCGCATCAACTCACGGTGTTGAAGTAAGTAATTGAGCGAACGCAGCTTCTCTTCCGGTAGCAATTTATCGCGTTCCAACTGATTGATGCGCTGACGAGCCTTCTCCATCAGTTCTGCGCAGGTCTCAAATTGCCAGAGCATTTCAAGCTGCCAAACCTGCGCGAGAAGGATGTAGGGGAAGCGCCCGATGATCTCTCTCGGCAGTTTATCCACCATTTGCCAGGCATACTCCTGGGTCGCGAAAATGTCCTGACAATGGGTGTCCATGATTTCTGCTGCACGGTGCATTTCTCTTGCAGCGAAGGCTTGATTGAAGGCCTCCAGGTGATCGCCTTGCTCGGAAAACCAGTCGCTGGCGCGGGCGTGCAGGGACAGGAGCAGTCCGCCGTCCTGTTCGCGTAATTCCCTCCTCAGGAACTCAGCGAACAGTGGGTGATAGCGATACCAGGATTGCTGGTCGTCTATGGGGGTCAGGAACAAGCCAAGACCTTCGCATTCGCGCAGCAATTCTTGACTGTGCTCAATTCCTGTCAGTAGATGGCATAGCGGGGCGCACAATCGCTCCACCACAGAGGTGCGCAAGAGAAACGTTCGAATGACTGCAGACTGTCGATTGAATACGTCCTGAAGAAAAAACTCGGCGAACTGTCGTCTGTCGCCGGAGAAGTGGGTGAGGTTGTGGATCAACTCCGGATCGCGACGGAGTTGGATGGCGCTCAAAACCAGGCCGCCGGTCCAACCTTCGAGGCGCCTGCCCAGCGTATGAAGCTGGCGTTGATCGATTCCTTGAACGCCATGCAATTCCAGTAGTGCGCTGGTTTCCATGTCTGTCAGATAGAGATCGCGTACGCCGAGGTCGAATACCTTGCCGTGCATTCGAAGTCGCGCTACCGACAGGCAGGGTTCACCGCGGAAACTGAGAGCAAAATGGAGGTTGGCGGGCGCTCGCTCAATTAGCATGGAAAGGACCCGGACGGAGTCGCTGCCCGCGAGTTGATGAACGTCATCAAAAATCAGATAGAGAGGCGTCGCCAGGTGTTCATCCAGTAAGGCGAGCAGAGCATTGAGAGCATCCATCAACCCCGTGTCGCCAACTCGGGTCAACTGCCCTGATCGTGCTCGGGGTTGGCCTGCCAGCTCAATCATCGCCTTGAGATACGCGGTGAAAACCGAGAGTTCGCGCTCGGAGCTGTCGATGGCTAACCAGGCAACGCGTTTACCCTGCGTGCGTAAACTCTCGCAGTACTGCGCAAGTACGCAAGTCTTGCCATAACCTGGTGGGGATTGCAGCAGGATAAGCGGGGTGTCGATCGCCTCCATCAGGCGGTTCTGGAGGCGTGGCCGCGGGATGAGCTGAGCGAAGCTGGGAGGATGCAACTTCGAACTGAGCAGAGCGATGTTTAAAAAATCCTGGGGTTCCCGAAAGAACTTATGGTTATCACTGCGCATACGCAACGAGCCTCCAAAAAGTACGGGTCGATGTGTTCGACCTCTTGTAGAAATGGTTTGTATACGGAGGCCATGGGGCAGGGCAGCGCCTCGATACTAACACGCAGATGTTGTCCTGCGACCTTCAGCGGCGCTCGATTTGGGGGGCTTTGTGTAAAGCAACAATGTCGTTGATCGGGTCGCCCTCAAAGGGGAAGTACCTGCGCACCATTGGGTCGTGCCCTGGGATCACGTGATCCGGCGAGTCTGCCAGGGAGAGTATTTTTTGATATCCATCGAGCATGTCGCCTACGTGGAAGACCACAGGGAATGGCGATTCTTCGATCATATTGTCGTAGTAGTGACTCGCGTCCGAGGCCAGGACCACCCAGCCGCGCGACGTATGGACCCGCACGGCCTGCAGTCCCTGGGTATGGCCGCCAATGTGGATCAGCTCAACGCCCGGAGTCAGTATTGTGCTGCCCTGATGAAAGACGACACGTTGCTGGTAGACGCCCCGTACGATATCGATCACATCATTCACATTGAAAGGGTGACGTAGGGGGGAGTAGCGCATGTAACGGCCTGTCGCGTAGTGCAGCTCCGATTCCTGGAGATGGAACCGGGCGTTCGGTAGCAAATCCACGTTGCCGGCATGATCGTAATGCATGTGGGTAAGGATGACTTCGCGTATGTCTTCGGGAGTTAAACCCAGTAGCTGTAATGCCTGAATTGGGCAGCGCAGCAGCGTTCGCCCGCGAGCATCAGCCGCAGCCTGATTAAAGCCGGTGTCCACCAGGTAGTGATTGGACGAGCCGCGAATTACCCAGACGAAATAGTCCATGGGCATCGGACCATCGTGTGGATCTGGAGCTATAAAGTTGTCGCGGCGCGAGCGCTCGAGATGTGCATAGCGCACGGCAAATATTTCGTACTCAGGCAGTGGGCGCATCATGTTGACCTCGGCTGCAGAGCAGATGGTTTGCTCCGCGTTTTGGCGATAGTGTTCTGCGTTTCGCGGACGCCTGCTTCAGCCGGATAATGGTTATGGTTATAGTCGCGAGCACGCAGTGGAAGTGCTCGCTGAGTGCTGCAATGTTGAGGAGTAGAAGTCCCGCCAGGCAACGCATGGCTGCGACGGGAGTATCAGCTGTCAGGAGTTTTGTGCTTCCCACGCGGCGATCGCTTCGCTGGCTACACGAAAGGCGGCCAAAGCCAGTGGCACGCCACAATAGATGGCAGCCTGCATCAGCACTGCACGAATTTCTTCTTTGGTCACGCCATTGGTCAAAGCACCTTTGACGTGTACGGACAGCTCGTGGTGTTGGCTCATCGCAGTCAACGCTGCAAGGTTTACGATGCTTCGAGTCTTGAACGACAGCGTGTCGTCGCCCCATACTTCGCCCCAGCAATACCTGGTCACCAGTTCCTGCATCGGCTTGTTGAATTCGTCAGCGCTGGCCCACGACTTTTCAACGTGTGCAGCACCCAGTACCGCCTTGCGATTGGCAAAGCCTTTCTCGAACGTTTCGTTACTCATCGTCATCTCTCCGTATAGTCAGACTGCAGAAACCTTAGGCACTTCGATCCCGGCCCATTGCTCGAGCACGCAGACCATTCGGGTAAAGTCGGAACTGTCACCGTAGGCAGCACGAGTCATATTGAGCATTTGGCGAACGGCACTGCCGACCGGCATTGGAATACCCATCGCCTCAGCTTCATCCAGGCACAAACGTGTGTCTTTCAAAGACAGAGCAGTCGTGAAACCGAAGTCGAAGGTGCGCGGCAGCACCGCTCGAGGAAGCTTGTCGACAGTGGCGCTATTACGACCACTGCCAGCATTGAAGACATCCAGCATTACTTGAGGGGCTAACCCGGCTTTGACGCCCATCACCAGTGCTTCGGAAGAAACCGCCAGCGCAGTGACCGAAACCAGGTTGTTGACGAGTTTCATCGTCTGCCCCAAACCTGCACCTTCTCCGCAGTAAATCGCTTTACCGAGCAGATGGAGCGTCTGGGCGATTTCATCAAATGCCGCGCCGGGGCCGGAGACCATTAGAGCCAGCGTGCCCTTTGCCGCACCCGCAGCACCGCCACTGACAGGGCAATCAAGGGCGATGATTTTGTGCGCTGCAAGTTGATTGGCTACCACCTTGGCGACCCGTGGGCCAGTGGTCGACAAGTCGATATAGACACGTACTTTTTTGCCTTCGACTACGCCATTTTCACCCAATGCGACTTTCTCGACGATTTCGGGGGTGGGCAGGCTTACAAATACGATTTCGGCCTTACTCGCCACATCCGCCGCTGACTCGGCACGCTGCGCTCCGAGTGTGGTCAGGCGATTTACCGCGTCGTTGTTCAGGTCAAACACCGTCAAGGCTAATCCGGCTTGGACAAGGCGCGTGGCCATGGGCTCACCCATGGTGCCGAGTCCGATAAAACCTATGTTCATAGTTGATGCTCTCTTTACCAGTGGTGAAGCAACTATTCAGGGGATGAGTCGCCTGTGTGCTCCTGTTCCGGTTTGCCACACGGCAACGGACACGGAGTAAGCGAGGTCATGGCCAGGGCATGTGATCTGGCGATTGGGCTGATTCGGGTTGTTTCGTTGCAAGTCGCATCGCACTTCTCAGCAATGTCATGCTGATCATGATTTCGTCGTCGCAGACTTCATGACTTCGCCCGGGGTAAACCTTCAGTTCGGCGTTGGCGCCCATGGCATTGAAGACTGCCAACGTTTGCCTGGTGCGGTCTAAAGGGACCCAGGGATCTTGATCTCCATTGCTGAGCAATACAGGCATTCCTTCAAGGCGACCGGTTGTATCCCAGCGGGTTTCCTCCGGTCCGATCAGTCCGCCGGTGTACGCCACCAATGCGGCGAAGCGTTGCTGTTTCCTGAAGACGTACTCGCACGCGAGACAGGCGCCTTGCGAGAAGCCCACGATCGCGATGTGTTCGTTTGCAATCCCGCGTTCATTGAGCTCGCTCAGCAACTGATCGAGTCGGTCCAGAGCGAAGTCCAGACGTGGTTGGTTATTCGCCAGCGGCTCCATGAACTGGTTGGGGTACCAGGAATTATCCGCGGCATCCAGCGCGATACATGGCATTTCCGAAAGGTTCAGTCGACTGGCGATAGTCAGCATGTCGCTGGATGACTGCGTTCTGCCGTGGATAAATATCGCCACCCAGCCGACGCTCTCAGGCGCTGGACCTGAGCAATGGACGGGTAATGCCAAGTGTGGGTTTGCGCTCATATCTCCCACCTCTATCAATACTTCAGTGGTTCGAGGTAGGCGATGATCTCTTGTGCCCTGGCCCCTAATTGGGGAGGGATCTGGATGGATTTACCGAGCGACTCGAAGGGCTCGTCAACGGTGAATCCGGCAGGCTTGGAAACAGTCGCTTCGAACAATGCTCCGCTGGGTGTGCGTACATAGACGGAGTCAAAGTATCCACGGTCTTTGCGGTCAGAGACATCGGTGTAGCCGAGGCCTTCCAGATGCAGCTTGACGTTACGTTGCACATCCAGGTCCGCCACCTCGAACGCGCAGTGGTGAACAGTACCTTCTCCGTATGCCCATGAACCTTGAGGCAGGTTCGGTTCAAGTTGGTAATCGATGACCGCACCGCTCCCACCGTTACCTACTTCAAAGCGTGTGAACTGTCCGTCCGTATTGGTCTTGGTGCCATTCCACCCGTAGTGCATGAATTCCGAAGAGTTCTCAAGGTCTCGTACAGACACCGTGATGCCGTGAGTTCCTCGGATGCCGAACCCGGAAGGCACAACACCATTTGAATAGGGCTTGCGATCATCATCTGCAATACCTACCAGCTCGTAACAAATTCCACAGGGGTGAGCGAAATGAAGAAGTTTCTCGCCGAAACGCTCCTGATACTCGGGTTTGAAACCGTGGCTTTCCAGATGCTTTGCCCAAAACACGAGTGATGACACCGGAACAGAAAGCGCTAGGGTCTTGATTTGTCCACTTCCCGGGCGTCCCTTTCGACCGGATTGGCGCATCGGAAAGCACGTCACCAGGGTACTCTCTTCGCCGATATCGTTTCCGTAGTAGAAGTGGTAGATCGGATCGTTACCGTCGTAGAGGCCGGTTTTCTTGACGCTCTTCAAACCCAGCACTTTTGTATGAAAGTCGTAGTCATCCTGAGCACTACCCACGTTAAGGGTGATGTGGTGATGGCGCAAAATATGGGGATTGAGTTCCATGTCGTCTCCTTTTTCGTTCTTCACGAGCGAGTTAATTATTGAGTTACCGATTACGGCCGAGTACCTGCCCAGGCGTTGGCCAGCAATTCGCCAATTGCTTTCGGCTCAATTGCACGTGGATTCCAATAGGGCGACGCGCAGGCAATATCGGTCGCTTTTGCAAGGTCGGATTGCTTCAATCCAAGCTCGGCAAGGCTGGTGGGAACTCCAAGACTTTTGGCTAAATCGAACAATCCGCGAGGTGCGTTATCGACACCCAGTGCTGCTGCAATTCGAGCCATGGCCGCAGGCGCGGCGTCGAAGTTGTAGGCGGTTGCATGGGGCAGCACTGCCGTGTGAGTTTGGGCATGCGGAAGGTTGAAGGTGCCGCCCAGCGTATGGCACAACTTGTGGTGAATGGACATGCCCACCGCACCAAGACATACGCCGCATGCCCACGCGCCGTACAGAGCATCCGAGCGCGCCTCTCGATCTTGCGGATTCTTGATGATGCGCGGCAGAGCCCGGGCAATCGCTGCAATGCCCTGTTCCGCGAGCATTGAAATCAGCGGATTGGCGTCTTTCGCGTAAAGCGCTTCTACAGCATGGGCGATTGCATTGAGCCCACTGGTGACGGTCATCTCAGCCGGTAGTCCGAGGGTTAAATCAACGTCATAGACGATGACTTCAGGCAGGACTTTCAGGGTCTTCTGAGTGGTTTTAATACCGTTTTCAGTTTGACCAATAATAGGCGTGGCTTCTGATCCGGCGTAGGTCGTCGGAATTACGATTTGCGGCACATCAGTGTGCAGCGCAATGGCTTTTGCAAGTCCGATTGTGGAGCCGCCACCCAGCGCTACTACGCAATCCGCCTCGGCCTCTCGAAAAATTTGCAGGGCATGGAGTGTGACATCAGTAGGCGTGTGCATCGTCGCATTCGCATAGACACCAACAGCCAGATCACCCAACTGCGCGGCCAAGTGTTCGGCTTGCGTCTGTTGCTCAGGCGTACTGAGCAACAGCGCGCGAGCACATCCCAGGCCCCGGATCTCGTCCCCAACCTGGCTCAAGGTGCCTGATCCAAAAATCACTCGCCCGGGCAGGGCATTGAAAACAAATGGTTGCATCCATCTCTCCGCAAAAATGGTATTCACCTCGGATTTTGAGGTGTTACGCGTCAATGCTGGGTGGACCGGAGCATGGAGATGACGGGGCGACCCCAGCCAAACTGTGGTCAGTTTGAGGGCATCGCCTAACTGTTGGAAAATCTGCGCTCCGGTCCGTGTCCAGTGTTTCTCTTATCCAGACTGGAGATTCATGCAGCAGAGCCAGGCAATCACCTATCAAAAGATAGTGCGGCGAATCATGAGTTAGCGCAGGGTTGTATAGGATGCCATCAGGGCCAGTCCTAGGGATTTCGGATGGCTTGGAGCAGGCCATCGGTTAGGCAAGTTCTCCGGGCTGTGACGCCAGGTGATACGCTGGCAGCAATATCAATTGTTAGAGCAGACGATAAATGAGGTCTGCATGTGCAACGACCTAAGGAGGCCGAGTTGAAAGATCGTAAAGATGCCACGGCGGTTTCGCCCATTCGAGAAGCGCAGGCGAGAATGACCAGGGATCGAATTGTAGAAGCGGCCTTTCAGGCATTCTCGGTCAAAGGGTATCAGGCGACATCCGCTACAGAGATCGCTTCTGCCGCAGGAGCCAGCAGAGCGACCTTCTATCTGCATTTTGCTACGAAGGCGGAAATCATCGTTGATGTGATCGAGCGAAACCAGACTGAGCTGTTCCAGCGCTATACGCTTTTTGCCAGAGAGTGCTGCGGCACGGAGAGAGATATCTGCGTTTGGCTGATGGGGAACATCGAGAGGTGGAAGGGCGAGAGCCTTCACTACCAAGCCATGGAGCAGGCTGTTGCCACTGAGCCCAAGGTCGCGCAGCGATGGATCGATAGCATCAGTGAAGCCGCTACTCGATTCACACGCGAGCTTGATCCAGCATCCAGCGCGGACCATTTCAACGACAATCATCGCGCAGTATTGGCGTTGATGATTCAGTTCGAGAGGGTGATGTTTTTTTCGGTTGTCGGCAATCTGCTCGACGTAGAGCCCTTCTGTCGCGTCCTGGCCGCCCAGTGGTGGGCCGTCCTTTCCCGCATCCGCGGATAATTTTCTATCGCATCCTTGGCTCGGAGACACCGTTTGTCAGCGGGGAGAAAATTTCGCCTAAAATAGACATCTGTCTACTCAGTTGTCTATTGACAAGTGGAGTTGCCTGAAACAACATGAATTCAATCCCAAAACAACTCCAATCAGAGGATTAATCATGTTTCAACTGAACGCGTGGTACGTCGCCTGTACCCCTGATGAGTTGGTCGAGAAACCCCTTGGCAGGCAAATCTGCGGCAAGAAGATGGTGTTCTTCCGTAGCGCTGATGACCTTGTATGCGCCTTGGAAGATTTTTGCCCGCATCGCGGGGCTCCACTCTCTCTGGGGTATGTCGAAAACGGTAATCTGGTTTGCGGCTATCACGGTCTCGCTATGGGCTGCGATGGACATACCGCTTCCATGCCCGGGCAGCGGGTCGGTGGTTTCCCCTGCATTCAAAAGTTCGCTGCGGTTGAGCGCTACGGTTTCATCTGGGTATGGCCAGGTGATCAATCATTGGCCAACGCCGACGAAATTCATCATCTTGAATGGGCGCAAAATCCAGAGTGGGCTTACGGCGGCGGTCTGTATCACATCGCCTGTGATTATAAACTCATGATTGATAACCTCATGGATTTGACCCATGAGACTTATGTTCACGCCTCCAGCATCGGACAGAAAGAGATTGATGAGGTCCCTTGCAGTACGTCCGTCAATGGCAATGAAGTTGTGACGGAGCGGCACATGCACGGCATTATCGCGCCGCCATTCTGGAAGATGGCGCTTCGGGGTAATGATCTGGATGAAAACGCCCTGGTCGATCGTTGGCAGATCTGCCGATTTACCCCTCCGAGTCACGTGCTCATCGAAGTGGGTGTTGCCCTTGAAGGAAAGGGGGGAGTTCATGCGTTACCTGAACACAAAGCCTCTTCCATTGTGGTGGACTTTATCACTCCGGAAACCGAGACCTCTATTTGGTACTTCTGGGGCATGGCTCGCAATTTCAAACCAGGCGATCATGAGCTGACGGATACCATCCGTGAAGGTCAGGGGAAAATTTTCTCCGAAGATCTGGATATGCTCGAACAACAGCAGAAGAATCTGTTGCTGTATCCGCAGCGCGCACTGCTTAAACTTAATATTGACTCGGGCGGTGTTCAATCGCGGCGAGTGATAGATCGCCTTGTTTCCGCAGAACTCAGTTAATTAAGTAAAACACTTCCGTGACATGATTTGCGTCGTTGCCTACTGTCTGTGGGTGGGTGTCACCTTTTTGAAATTGCAGGAGATCTGGCCGTGATAAGTGTCAGGATTGCCGACCGTAAGTGCGAAGCCCATAATATTTTCAGTTTTGAACTGGTGTCTGCCAGTGGAGAGGCGTTGCCACCTTTTAGCGCAGGCTCTCATATCGACGTCCATCTTCCCAATGGATTGATTCGGCAGTACTCATTGTTCAATAGTTCGCAAGCTGATCACAGCTATAAAATTGCCGTCTTGCTGGCCCCCGAAGGTCGCGGTGGCTCTAGCGCAATGCATCAGTTACAAATTGGCCAGGAACTAAAGATCAGCCAACCCCGAAACCTGTTTCCTTTAAGCCATGAGGCGAGGAGGACCCTGTTGTTCGCTGGAGGCATCGGTATCACGCCGATACTTAGCATGGCTGAGAGACTGTCTCAGATAGGTACCGAATTCGAACTACACTATTACAGTCGATCCTCGGAACATGCTGCATTTGCAGAGCAGCTAAAAAATTGCAGTTTCTCTGATCGGGTCAACCTGTATTTTGACTCAGAGCCGGATACTAAACCTGACCTGGCCTCGATGCTGGCAAACCGAGCCCTCGATGAACATCTCTTCGTCTGCGGCCCCACCGGTTTCATGGACTTCGTCCTGGATACTGCCCGTACTGCAGGCTGGGGAGAGGCCCGACTGCATAGAGAATATTTTGCCAACGAGGCCGCTGATACTGATTCAAATCAAGCTTTTGAAATCACCATTGCCAGTACCCAACAGGTATTCAATGTACCTGCAGAGCGCAGCATCCTGCAGGTGCTGATGGAGAACGACATTGAAATCCCTTACTCCTGTGAGCAGGGTGTATGTGGAACCTGTCTTGTGCGGGTGCTGGAAGGCACGCCGGATCATCGTGACCTTTATCTTTCGGCTAGCGAGAGAAGTGCGAATGATCAGATTCTGACATGTTGTTCCCGAGCGCATGGGAAAAAGCTCGTGCTGGATATTTGATCGTCCCCCGTATCTATTGTTGGCTGTCGCCGGAAACGCAAGATTGTTGAAAGTTAAATAAAGTTACGCTCGATCGTGATCGGAATGCGTAACTCAGGCCTGTGCGCACCTGCGCGAATAAAATAACTATAGAGGTTTCCATGAAACTTGAAGGGAAAGTCGCTTTTGTTACCGGTGCCGCATCGGGTATTGGTGCCGCAACGGTTGAGCTTTTTGTATCAGAGGGTGCTACTGTCATTGCCGCAGATCTGTCCCTGGCAAAGTTGACCGACAGGTTTCAAGATCCACGGATTGAGTGCGTGGAGTTGGACGTGAGTAATAGTCAGCTCGTCAACACGGTGTTTTCCAGCGTCAATAAAAAGTACGGCAAGCTCGATATTCTGATTAACGCTGCCGGCATCAATGCGCCGACCAAGGAAGCGAACGATAAGTTGGTGAAAGCCAATATCAGCGCTTTTGACGCCGCTGCTCGAGGTGAGCGATTTCTCCCTGCGTTTCTCGAAGATACGACAGATGAAGAGTTCGCTAAAGTCCTGGCTGTCAACCTGGCCGGTACTTTTTATTGCCTGAGAGCAGCCGCGCCCCTCCTGAAAAAAGCCGGCGGCGGGTCGGTAGTCAATATCTCGAGCGTGGCCGCTCTGGTCGGCGTGCCCATGCCTCTTTATTACCCAGCTTCAAAGGCCGCTGTCCTTGGCATGACCCGTTCAGCTGCCGGCGAGTTGGCACCTCACAACATTCGTGTCAATGCGGTAGCCCCTGGGGCCGTCGATACCCCGCTGCTGAGTTCACAGCCTCCGGAAATCATGGAGAAAATCATCGCAATGCAACCTATCCCAAGAGCCGCACAGCCATCCGAAATCGCCCAAACGTTGCTGTTTCTCGCCAGTGACGATGGCGCGTATTACACGGGGCAAACGCTCTGCCCATCCGGCGGCATTTACATGTAATCAAACTCTTGGGTAGGAATAGTCACATGCCAAACAACAATAAATGTTTTGACCCTGCTGCTTTGCAACGCCTGGACGATGCCATCAAGAATGATATCGAGGCGGGGTTGTACGACGGCGCCAATATAATCCTGGCACGCCATGGTCAGATTGGCTATGAAGCCTCCATTGGCTGGGCCGATAAAGAGAACGGTCGACATGCCACGCCGGATGATATTTATCGGGTGTTTTCCCTCACCAAGGCGTTTACCAATGTCATGGTGCTTCAGGCCATCGACCGGGGCATCTTGTCACTGACCACCAAGGTCGTCGACTTGATTCCCGAGTTCTATGGCCGGGATCGATTCCGCAGTGGGCGCAAAGACAGAATCAACCTGGCGCATCTGCTCACTCATCGTGCTGGCCTGGTTCCGACGCCTTGCCCGCTTCCCTACGACCAACTGGGCGATATGAATGCCGTGGTTGATGCAATCTGTCAGCTGGATGTGACAGGTGAACCCGGGGTAACGCTCAATTATTCCCCGACGCTGAACCACGTACTGATGGCTGAAATGGTTCGGCGCGCCAGTGGCGCAAATCGGTTCAAAGATCTACTGCAGAACAATCTCTTCGATTCCCTGGGAATGTCCAGTACCGCTCTGGGGGCTCCTGATGCGTGGAGCGATCGGTATGTCCCGATCAGAGCCAGGTTTCCCGATGGTGGTTGGCTCTCGGTGGCAGATATCGAGGTGATGAACGACATTATCAACAGTGAGGCTGAGATGCCTTGGGTTGGAGCGGTATCAACCGCCAGAGATGTATTCAAGTTTGCCGAAATGCTGCGCTCCGCCGTCAAAGGCGCTGAGGGCACGATCATAAGCTCGGCGATGATGGACGTCGCAACGACCAATCAGACGGGTGACCAGCCAAGCGACCTCTATAAAGCGCTGGCGGAAGCACGGGGTTGGGAAGTACCTCCTGCCAACTTCGGCTTGGGGTTTGCACTTTCAGGATCCGGTCTCTATCCGTCCTATTTTGGACCCACTACCAGCCCCCGGACATTCGGAAACTACGGTGCTGGCTCCACGCTTTTCTGGGTTGATCCGGCACGGGAAGTCACCTTCGTATGCCTGACCGCCGGGATCATGGAGGAAAGCGGAAATCTTCTGAGATTTCAGCGCCTTTCAACCTTGGCTATCGCTGCAGCCATCTAATACCTCTCTCCAGTTTTCCTCAAGGCAGGAGCCCCACCATGAGTCGTTGCCCTTTTAATCACTCCGCCCCGGCAGAGTTCGACCTCTTCAGCAATTTCTATTTGAATGATCCTGCAGCTGTGTTCCCGGGCGCCAGGGAAAATACCCCGGTGTTTTGGTATGAGCCCATAGGCGCTTGGATCATTACCCGTCGTGCCGACGTTGACGCAGCTCTGATGGATTGGGAACTGTGGTCATGCAAGTCCAACGGCGCGTTCATTGAGATCCCGGCTGAGTACTCTTCTATCGTGAGTTCCGAGCTTATGAGCGAGATCATGATCAGCATGGACCCGCCCAAGCATACGGCCGCTCGCAAAGTAGCTCAGAAGGGTTTTCTCAAGCCCAATATCGCCAAACTCGCACCGGAAATTGAGGTTCGTGCCAACAAAATTCTCGACAAGCTGGCGCCGGCTGGCGCTGCAGAGTTCATGGAGAGCTATTGTCTTGAATTGACCACTCAAACCTTGATGGCGCTCTTGGCACTCCCTCCAGAAGATGAAGGTTTCATCCGCCAACTGCGAGACGATCATTTCCGGGTTCTCGCCAGTGGTCGCGAACCGATACCTGAACCGGAGCGTTCAACCGTCTGGCAGCGCTACGCAGCAGCACAACTTCATCTGCGCAAACTCGTCGACGAGCGACGGGAAAGTAAAGAGAGCGACATCATTTCCATTATGGCGAGCGCGCGCGAGTCTGATGGGTCGTATGCGCTTTCCAAAGAGCGCATCGCAATGCACCTGACGGAATTTGCTGCGGCGGGAACAGATACCACTGCTCAGGCGATGGCAAACGGGATCACGTTTTTATCTCAGCACCCGGATCAGCTGGCCGATGCACTTGCTGATGCCTCCCTGTGGCCGAAGGTCTTCGAAGAAACGGTTCGACGCAGGCCATCCGCTCCGTTCTCTTCGCGTGTTGCGACTAGGGACACCGAAGTGGCTGGGGTGAAAATCAAACAAGGAGATTTCGTGTGGCTTGCGTTGGTGAGCGCAAACACCGATCCGGCCGGCGTAGTCGACCCGATGGCTTTCAATATCCATCGCGAAGTGTTAGATGAGCAGAGCCACTACGCCTTCACCAAAGGACGCCACACATGCCTGGGTGCACCTCTTGGGCGCCTCCAGGGAACGATAGGCTTGCGCGTTGCCTATGAACGTCTGAAGTCGCTCAGGACCAAGCCTGATCAGGCACTGGACTTTCTGCCGCTGGCACTGCTGCCGATTCGTCGTTCCCTCCAAGTCCAATGGGATGCCGCATAAGGGACCTATCGGTAAAGAATGCTCTCGCAGGCCCGAATACCAAGATAACCGTGGGGTTCGGTGACCTGCGCAATCAAGAGTACGTGTACCTCTAATAATAATAGTCCGGAGTCACTTATGTACTGCGTCGTGCGAATTTCAAAAATTTCATCCGTTGCTGCAATATTGATTATTTCATTAAATGTGAAGGCCGCAGAATCCATCTCCCCCGCAGGGCCTATCGGAGGAACCGATATACGATCGGCATTACTTCCTCCGCCGGGCAACTACGGTGCTGCTGTCGCCGGGGGTATGAATATTGATAAGTGGTACTCGTCCGACGGCGAGTCAATGGATGCGGATGGGCATGTTTACTTTGCGGGTACAGGTTTGCTGCACGTCTATGAGCAGACCTTGCTGTCTGGGACTATCGCTTCCAGTCTCTACCTGGGTGCGCTGGAAACGTGCTTCGGTATTTCCAAAGTGTCCTGTGACTCAGGTATTCAAGACATCTACTCTGATGTATTCGCCTGGAGTCTGTTCAACCCGGCGAAAAATTTTTCACCGGATAGCCCCATACCCTATGGCACAGCGTATTGGGTCGGACTGGGCTTGAATATTCCAACCGGAGATTTCAAGAAGGACCGAGTGCCCAACGTAGGTTCCAATTTTTACACGATCTCGCCAAACGTAGGCATCACACATACCATGCCCAGCATTTTGCCCAAAGGGGCAGGGGACGCTACAGAGCTAAGTGCGAGGCTCTTCTTCAATTACTATACGGAGAATCCTGATACTGATTACCAGTCGGGCTATGTCGTAAGCCTGGATTTTGCGGGCACTCAACGTAGTGGGCCATGGCAATACGGTATTACGGGGACCGCCTATAAGCAGCTCAATGATGACACGCTGAATGGCGAGAATTTGGGCAATGGCGGCAATCGTGCTGCGTTACTCAGTGTGGGTCCCTTGCTTGCCTATGATTTCAACATTGATGGTAAACCATACAATTTGATGGCCAAGTTCCTCACCTCGGCGTGGGGAGAAAATACCACCGGGGTAAGTGGTCTAACACTTCGTTTGGCAACCGAACTTTAAAAGATTATCCGGTCGGTAGGGATATGGGGCTCAGGCAGCTATCCCATCGTCCGACGGCGATATCATTCTTGCAGAGTCCTTGATCCGACACGCCCACCTGATGCTTCCCGCTGCCAGCCACCCCCCAATGCCTTGAACGTGGCCACTGCCGCACGAGCTGACGCGGTTTGTGCCTGGGCCTTGGCATCGGAAGCCGCGAGAAGATGTTCGTCCGCATCCAGCACTTCGATCAGGCTGACCACGCCTTTTTCATAGGCGATAAACGAGGTCGCTCGGGCTTTCCCATACGCCGACTCACCCAGGGCGAGTTGGGCTGATTGTTGCTCGCTGTGGATCAGCGCGGAAAAAGCGCTTTCAACCTCTTCGCAGGCCCGCAGGACGGATTGCCGGTAAGCGGCCAGGGCCTCGGCTTCCTGACCTTTTGCCAAATCAATCTGCGCATTGATGCGGCCAAAATCGAACAGCCTCCAACGCAACCCAAGGACCGCCGAAGCCTGGCTGGCGCCGTTGCTGAACAGGTTCGCGGTGGATACCGAGGTGGCACTGCCGAGCAGCGCGCCCACAGACAGCTTGGGGTAGTACTCGGACATGGCTTCGCCGATGCGTGCGTTGGAGGCCGCCAGGCGCCGCTCGGCGACGATCAGGTCCGGGCGCCGGCGCAGCAGGTCTTGCGGAGCACCCATGTCCGAGAGGCCGGGCACATTGGGGATCGGTGCGGGTTGGGTCAGTTGCGCGCGGTAAGTTCCCGGGGCCTTGCCCAGCATCACGTCCAGCGCATTCAAGGCTGCGTCGAGGCCTGTTTGCAGGACCGGAATCGTCGCCTGCGCCTGATTCAGCGCGCCCTGGGTCTGGTTCAATTGCAGTTCGGCTGCCAGGCCTTTTGCGTAGAGGTGTTCGATGGTGGTGAGCAGTTGTTGTCGTGTGTCGACTTGATGCCGGGCTATTTCCAGGCGTGCCTGAAGGCCACGGATACTGAGGTAGAGATCGGCTGTCTGGGCCACCACGGCCAGGCGTGTCGCAACCGCTCCGGCTTGCGAGGCCTGGTAATCGGCGAAGGCGGCTTCCTGGCCTCGGCGCAATCCGCCAAATACATCCAGCTCCCAGCTGGCATTCAGATTCGCCTCATACGCACTGCCGTAGCGATTGTAAGAAGGATCGGAATTCAGCACCTGACCCAACGGCGTTTCCAGCGACTGGCGGGCCCGGGCCGCTTGCCCGTTGACGCTGGCCGACGGCAGCAGGGCCGCGTCAGCGGCGCCCAGACCGGCGCGAGCCTGCTCAATCCTGGCGCTCGCCTGGGCCAGATCGAGGTTCTGTTGCAGTGCCAGATTGACCAGCTGACTGAGCATCGGGTCATTGAATGCACTCCACCAGGCCGCGAGATCTGCCTCTGCGGCGCCCACCTGGCGTACCGTTTGTGCTGAGAAATGCTCAGGCAATGCCACACTGGGTGCCGAGTAGTCGGGGCCAACCGTGCAGCCGGCAACCATGCCCAGACACAGCAGGATGGCAAAACGAGGAGGAGGGTGCATGGGATACCTGCGAGACGGTTGGTTTGTGACGATATTACGAATTGGTCACAAGTTGTCAACCTCCTTTGGGATGAGTAAGCTGCTCCCATGAATCAGCCATCAGTTCCTTCGCCCAGCACCCGTGGCCCAGCCGATCACGACATTCGAGACCAGATTGTCGCGGCGGCCAACGAGCATTTCAGTCAGTACGGTTATGGCAAAACCACGGTTTCCGACCTGGCCAAGGCCATCGGCTTCTCCAAGGCGTACATCTACAAGTTCTTTGAATCCAAGCAGGCGATTGGTGAAGCAATCTGCAGCAACTGCCTGAGTCAAATCGTGGCGGCCGTTGAGCAGGCGATCAGTGTGGAGGGTATTTCGGCCACTGAACGCTTTCGGCGCCTGGTCAAAACCGTGATCGCAACCGGTGTGAGCCTGTTCTTCAACGACCGCAAACTCTATGACATCGCGGCGTTTTCAGCGTCGGAGAGCTGGCCCAGCTCGCAAGTCTATGACGCCCGGATCAAAGGCTTCATTCTGCAAATCGTGCGTGAGGGGCGAGAGCTCGGCGAGTTTGAACGCAAGACGCCGCTGGACGAAACGGTCGAGGCCATTCATCTCGCGCTGCGACCCTTCGTCAATCCTCTGCTGTTGCAGCACAACCTCGATTTTGTTGAAGAAGCCCCGTCTCTCATCTCCAATCTTGTACTGCGCAGCCTGATGCCTTGAACCTCTGCTGACGGATGCGCTGCGCATCCGTATCAGTCTGTGCGCTTGTAATAAATCCCGTAGCGAGCTCCTTTTCCTGGCTTTGATCAAGCAGGCGGTCGTCATTTGCCTCGATGGTGACTATTGACTTAATTGGTCACTTGAATAAGCATGATGCATCCGCTACCGAGAGGTCGTCATGATTCAGCGCCACCGCATGTCACTCATTTTCATTGTCTTGTTGCCGTTTGCCCTGACGGCGTGCAACCAGGCCACGCCTGCCGATCCCCGCCTTCAAGTGCCCTTGGTGCGCATCGATGTGGTCCAGCCTTCTGCGCCCGCGACCCGGCAATTCACCGGTATCGTCGCGGCGCGGGTGCAGAGTGACCTGGGATTTCGGGTGCCAGGCAAAGTCCTGGAACGCCTGGTGGACGCCGGTCAGAGTGTCAAGCGCGGGCAGCCGCTCATGCGCATCGATGCCAACGACCTGAAATTAACCGCCAGGGCGCAGCAGGAGTCGGTACTGGCCGCAATGGCCCGGGCCCGCCAGGCCTCCGATGACGAGCTGCGCTACCGTGACCTGGTCTCCGTCGGCGCGGTCTCCGCCTCGGCTTACGCAGGGATCAAAGCGGCGGCCGGCTCGGCCAACGCTCAGCTCAACGCGGCCCAGGCCCAGGCTGACGTGGCAAAAAACGCGACCGGCTATTCAACGCTGCTGGCCGATGCTGACGGAGTGGTCGTGGATACCCTGGCGGAACCGGGGCAGGTGGTTGGTGCAGGGCAGGTGGTGCTGCGCGTTGCCCATTCCGGGCAGCGCGAGGCGGTGATTCAGTTACCCGAGACACTGCGTCCTGCGCTGGGCTCGGTGGCGACGGTTGCACTCTACGGGCAGAACCAGCGTGCAGGCAGCGCCCGTCTCCGGCAGTTGGCCGACTCCGCGGACCGCCAGACCCGAACCTTTGAAGCCCGTTATGTGCTGGAAGGTGCGTTCTCCAGTGCCACCCTGGGTTCAACGATCTCTGTGGCGATCGCCGACACCGATGGGGTTGATGCCAGGGAGCTGCAGGTGCCAATGGGCGCCCTTTACGATGCGGGTAAAGGCCCAGGTGTCTGGGTGGTTGGAGGAGAGCCACAGCAGGTGGCCTGGCGCCCGATCCAGGTGCGCAGCCTGAATAACGAGGGCAGTGTGCGGGTGACGGGTGATCTGCGGGTGGGGGATCGTGTCGTCGCTTTGGGCGCGCACCTTTTGAGCGAGGGCGACGAGGTCAGGACTGAGCCTGCCGGCGCCACGCAAAAAGCCGTGGTTGAGGTGAGTCGATGAGCGGCTTCAATCTCTCGGCACTGGCCGTACGCGAACGTTCAATCACCTTGTTCTTGATCCTGCTGATTTCCGTCGGTGGCTTGTTTGCCTTCTTCAAACTGGGGCGTGCGGAAGACCCTGCATTCACCATTAAACAATTGACGGTGGTCACCGCCTGGCCCGGGGCGACAGCCCAGGAGATGCAGGACCAGGTGGTGGAAAAGCTGGAAAAACGCATGCAGGAACTGCGTTGGTACGACCGGACCGAGACCTTCACCCGCCCCGGCCTGGCCTTCACCACGGTTTATCTGCTCGACAGCACGCCGCCTTCAGCCGTCCAGGAGGAGTTTTACCAGGCGCGCAAGAAAATCCTCGATGAGCAGAGGGGGTTGCCGGCCGGGGTGATCGGCCCGATGGTCAATGATGAATACTCCGACGTCACTTTCGCGCTCTACGCGCTCAAGGCCAAGGGCGAGCCGCAACGTCTGCTGGTGCGTGAAGCCGAGAGCTTGCGCCAGCGCCTGCTGCATGTGGCGGGGGTGAAGAAGGTCAACATCATCGGTGAACAGGCTGAGCGCATTTTTCTCGAGCTGTCCTATGAGCGCCTGGCAACGCTGGGCATTTCCGCTCGAGACATTTTCAGTGCGTTGAACACGCAGAACATGATCACCCCGGCGGGCTCGGTTGAAGCAAAGGGGCCGCAGGTTTTCATTCGCCTGGATGGCGCGTTCGATGATTTGCAGAAAATTCGTAATACCCCGCTGACGGTGCAGGGCAGAACCCTCAAGTTGTCCGATGTGGCTGAGGTCAAGCGCGGTTATGAAGACCCGGCGACGTTCCTGGTGCGCAACAATGGCGAGCCGGCATTGTTGCTCGGCGTGGTCATGCGCGATGGCTGGAACGGTCTCGATCTGGGCAAATCGCTGGAGGCCGAGGCGACCGCGATCAACCAGCAGATGCCGTTGGGCATGAGCCTGACCAAGGTCACGGATCAGGCGGTGAATATCGACGCATCCGTCAACGAGTTCATGGTGAAGTTCTTTGCTGCCCTGGGCGTGGTGCTGCTGGTGTGCTTTCTCAGCATGGGCTGGCGGGTCGGGGTGGTGGTGGCTGCTGCGGTCCCGCTGACCCTGGCCGCGGTGTTCATTGTCATGGCGGCCACGGGCAAGGACTTCGACCGGATTACCCTGGGCTCGCTGATACTGGCACTGGGGCTGTTGGTGGACGATGCAATCATTGCCATCGAGATGATGGTGGTGAAGATGGAGGAGGGCTATGACCGCATCAAGGCCTCCGCGTATGCCTGGAGCCATACGGCCGCGCCGATGTTGTCGGGGACGCTGGTCACGGCCATCGGCTTCATGCCCAACGGTTTCGCCAAGTCGACTGCCGGTGAGTACACCGCGAACATGTTCTGGATCGTCGGCATTGCCCTGATCACTTCCTGGGTGGTGGCCGTGGTGTTTACCCCGTACCTGGGAGTCAAGCTGCTGCCGCAGGTCAAGGTGCCTGAAGGCGGGCACGCGGCCATTTACGGGACACTCAACTACCAGCGTTTCCGACGCCTGCTGGGCGCTGTGATCCGCCGCAAAGGCTTGGTCGCGACCTCCGTGGTCGGCCTGTTTATCGTGGCAGTCCTGGGCATGGGCGTGGTCAACAAGCAGTTCTTCCCGACGTCCGACCGACCCGAGGTGCTGGTTGAAGTGCAGATGCCCTACGGCACCTCTATCGAGCAGACTGACGGAGCGGCGGCCAAGGTCGAGGCATGGTTGGCCCGGCAGCCGGAGGCCAGGATCGTCACCGCTTATATTGGCCAAGGCGCGCCGCGCTTCTACCTGGCGATGGCCCCTGAACTGCCCGATCCGTCCTTCGCAAAAATCGTCATCCTGACCGCCAATCAGCAGGAGCGTGAGGCGCTCAAGCTGCGCCTCAGACAAGCCGTGGCCGATGGTCTGGCACCTGAAGCGCGAGTGCGAGTCACGCAGTTGGTATTTGGTCCTTATTCACCCTATCCGGTGGCCTTTCGCGTGATGGGCGCCGACCCTGCGGTGTTGCGCGATATCGCCGGGCAGGTGCGTGAAGTCATGACCGCCAGTCCGCTGACGAGGACCGTCAACACCGACCTGGGTGAGCGGACACCGGCACTGCATCTCAGCCTGGATCAGGATCGCCTGCAAGCGTTCGGCCTGACCTCGAACGATGTCGCGCAACAGTTGCAGTTCCTGCTGACCGGAGTGCCTGTCACCGAAGTCCGTGAGGACATTCGTGGGGTTCAGGTGGTGGCCCGCTCCGCTGGCGAGACCCGTCTGGATCCCTCGAAAATTGCCGCCTTCACCCTGACCGGTGCCCAAGGCCAGCGCGTGTCGCTGTCCCAGGTCGGGACGGTGGATGTGCGCATGGAGGAGCCCATCCTGCGCCGTCGTGACCGGACACCGACCATCACCGTGCGGGCTGACGTGGCTGAAGGTCTGCAGCCCCCCGATGTCTCCAACGCCTTGATCACCCAGTTGCAGCCGATCATCGAAAGGCTACCGGCGGGCTACCGCATTGAAGTGGCCGGCGCGATCGAGGAGTCGGGCAAAGCGAACAAAGCTTTGCTGCCATTGTTCCCGATCATGATCGCGCTGATGTTGCTGACCATCGTCCTTCAGGTGCGCTCGATGTCGGCCATGATGATGGTGTTCGCCACTGCGCCGTTGGGCCTGATTGGCGTGGTACCCATTCTGCTGCTGTTCCAGCAGCCGTTCGGGATAAACGCCCTGGTGGGACTGATTGCCCTGTCGGGGATTCTGATGCGCAACACGCTGATCCTCATCGGCCAGATTCACTCCAACGAGCAAGCCGGCCTGTCGCCCTACAACGCTGTGGTCGAAGCCACCGTGCAGCGCGCGCGACCGGTGATTCTCACCGCGTTGGCAGCGATGCTGGCATTCATTCCGCTGACCCACTCGGTGTTCTGGGGGACGCTGGCCTACACCCTGATTGGCGGTACGTTCGCCGGCACTGTGCTGACCCTGGTGTTTCTGCCAGCGATGTACGCCCTTTGGTACAGGATCAAGCCTGAACCAGCGCCATTGCGGGGCACCTGACGCTTTTCGCCTCACGTTGAAGCAGGCGTTCTGACTGACCAAGGCCGACAGAACGCCTTCAACCCAAGCATTTCCTGCGATCCATGAAAATGCTTAGGATGCTTACGACTTGGCTTGATAGTTGCTGTCAATTTGCCATTCCCCTGTCGCGGTTGGAGAGGTAGATGTCGCTTTCAAGTCAGGCCATGCAGTTATCTTCCAGCGAAAGGCACTGGTTACCCTGGTTCGGCAAAACCGGAAAGATCGCCCTGGGTTGGTCATGCCGACTCAATCGGTCGGCTTACCCGGTGATCGAACAGACCTTTGAAGCCATTGCCCACACCCGCGTGCAGTTGCTGCACAACTGGACGCGCGAGCAATGGGAGCACCTGGCGGAGCTGGCGGAACATCTGGCTCGGGATTTTGCCCATATCGACAGTGCGTCGCTGCTGGACAAGCTCGCTCAGGCCGAAGACTTTTCCGAGCTGTTTGTCGTGGCTGCCGACGGCGCCGTCATTGCTTCAACCTGGGGCGGACGCGTCAATCATCCGCTCGGCAAAACCCGCGCCCTGGCCGAAGGGTTGAAGGCGCCGTTTCTGCACGGTCCTTACAGCGATCCATTGACCTTGCAAATCGGTCCCTCGACTTCACGTTTTCACGATGAAGTCACCCTTATGTTTTATCAGCCGCTGAAGGCTGATGGAAAAGTCCTGGGCTGCCTCTGCGGGCGCGTGCCGAACGATGTGTTGGGCGATCTGATCCAGCGCGAGGCCGGGCACATCTATGCCGAGTCCGGCGACAATTATTTGTTCATGGCGCAATCACGCTTTGATCCGGCGATCGCCCCAGGCACCGCGTTGTCGCGTTCGCGTTTCGAGGACGGCACCTTCACCCACGGCGAAAACCTGAAAAGTGGCGTGCACACGCCTTACAAGACCGTGCAGATCCAGCGGCACACTGAACTGGAGCTGCGCTTTACCGACCCGGCGACTCAGGAGTTGCACCCGGGAGTGCGCGAAACCATTCGCAAGGGTTCCAATCTGTTCGTCACCTATCCCGGTTACTCGGACTACCGGCACATCCCGGTGGTGGGCAAGGGCGTCACGTTCCAGTTGCCAGGCTCACCGGATCGCTGGGGCATGATGTGCGAGGCCGACCTGGAGGAAGTTTACCGCCGACGCTCACTCAGCTACGGCTTGATGAAACCCTATCTGGCGACCATGACCGGGCTCTTCGCCTGCAACTTCGCGGTCCAGCATTACAGCGGCCTGGCACAGGGAGTGATCGATACACTCGAGGTGCTGAGCATGGTCGGCGCCACGCTGCTGTTCAGCCTGTGGGGGCCTAAACGGCTTGCACAGCGATTGAGCGAAATGACTGGGGTGATCAGGACCATCGCCGAGGGCGAGGGCAACCTGCGTCAGCGCCTCGACACCACGCGGATGGCCAACGACGAGACCGGTGACATGGGGCGCTGGATCAACAGCTTCATCGACAATCTGGACTCGGTGGTCGGGCAAGTGGTGAAGGCCAGCAGCAACGTCGGCAGCACCAATCAGATGATGCTGGGCCGCAGTCAGGAAGCGGGTTTCACTTGCGCCGAGGTGGCCGAAGCGGTGCACCACATGATGATCATCGTCGAGGATCAATTGGGCGAGATCCAGCAAGCCTCCGCCAGCGCCGAGCAAATGAAGCAGGCCATGGACGAAGTCGTCAGCCGTGCCCGCGAGCAGTTTCTTGCCGTGCAGGCGGGCACCCAGTCGATTCGCGATGTGGTCGAGCGCTCATCTTCAAGCGTGCAGTTGCTCGACAGCCGCATGGCGCAAATCGGCAACATCACCGGGCTGATCAGCGACATTACCAACCAGACCAACCTGCTGGCACTCAATGCCGCCATCGAGGCCGCGCGCGCCGGCGAACATGGACGAGGCTTTGCCGTGGTCGCCGATGAGGTGCGCAGTCTCGCCGCACGCACCTCCCGGGCCGCCGACGATATTCGGCAGATGGTCGAAGGCTTGCAGAACGAAACGCAGAATGCCGTGAGTTTCATGAAGGAGGGCGTCACCGACGTCGATAACAGCCTGCGCCTGGCTGAAGATGCCTCCTCGGAAAATGTGCAGCTGCACCAAGCGGTGGAAAGCATGTTTGCGATCATTCAACAGCTCAACAATCGCAGCCTCGATTACGGCAAGACCATCAAACAGGTCGACCAGTCCTCCGCGCAAATGCGCCAGACGGTGGTGGTGTTGCAAGGCAGTGCCGAGACCGTGAGGCTCAATGCCAACAAACTGCAGAAGCTGGTGGGGCAGTTTGAGGTGAGTAGCAGCGGTAATGGGCGGGGGGTGGCGGCTTGAGGGGGGGATGACTTGGTCGTCATGGTCAGTTCTTGCGAAGAAGTCGCGCAGGACTCGCGACGGTCCGATGGCGACCGTCGTGAGTCCTGCGAGTGCTAATCTCTGCCTGTGTCAGGCGGTTTAATTAGCGGTTTTCAGTTGCCCCTCTTCAGTTGCCCCCGTCCGCCCAATCACCGTCAAAATCGCCAGCGCCGCAATCACCAATCCAGGCGAAGTCGCCAACAACACCCCGGTAGTCCCCGCACCGGCGGCCAGAATCTGCCCCGCAGCCAATGGACCGGCCACCGAACCCAGACGACCGATGGCTACCGCGGCGCCGACGCCGGTGGCGCGTACTGCAGTCGGGTAGGAAGGCGGCGCCAGTGCATAGAGCACCAGCTGTGCGGCCATGACGAACAAGCCTGCGGCAAAGCCGGCGATGGCCATCGGCACGATGCCCACGGCCAGGCCGACGCCTGCGAGCGCTGCCAGCAACCCGGCATACACGCCCAGTACCACTTTGGTGCCATTGCAACGGTCCAGGAGCAGGCCGCCGAGCAGTGAGCCCAGTGCGCCGCCGATGTTGAACAGCATCTGCACCATGCCCGCCTGGGGTTTGCTGAAGCCCTGGGCGATGAGCAGTGACGGCAGCCAGTTGAGCAGCATGTACATCACGGTCAGGGTGAAGAAGTAGCTCAGCCACAAGGCGAGGGTGTTGCGGGTACGGCCTTCGCCGAACAGCGCCTGGACGCTGGAGGGGCGCGAGGTGTCGGTGGTCGAGTGTTGCTGGCGGAAGGCAGTGGACTCCGGCAGCAGCAGGGCCATCAAGGGCACGATCAGCAAGGGCGCCAGGCCGCCGATGATGAAGGTGGTTTGCCAGTGTTCGCTGGAAAACATCGCCACCACCGCCGCCAGCGCACCCCCCAAAGGCACACCGCAATACATGACGCTGATGGCGGTGCCACGGTTGCGCTCACTGACGGCTTCGGCGCACAGGGCGATCAGGTTAGGCAGGGCAGCGCCCAGGCCCAGACCGGTCAGGAAGCGCACCAGCAGCAGGCTGGTGTAGCTCTCGACATAGGCGGTGCACAGGGAAAACACACCAAACAGCAGCACGGCACTGACGAGGATTTTCTTGCGACCGATGCGATCGGCGATCCAGCCGCCAAAGAATGCACCCGGCAGCAGGCCGATGATCCCGACGCTGAACACCCAGCCCATCATCTTCGGATCGAGGGCAAAGCTCTGGCGCAGCCCGGCGGCAGCTGTGCCGGCGGCTTGCAGGTCGAAACCTTCGATCAGCGCAACGATAAAGCACAAAGCGATTGTCAGCGTCGAACGACGCGATGGGCTGTCCATGGATGGAACCTCATTGTTGTTTTTGTTGTGGAGTCGAGCCGTCCCGGCGCATGGCGCACGCTGGGGCTGACTGCTGGTTAATAAGATAACAAAGATAACTAAAAAATGAAGCGGCAGAGAAAAATCCATTGGCTCGTTAAATTGCCCTTATAAATCAATGGCTAAGCGCATCAATCAGCTTATGCATGTGAAATAGATAATAATATTAATGTTCGATTATCGGTCATTCGCCATTGACAGGGCTTGTCGGCTGTTTCCATTCTCTGTCCGCGAAGCCGGCTGCACTGAGCTTCTCTGGCAGCCCCAACAACAATAAAAAATGGAAATCGAAACATGCCAAATCTCCGCACGCACGACATTGTGACGGCGCCAGCCCCTTGTGTTCCCGGCATCAGTCGCGGGCTGGTCCTGACCCTTCTCGGCTTGAGCGTACTGCCCACCCAGCTTCGCGCCACGGGCTTTATCGACGACAGCCATGGCACCCTGACCCTGCGCAATTACTACATGGACCGCCAATACAAGGACGATGGGGCCAAGTCCGCCGCGAAGGAGTGGGCCCAGGGTTTCATCATGAACATGGAGTCGGGTTTTACCGAAGGGCCGGTGGGGTTTGGCCTGGACGTGCGCGGGCTGATGGGGGTCAAGCTCGACTCCTCGCCGGATCGCAGCGGCACCGAGTTGCTGCCGGTGTCGGCCAGTGACAACCGTGCAGCAGACGAATACTCACGTCTGGCGCCGACCGGCAAGCTGCGGTTTGCCCAGACCACGGTGAAGAGCGGGGATGTGTCGATCTTCCTGCCGTTTGCCTTTGCCAGTCCCTCGCGCCTGCTGCCACAAACCTTTCGCGGCACCATCCTGAGTTCGAAAGACATCGACGGCCTGACGTTCAACACTGGCTACATCGATCGGATCAACAAGCGCAACTCCACCAACTACGAGTCGATGACGGTCGCCTCGCCCAACCGGCGCTTCAACGCCACGGCCACGACCTCGCACATGGCCTATGTGGGCGGTGATTATCAGGTCAACAAGGAACTGAGCCTGCGGGTCTATCACGCCGAGGCGGCGGACCTGTACCAGCAGGACACCTTTGCCTTGCTGCATGACCTGCCCCTGGGCGGCGGCACCCTGACCAGCGACCTGCGCAGTTTTTTCAGTCGCGAGGATGGCAGCGCCAAGGCCGGTGACGTCGATAACCGCAACCTTTCGGCGCTGTTCAGCTACCGCTATGGCGGCCACCGCCTGGGTGTCGGCTACATGCATTCCAGCGGTGACACGGCGACGCCCTACATCTCCGGGACCGAGCTGATGGGCATGAGTGAGCTGACCATGGCGTCGGACTTTCTCAATGCCAAGGAGCGCACCTGGCAGGCGATCTATGACTACGACTTCGCCGCCTCCGGCGTGCCCGGGCTGCGGGGCCGGTTGCGCTACCTGCGCGGCGACAACATCGAGTTGAAAGCCTTCAACGCCGAAGACCGCAAGGAGCGCGAGTTCCAGATGGAGCTGGGCTACGTGGTGCAAAGCGGTCCGCTGAAAAACGTCGGCCTGGTGGCGCGCAAGGCAATCTACCGCAATGACTTCCCCACTGGCGCCGCCTTCCGCGATGAAAACCAGACGCGGTTTCTGGTGACCTATACCTTGCCGATCTGGTGAGTGCGCGTGTTGCGGTGGGGCTGATGGCCCCATCGCGAGCGGGCTCGCTCCTACAGTGGGTTTGGTGTTAATCACAGAGGCTGTGGAGCTTGCAGCCCCTGTAGGCGCTGGCTTGCCAGCGAGGCGTAGGCACTGCTGGCGCAAGGCTCAAGGCCCCACAGGCCCGCTCCCACCCTTCAGATTTTCTATTCCTGATAAATCTTCTTCAGCAGCCGCAGCAGCTCGTCGCGTTCCTGGTCGTCCAGTGCCGAGGTGGCGTCGAGGTCGCTTTGGGCGGCGATCTGGTTCAGTTCCTTGAGCAGGGTCTCGCCGGTCTTGCTGAGGAATATCCCGTACGAGCGCTTGTCCGGCTTGCAGCGCACACGCACCGCCAGCGCCCGGCTCTCCAGCTTATTCAGCAGCGGTACCACCTGGGGCGGCTCGATGCTCAGGGCCCGGGCCAGGTCGGCCTGCATCAGGCCGGGGTTCTGATTGATGATCGCCAGCGCCGAGAATTGCGCGGGGCGCAGATCGTGGGCCGAGAGACGGCTGATCAGGTTCTGGAACAGTTTCAGTTGCGCACGGCGCATGGCGTAGCCGATCAGATCATTCAGCGCCGAATCCATGGGCGCCTGGGTCTCGGCGGGAGTCGACGCAGCCTCGACCGACTCGGCGAGGGGGGAGGGCTTGGCCATTGCGGGGAAGTCCTGAAGAGTGGAGGTTAACAAGACTATCTAGTTTGCCGACCTTGGCCGGTGATTGCTACGGCCAATATCGCTCGGCGCCAAGACCGACCAGTCCATCACCTGCGAGAAAATTGGTTAAATCAATTAATAGTTAATTGACATAACTAATTCGCTGCTTTAATTTCGAGTCATCTTCAAAACCCAGAACAAGAGAGCATCGCCATGAGCACATACGAAGGTCGCTGGAAAACGGTCAAGGTCGAAATCGAAGACGGCATCGCGTTTGTCATCCTCAATCGCCCGGAAAAACGCAACGCGATGAGCCCGACCCTGAACCGCGAGATGATCGATGTTCTGGAAACCCTCGAGCAGGACCCTGCCGCCGGTGTGCTGGTGCTGACCGGTGCGGGCGAAGCCTGGACCGCAGGCATGGACCTCAAGGAATACTTCCGCGAAGTGGACGCCGGCCCGGAAATCCTCCAGGAAAAAATCCGCCGCGAAGCCTCGCAATGGCAATGGAAACTGCTGCGCATGTACGCCAAGCCGACCATCGCCATGGTCAATGGCTGGTGCTTCGGCGGCGGTTTCAGCCCGCTGGTGGCCTGCGACCTGGCGATCTGCGCCGACGAAGCAACCTTCGGTCTCTCGGAAATCAACTGGGGTATCCCGCCGGGCAACCTGGTGAGCAAGGCCATGGCCGACACCGTGGGCCACCGCCAGTCGCTCTACTACATCATGACCGGCAAGACCTTCGGTGGGCAGAAAGCCGCCGAGATGGGCCTGGTCAACGAAAGCGTGCCCCTGGCGCAACTGCGCGAAGTCACCATCGAGCTGGCGCGTAACCTGCTCGAAAAAAACCCGGTGGTGCTGCGTGCCGCCAAACACGGTTTCAAACGCTGCCGCGAACTGACCTGGGAGCAGAACGAGGATTACCTGTACGCCAAGCTCGATCAGTCGCGTTTGCTGGACACCGAAGGCGGTCGCGAGCAGGGCATGAAGCAATTCCTCGACGACAAGAGCATCAAGCCTGGCCTGCAAGCGTATAAACGCTGAAGGACGACGCTGCGGGCGCATTGCGCGAAGACGAGTGCGCCCTGAAGCTGCGTTTACATCACTGCTAAGCATTCCGATAAAGACGATAAAGAGGAATCACCATGCTGGACGTGCCCCTGCTGATTGGCGGCCAGTCGTGCCCCGCGCGCGACGGTCGAACCTTCGAGCGCCGCAACCCGGTGACTGGCGAGTTGGTGTCGCGGGTTGCCGCCGCCACCCTGGAAGATGCCGACGCCGCCGTGGCCGCTGCCCAGCAAGCGTTTCCCGCGTGGGCCGCGCTGGCGCCCAATGAACGGCGCAGCCGTTTGCTCAAGGCCGCCGAACAATTGCAGGCGCGCAGCGGCGAGTTCATCGAGGCGGCGGGCGAGACCGGCGCCATGGCCAACTGGTACGGGTTCAACGTACGGCTGGCGGCCAACATGCTGCGTGAAGCGGCATCGATGACCACCCAGGTCAATGGTGAAGTGATTCCCTCGGACGTTCCCGGCAGTTTCGCCATGGCCCTGCGCCAGCCCTGTGGCGTGGTGCTGGGCATCGCCCCCTGGAACGCCCCGGTGATTCTCGCCACCCGGGCGATTGCCATGCCGCTGGCCTGTGGCAACACCGTGGTGCTGAAGGCTTCCGAGCTGAGTCCGGCGGTGCATCGCTTGATCGGCCAGGTGCTGCAGGACGCCGGCCTGGGCGATGGCGTGGTCAACGTCATCAGTAATGCGCCGGCGGATGCGGCACAGATTGTCGAGCGCCTGATTGCCAACCCGGCCGTACGCCGGGTCAATTTCACCGGTTCGACCCACGTCGGGCGCATTGTCGGCGAGCTCTCGGCGCGCCACCTCAAACCGGCGTTGCTCGAGCTGGGCGGCAAGGCACCGTTGCTGGTGCTCGACGATGCCGACCTGGAGGCTGCCGTGCAGGCGGCGGCGTTTGGCGCCTACTTCAACCAGGGACAGATCTGTATGTCCACCGAGCGCCTGATTGTCGATGCCAAAGTGGCCGACGCCTTTGTCGCCCAGTTGGCGGCCAAGGTCGAGACCCTGCGCGCCGGTGATCCTGCCGACCCGGAGTCGGTGCTCGGTTCGCTGGTGGACGCCAGCGCTGGCACGCGGATCAAAGCGTTGATCGATGATGCCGTGGCCAAGGGCGCGCGCCTGGTAATCGGCGGGCAACTGGAGGGCAGCATCTTGCAGCCGACCCTGCTCGACGGCGTCGACGCGAGCATGCGTTTGTACCGCGAAGAGTCCTTCGGCCCGGTGGCGGTGGTGCTGCGCGGCGAGGGTGATG
The DNA here is from genome assembly GCF_024519635.1 of Pseudomonas sp. Pse1. Taxonomy (NCBI): domain Bacteria; kingdom Pseudomonadati; phylum Pseudomonadota; class Gammaproteobacteria; order Pseudomonadales; family Pseudomonadaceae; genus Pseudomonas; species Pseudomonas sp. Pse1. Next base: position 48,688 of record NZ_JALJRO010000026.1, read on the forward strand.
AAGCGCTGTTGCAACTGGCCAACGACTCCGAGTTCGGTTTGTCGGCGGCGATTTTCAGTCGTGACACCGGCCGTGCCCTGGCCCTGGCCCAGCGGGTCGAATCGGGCATCTGCCACATCAACGGCCCGACCGTGCACGACGAAGCGCAAATGCCTTTTGGCGGGGTCAAGTCCAGTGGCTACGGCAGTTTTGGCGGCAAGGCATCGATTGAGCATTTCACTCAGTTGCGCTGGGTCACCCTCCAGAATGGTCCACGGCACTATCCGATCTGAACCGGCAACACGGTGGGCGGCGTCTTCCACGCAAAGCCGTCGCCCGCCAGCATCACCGAAATAACAATAACAAGGCTGCAGCCAACGGCTGCCATGCCAGCGATGAGTCACCCGAGTGTGGCTCGGTCCTGGTGTGCCTCGACGGAGAACAGGCACTTGAGTTCCGAATCCAGTTTGCAATCCCACGCCCCAGCCAGCGCTCCGCGCTATCGCCACGTGTCCATCGGTGGCGCAGCGGTCGAGGTCACGCAGCGCCACGGCGAACTGCACATGCGCTCCCTCGAACCCCTGGCCGAGATGCCCCCGCGCTTGCTAGACCGTTTGCTGCATTGGGCCCGAGTGCGTCCCGATCAGACCTTTATTGCCGCCCGCCAGGATGGCGGTGACTGGCGGCGGGTGAGTTACGCGCAGATGCTCGACAGCGTGCGTGCCATCGCCCAATCCCTGCTCGGCTACGGACTGTCGGCCGAGCGGCCGCTGGTGCTGCTGTCGGGCAATGACATCGAACATTTGCAAGTGGCCCTGGGCGCCATGTACGCCGGCATTCCCTACTGCCCGGTCTCGCCGGCTTACTCGCTGCTGTCCCAGGACTACTCCAAGCTGCGCCACGTCTGCGAACTGCTGCAACCGGGCCTGGTGTTTGTCAGTGACGCGGCCGCCTATGGCCGCGCCATCGACGCCGTGCTGCCCCAGGATACGCCGCTGATCAGCGTGCGCGGCGCGGTGGCCGGGCGTCCTCAGGTGAGTTTCGCCAGCCTGCTGGAGCAACCGGGTGGCGCCGAGGCTGAAGCCGCGTTTGCCGCCACTGGGCCAGACACCATTGCCAAGTTTCTCTTCACCTCCGGCTCGACCCGCCTGCCCAAGGCGGTGATCACCACCCAGCGCATGCTCTGCGCCAACCAGCAGATGCTGTTGCAGACCTTTCCGGTGTTCGGCGAAGAACCGCCGGTGCTGGTGGACTGGTTGCCGTGGAACCACACCTTCGGCGGCAGCCACAACCTCGGCATCGTCCTGTACAACGGCGGCAGTTTCTACCTGGATGACGGCAAGCCGACCGCCCAGGGTTTTGCCCAGACCCTGCGCAATCTCAAGGAAATCTCGCCCACCGCTTACCTGACGGTGCCCAAGGGCTGGGAAGAATTGGTCTCGGCGCTGGAGCAGGACGCTGAACTGCGCGACAGTTTTTTCAAGCGCGTCAGCCTGTTTTTCTTCGCCGCCGCCGGGCTGTCGCAAAGCATCTGGGATCGCCTCGACCGGGTCGCCGAACAGCACTGTGGCGAGCGCATCCGAATGATGGCCGGACTCGGCATGACCGAGGCCTCGCCGTCCTGCACCTTCACCACCGGGCCTTTGTCGATGGCCGGCTACATCGGCTTGCCGGCGCCGGGCTGCGAGGTACGCCTGGTACCCAAGGAAGGCAAGCTCGAAGGGCGCTTCCGTGGGCCGCACATCATGCCTGGCTACTGGCGCTCGCCGCAGCAGACCGCCGAAGTGTTCGACGAGCAGGGCTATTACTGTTCCGGTGACGCACTCAAGCTGGCCAACCCCCATGCGCCGCAACAAGGCTTGATGTTCGACGGGCGCATTGCCGAAGACTTCAAGTTGTCGTCCGGAGTTTTCGTCAGCGTTGGCCCGCTGCGCAATCGCGCGGTGCTGGAGGGCTCGCCCTATGTCCAGGACCTGGTGGTGACCGCGCCGGACCGCGAATGCCTGGGCGCCCTGGTGTTCCCGCGCCTGTACGAATGCCGCCGCCTGGCGGGGCTCGCGGCTGATGCCAGTGACGCCCAGGTACTGGCCAGCGCGCCCGTGCGCCAGTGGTTCGGTGACTGGCTGCAGCGGCTCAATCGTGACGCCAGCGGCAATGCCAGCCGCCTGGAGTGGATCGCGTTGCTCGACGAGCCGGCGTCGATTGATCGCGGAGAAATCACCGACAAAGGCTCAATCAACCAGCGGGCGGTGTTGCAGTGGCGTGCGGAGCAGGTCGAGGCGCTGTATCGCGGTGAAGAGCCCTCGATCCTGCGTGCCGGGCCACGCCCATGAGTAGCGCTGGGCAGTTTTGCGCATTCAACGATGTAGCGATTCTCGACGCGGTGCGCACGCCCTGGGTCGATGTCGGCGGGGCGCTGGCCCAGGTCTCGCCGATCGATCTGGGGATCAAGGTCGGTCGTGAGGTGCTGGCCCGTAGCGGGCTGGCGCCAGAGGCGGTCGACTCGGTGTTGGCCGGCTCCATGGCTCAGGCCAGCTTCGACGCCTACATGCTGCCACGCCATATCGGGCTCTACAGCGGCGTGCCGCAACAGGTGCCGGCACTGGCGGTGCAGCGCATCTGTGCCACCGGTTTCGAACTGCTGCGCCAGGCGGGCGAGCAGATTGGCGCGGGCGCGCAACTGGCGCTGTGCGTAGGCAGCGAATCGATGTCGCGCAACCCGATTGCCGCCTACAGCCATCGCGGCGGATTTCGTCTCGGGGCGCCGGTGGAGTTCAAGGATTTCCTCTGGGAAGCGCTCTACGACCCGGCCCCGGGACTGGACATGATCGCCACCGCAGAAAACCTCGCCCGGCGTCACGGCCTGAGCCGCGAGGCGGTGGACCGCTTCGCCCTCGACAGTCACCAGTTGGCTTTGCAGGCGCAAGGCAGCGGCTGGTTCGACGCGGAAATAGTCGCAGTGTGCAATGAAGTGTTTGAGTTGCAGGGCTATCAGCCGCGAGGCATTGCCCTGCCGCGACGCTGCGAGGCGGTCACTGCGGACAGTCACCCGCGTCCCACCGATCTGCCGGCGCTGGCCCGGCTAACGGCGATTCACCCCGAGGGCTTGCAGACCGCCGGCAACAGCTGTGCGGTGGTCGACGGCGCAGCGGCGGCGCTGGTCGGTCGCACTTGCCTGAGCGACCGTCCGCCGCTGGCGAATTTGTTGGCGACGGCGGTGGTCGGGGTAGCGCCGGAGTTCATGGGCATCGGCCCGGTTCCGGCGATCCAGTTGCTGCTGCAGCGTACCGGGCTGAGCCTGGACGCCATCGGCCTGTTCGAAATCAACGAGGCGCAGGGCGCCCAAGTGCTGGCGGTGGCTCAATCGCTGGAGCTGGAGGGCGAGCGGCTCAACCGTCGTGGTGGTTCGATTGCCCTTGGGCATCCCTTGGCCGCCACCGGCTTGCGCCTGGTGTTGACCCTGGCCCGGCAACTGCGCGAGCGAAATCTGCGTTACGGCATTGCTGCTGCCTGTGTCGGCGGCGGGCAGGGCATGGCCGTGCTGATCGAAAACCCGGATTTTCGCGGCTGAAGCATCGCGCGGTTCCTCCTATTTGATGACTCGAGGTGTGCCATGTGGCAGTACCAGGCGCCGTTGCGCGACATGCAATTTGTCTTTGAACAGTGGCTGCAGGCCCCAGAGGCCTGGCAGCAGATGCCGGCCTTCGAGGCTCTCGACTTGCCACTGGCCTGCCAGGTGCTGGAAGAGGCCGGACGCTTCAGTGCGCAGGTACTGGCGCCGCTCAACAGCAGTGGTGACCGCCAGGGGTGCCGTTTCGAGAGTGGCCAGGTGACCACGCCGGACGGTTTTGCCCAGGCCTACCAAGCCTATGTCGACGGTGGCTGGCCGGCCCTGGCCTGTGCTGAAACCTTCGGTGGCCAGGGCCTGCCGCAACTGCTCGATGCCGCCTTGCAGGAAATGCTCTACGCCAGCAACCACGCCTGGGCGATGTACACCGGAATCGCCCATGGCGCCTACCTGTGCCTCAAGACCCACGCGCCAGAGTGGATTCAGCAACGCTACCTGCCGTCGATTGTCAGCGGCGAAACGCTGCCGACCATGTGCCTGACCGAACCTCAGGCCGGCAGTGATGTTGGCCTGCTGCGTTGTCGCGCCGAACTCCAGGACGACGGCAGTTATCGATTGAGCGGCAGCAAGCTGTTCATCTCCGGCGGGGAACATGACCTGACCGAGGACATCCTGCACCTGGTGCTGGCGCGCTTGCCCGGAGCACCCACCGGGAGTCGGGGCGTGTCGCTGTTCCTGGTGCCCAAGCGTCTGGATGGCGGATTGAGCAATGCCGTGCGCTGCGATGGCATCGAACACAAGATGGGCATCAAGGGCAGTGCCACCTGTTCGCTGGTGTTCGACGGTGCTCAAGGCTGGCTGATCGGCGAGGCCAATCGCGGTTTGGCGGCGATGTTCGTGATGATGAACTCGGCGCGCTTGCATGTCGGCCTGCAGGGCCTGGGGCATGCCGAGTCGGCGTCACAGAACGCCTCTGCCTATGCGCTGGAACGCAAGCAAATGCGTGCGCCCGCTCGCCCGGTCGGAGTCGAAGCCGAAGTGGCCGACCCCATTCATTTTCATCCGGCCATGCGCCGGGTGTTGCTGGAACTGAGGGCCTATGCCGAGGGCATGCGTGCGGTCGGTTACTGGGCGGCGCATTTGTTGGATCAGTCCGAGCAGGCCGAGGATCTGCCCACTCGCCAGCGCGCCTTGCAACTGGCGGAGCTGCTGACGCCGGTGATCAAGGCGTTCTTCACCGAGCAGGGTTTTCGCCTGGCCAGCAACGCCTTGCAGGTGTTCGGTGGCTACGGCTACGTCAGCGAGTTCGCCATCGAACAGACCCTGCGCGACAGCCGGATCGCGATGATTTACGAGGGCAGCAACGAAATCCAGGCCAATGACCTGCTGCTGCGCAAAGTGCTGGGGGATGAAGGTCGCGCCTTTGGCCAACTGTTGGCGGTCATGCGCGAAGAGGCCGAGCTGGCCTGTAACGACACCCGCTTTGGTGCTGAGTTGGTGCAGTTGTGCGACAAACTCGAGACAGTGCAACTTGAGATAGGGGACCTCGCCGTCACGGAGCGCGAATACCCGTATCGAGCCGCTGGCGATTTCCTGCGCCTGTGTGGCGTGGCGCTGTTGGGGTTTTCCTGGGCGAGAGCGGCACGGGTGTCTCGCCTGTTACCTGACAGCGATCCACTGCGTGCCAACAAACTGGAAACCGCGCGTTTCTTCTTTGCCTACCTGCTGCCAGAAGCCGATCAACGCCTCGCAGCCATTCGGGCGGCGAGAGCGCCGTTGCCGTTTTTGATCTGAAAAAACGCCCGCCAGGCCCAATGTGGCTCGCTCCCACAAACAGCGCGAACCACATCGAGCCACCGCCGCCACGCCAGTTGTACAGGCCGAATTCCTGTCCAGGGTTGGCCCATAACCCCATTTGAACACCTGCCAGGCGTTGTCTACCGCCTGAACGTGTTCCCGATCAGCCTGCCGCCGTTGCGTGAGCGGCGCGAAGATATTCCGTTGCTGATGAGCTACTTTCTGCGTCACTTCAGTCAGCGCCATGGGCGGCGTTTGGCGGGGTTCAGCACAAGGTTGGTGAATGCGCTGCTGACCTATCGGTTTCCCGGCAACATTCGCGAGTTGCAGAACCTGATCGAGCGCGGAGTGATCTGCGCTGGCGACGGGGAGGTCATCGATATCGTGCACCTGGCCGAGATCGGCGCGCCGCTGATGGACTCGGCGATCGGCCTGACCCCGGAGGGGCGTTTATCGGCGGGCGAACCCCGCGCCGACGCTGCACCGACTCCAGCGCCCGTCGCCGACCGGGTATCGGGCGATCCGCTGTTGGAGGGGTTGCAGGCTTTCGTCTCCGGACGCCAGCGGACCCTCAACCAGCCCCTGGCAGAAATCGAACTGCACCTGGTGCGCCTGGCAATGGAGCGCACCGGCGGCAATATCACCGCCGCCGCGCAAATGCTCGGCATGAGCCGCGCCCAGGTCAGGTATCGGCTCAAGGGCAACTGACACCGGGCGCTCCGCTGCTGGCGATGAAGTCGATGCGGTTTGTCCTGGAACGAAGTGCCTCAATAAACCTGCGGCACGATGATGTCCGGTGGGGTGGGGCTGCGGGAATAGTCTTCCTGGCGCAGACGCTGCGGCAGCTCGATGCGGGCCTGTTCGACTTCTTCATAAGGCATCTGCGCGAGCAGGTGGCTGATGCAGTTGAGCCGGGCCTTTTTCTTGTCGTCGGCCTGCACCACCCACCAGGGCGCTTCGCTGATGTGGGTGCGTTCGAGCATGATTTCCTTGGCCTTGGTATAGGCCTCCCAGCGGCGCCGTGACTCCAGGTCCATCGGGCTGAGCTTCCATTGCTTGAGCGGGTCGTGAATGCGGCTGAGAAAACGCAGGTGCTGTTCCTGGTCGGAAATCGAGAACCAGTACTTGATCAACTGAATGCCGGAGCGCGCCAGCATCCGCTCGAATTCCGGCACGCTGCGGAAAAATTCTTCGTACTGTTCCTCGTTGCAAAAGCCCATCACCTGCTCGACACCGGCGCGGTTGTACCAGCTGCGGTCGAACAGGACGATCTCGCCGGCGGCGGGCAGGTGCGAGACATAGCGCTGGAAATACCACTGGGTGCGCTCGCGGTCACTCGGCGCGGGAAGCGCCGCGACCCGGCAGACCCGTGGATTAAGACGCTGGGTGATGCGCTTGATCACGCCCCCTTTGCCAGCGGCATCGCGGCCTTCGAACAGAATCACCACCTTGTGCCCGGTCTTCACCACCCAGCTTTGCAACTTGACCAACTCGCCCTGCAAACGGAACAACTCGCTGAAGTAACGACGGCGCTCGGCCTTGGCCGGGGTATCGCCCGGTTGATCCGCGAACAGCGAAGCCAGGTCGTGATCGTCTTCCAGCAACTCCAGTTCCAGCTCTTCGTCACTGTGGTCGAGCAACTCGCGGTGGATGCGATGCATCAGGGTGTCGTTGGTTAACAGCATGTTCAAGGCTCCCGACCCGATTGGAAGCCCCGATGCTAGCCCCGCGACTGTGACGTTCTGGTGACGAAACGGCTGTCAGAAAAATTTCCAATGTCATCCTGATGTCATCTACCCCGTGCAGGATCGCCAAAACCGGTTTTTTGCCCTCGGCGGACGAAGTTGCCAGGAGTTCCTCACGTGAAAGAAGACGCATCGCTATTCGCCGCTATCGACCTGGGCTCCAATGCGTTTCGCCTGATGATTGGCCAGTCGGTCAAGCGCAACCAGCGCCTGATGATCCAGGAAGTCAAAACCCTGCGTGAGCCGGTGCGCCTGGCAGAAGGTCTGCAGGCCGGTGCCCTGGACGAAATGGCCCTGGACCGCGGTTGGCAGGCGCTCGCCCGGTTCGGCAAGAAGCTGCGCGGATTCGAGGCCGGGCGAGTGCGCGCGGTGGCCACCAGCGCCGTGCGCGAAGCCAGCAACGCACGGCTGTTTCTCGCCCACGCCGAGCGCCACCTGGGCTTTGCGATCGACGTCATTTCCGGTCAGGAGGAGGCGCACCTGGTGTATGCCGGGGTGGCGCACCGCACGCCGGGCACCGAGTGCCGGCGGTTGGTGGTGGACATTGGCGGCGGCTCCACCGAATTGATCCTCGGCCGCGGCGATCAGCCCCTGGTCACCGAAAGCATCGCCATTGGCAGCGGCACCTTCGGCGCACGGTATTTCCAGGGCGGCGCTATCAGCGCTGAAGCCTTGATCGAAGCCGAGCGTGTCGCCACCCTGCAGTTCGAGCGGATTGCCGGTCGCTATCGAAAACTGGGCTGGAACCAGGCGATAGGCTCCTCGGGCACCGCGCGGATGCTGGCCAAGGTCCTCAAGGCCAACGGCCTGAACGACGACGGCAAAGGCGGCATTACCTATGTCGGCCTGCTGCGCCTGTTGTTGCGCCTGCTGGAGGCGGGCCATGTCAGTCAGCTCAGGCTCGCCGGCCTACCCAGCCATCGCCTGAGCATCCTGCCCGGCGGACTGACCCTGATGCTGGCCGCGTTCAAGGTGTTCGGGGTTTCCCACATGACCGCCTCCGAGCCGGGTCTGCGCTTTGGCGTGTTGCATGGGCTGATGAGCAGTCGCTGATCAGCGCCCGCAATCACCGGCCCATGAGCAACCCGGAAAAACTGCTAACGTAAAGTGACCAAACATCAAAAGGATGGCCGCCATGCGTTACACCCTGTTCGACAATCAGAGAGACGTCATCATCCTGCTTGCGCGCATTTTGTTGATGATCCTGTTCATCATGTCCGGCTGGAGCAAGATGACCGGCTTCGAAGGCACGGTGGGCTACATGGCGTCACTCGGCGCGCCGATGCCACCGGTGGCGGCAGCGATTGCGGTGATCATGGAGTTTTTCGTGGCGATCCTGCTGGTGCTGGGCTTCTACACCCGACCACTGGCGTTCCTCATGGCCTTGTTCGTCCTCGGCACCGCGCTGATCGGGCATAGCTTCTGGACCATGGAAGATGCCCAGCGCGCCGCCAACACCACGCAATTTTTCAAGAACCTGAGCATTGTCGGCGGCATGCTGCTGTTGAGTGTTACCGGTGCCGGGCGCTTCTCGGTGGATGGTCGCTGAGCAGGGCCGCGTTCCCTTGACTCGGCAGGGGCATGGCCGCATCGCCGGCCTGTCCCTGCTGCCCCCCACGCATCGACTCAGCGCACCAGGCTCAACGGCGTACGCGGAGTGCTGACTTCCTCTTCATGGCACGTTCGATCGGGATTGTGGCTGTACGGCCAGGCGAACGGCGCGTTCTTCCAGGTGGGCAATGATGGTCCTGTGGATACTGCCCTGCCAGGCCTGTTGGGCACTCCCTGTTGGCTGGCCCTGAGCGTTGAGCACGTTGGTATCGACCATCTTGAATCTGGCTTGCATGGGGCCGCTCCAGTCGTTCGGTGAAGCGTCACCAATAAAGGCATATTGCCACTCTTTCAAGTGGCTCTCGGCAGCTGTGCGAGTTTTTCGATAACTTGACCGAAATCAACCGGATAAGTTGATCGGGCGGGTACGCTGCAAGGGCAGTTGGCGAACCCTTTGCGCCGAAACCAGGGCGAGAATCCCATGCTCTATCCACTGTTGTTGACCCTGCACCTGTTCGCCGCGCTGGTGTTCATCGGCACGGTGTTCTTCGAGGTGCTGTTCCTCGAATCCATCCGCAAGCAGTTGCCGGCCAAGGTCATGTTGCTGGTCGAACAGGGTATCGGCCGTCGTGCCCGGACCTTGATGCCCTGGGTGTTGCTGGTGCTGTTCGGGGCCGGGCTGGGGATGGTCTGGCTGCGTTACCTGCCAATCCTCAGCGCACCGTTGGCGAGCTCGTTCGGCACCTTGCTGCTGCTCAAGATCGTCCTCGCCGGCAGCGTGCTCCTGCACTTTCTCGGCGCCATGCTGTTGTTCAGGACCGAGCGCATGACCGCCCGCTACTCGCATTTCATCCATACCAGCCTGTTCTGCCACATGGTCGCGATCGTCCTGTTGGCCAAGGGCATGTTCTACCTGAGCTGGTGAGCGCCGGTGGTCGCTCCGGCCAGCAGCACTTGCACCGTGCTTGATGCAAATCAAGGAGCGATCTGCGTCGGGCCGCGACACTGTTGACCTGCAGCCAGTCGTGGAGACCCGTCATGCGCACCCTTTTTCATCTCCCTGATCAACCGAGCAGCCGTTGCGATCACGGCGTGCTCGACCTCGGCGGCCATGTCGACACGGCCCGGTTTCACGCGGGCATTGGCTCGCTGGATCTGTTGCGGGCGCTGCGGGTGAGCCGGCACAAATGCCGTCCGCTGGCGTTGAACGTGCAACTGCCGGCGCAATGGACGGGCGACCCGTACCTGCCGCGCCTGCTGCACGAGATCGACCTGGTGGCCTGTCACCTCGGGGCGGGGCGCCGGGTCGAGCAGTTTCAGCTGAGTGGCGGTACCCCGGCGCTGGCCGATCTGCGCCGGCTGATGAACCGCCTGCATCAGCGCTTCAATTTCCTCGAACACGATTGCGGTGACTACAGCATCGAGGTCGACCTGCGCCACACCAACTGGTCGACCATGGGCGCCCTGCGTGACCTCGGCTTCAACCATGTCAGTATCGGCGTACCCGACCTCGGTGGAGAGACCGCGCCGAAGTTGGCCAACCACCAGAATCCGGCGCCGATCCATTCGCTGATCGATGCCGCGCGCACCTTTGGTTTTCGCTCGGTCAACGTCGACCTGGGGTTCGGTCACGCCTGGCAGACCACCGAGAGTTTTGCGCAGAAACTGGCGAGCCTGCTCGAACTGGAGCCGGACCGCCTGCTGGTGTTCGATTATGCCCGGCCACCGCAGCGCTACCGGTCCGGTGCAGCGGATCCGCAACGGGCGTTCTGCAACGAACAGGACAAGGCCGCGATGCGGCGCCTCTGTTTCGAGCAATTGGCCGATGCCGGCTATCACTATCTTGGCCTCGGGCAGTTCGTGCGCCCCGACGACGATCTGGCGATCGCCCAGGAGCGCGGGCGGCTGCGACGCCATTGCGAGGGGTTCACCCGCCACGGTTATTGCGACAACATCGGCCTGGGCCTCGGCGCGATCAGTCAGATCGAAGACCTGTATGCGCAAAATATCGATCAACCGAAGCGCTACCAACAGCTGCTGGACATGGACCAGTTGCCCACCTGTCGCGGCTGGCGCTGCGAGGCCGGCAGCCAGATCAGCCACATGGTCGTGGAGCGCCTGGCCTGTGACCTGGAACTGGATATCGCGGCACTCGAGGCGCGTTACGGTCTGGTGTTCCGCCAATACTTCTGCGATGCCTGGCCTATGCTGGAGCAATTGCAGCGCAACGGCCTGATCGAATTGTCCGAGCGCTTCATCAGCATTCTCCCGGCCGGTCGACCGCAGCTGGATGCCATCTGCAACCTGTTTCAACAACCTGTGGGCGCTGCACAACCTGACTCGCACAGCGAGTGGATAAACCATGACCCGTTCATTTGATTTCAATCGCGCCCTGGTGCAGAAGTACGACCTGCCGGGGCCGCGCTACACCTCCTACCCGACCGCGCCGCAGTTTCACCAGGCGTTCGCCGTCGACGACTATCAGCAGGCCGCTGCCTCCAGCAACCGGGTCGCGACGCCGAAACCGCTGTCGCTGTACATCCACATCCCGTTCTGCAAGAGCCTCTGTTACTACTGCGCCTGCAACAAGATCATCACCCAGAAGACCCATCGCGCGGTCGAGTACCTGAGCTACCTCAAGCGCGAAATCGCCATGCAGGCGGCCTTGTTCGATCGCTCGCGAACCCTCACCCAACTGCACCTGGGCGGCGGCACGCCGACCTACCTGACCCGTGAGCAACTGGCCGACTTGATGGACTGCCTGCACCAGGCCTTCGTCATGGACGACAGCGACAACCATGAGTTCTCCATCGAAGTCGACCCGCGCACCATCGACACCGAGCAGATCCAGGCCCTGCGCGGCCTGGGCTTCAATCGCCTGAGCTTTGGCGTGCAGGACTTCGATCCGGATGTGCAGGCGGCGGTCAATCGGGTGCAAAGCGAGGAGCAGATTTATGCGCTGGTGGCGGCGGCACGCGCTGCCCGATTCAAGTCGGTCAGCGTCGACCTGATCTACGGCCTGCCGTTGCAGACCCAAGACAGTTTCGCCGTGACCCTGGACAAGATCATCGCCCTGCGCCCGGACCGCATCGCCGCCTACAGCTACGCGCACTTGCCGCAGATGGTCCGCGCACAACGGCTGATCCGTCCGGCCGACATGCCACCGCCGGAGCGCAAGCTGCAGTTGCTGGAGCTGACCATCCGCCGCCTGACCGAGGCCGGCTACGTATACATCGGCATGGACCACTTCGCCCTGCCGGACGACGAGCTGGCGCTGGCCCGGGCCAACGGCAGCCTGCAGCGCAATTTCCAGGGCTATTCGACCCACGCCGACTGCGACCTGATCGGCCTCGGCGTGTCGTCCATCGGCAAGGTCGGCGACAGCTACAGCCAGAGTGTCAAGGAGCTTTCGCAGTACTACGCGCGGCTCGACCAGGGCCTGTTGCCGGTACATCGCGGCTATCGCTTGAGCGAGGACGACCGGCTGCGCCGCGAAGTGATCAGCGACCTGATGTGCCATGGCCGCATCGACTTCGGTAAATTCGAGGCGCGCTACGGCATTGACTTCAACGAGTATTTTGCCGACGCGCTGGCGCAACTGCGCGAGCACGTGCGCGACGAGCTGCTGGAGATTCACCCGGACCGCTTGCTGCTGTTGCCCGCCGGCTACTTGATGATGCGCAGCGTGGCCATGGCCTTTGACGCCTACCTGGGCGGCGAGCAGAAGGGCAATTTTTCGCGCACCGTTTGAGGCCTTGCAGGCAAGCTTGACCGCGATCAAGTTTGCCCGAGGTTCCGCTGGCAGCGACTCGCCAGGGGCCGTAGCGTGGTGGCCAAACCCGCTTCTGACCCCGGTGCCCGATGAACGCCAGCATGACCTGCGAACTCAAGATCGAACCCTTCTACCAAGCGCAAGACAACGAACAGGCGCTGTTCGAACAAGCCTGGCACCACGGCATGCCGGTGCTGATCAAAGGCCCCACCGGCTGCGGCAAGACCCGTTTTGTCCAGCACATGGCCCACCGCTTGAACCTGCCGCTGTACACCGTCGCCTGCCACGACGACTTGAGCGCCGCCGACCTGATCGGCCGCCATCTGATCGGCGCCCAGGGCACCTGGTGGCAGGACGGCCCGCTGACCCGGGCGGTGCGTGAGGGCGGCATCTGCTACCTCGACGAAGTGGTCGAGGCGCGCCAGGACACGGTGGTGGTCCTGCATCCATTGGCCGACGACCGCCGCGAACTGTTCCTCGAACGCACCGGCGAAGTGCTCAAGGCGCCGCCCTCGTTCATGCTGGTGGTGTCGTACAACCCCGGCTACCAGAACCTGCTCAAGGGCATGAAACCCAGCACCCGCCAGCGCTTCGTGGCGATGCGTTTCGGCTATCCGCCTGAGCCTGAAGAGGTGCGCATCGTCGCCCGCGAAGCCCAGGTCGACAGCGTGCTGGCGGCCCAGGTGGTCAAGCTCGGCCAGGCGTTGCGCCGGCTTGATCAGCATGACCTGGAAGAAGTCGCCTCGACCCGCTTGCTGATTTTCACCGCGCGCATGATCGGCTCCGGCATGAGCCCTCGCCACGCCTGCATGGCCTGCCTGGCCGAGCCCTTGAGCGATGACCCGGTGACGGTCGCGGCGCTGATGGACGTGGTCGATGTCCACTTCGGCTGAGGCCGCCAGCCTTGCCCGCAGGCACCTGCCGGGCGATCTGGCGATGTGGTTGTTCATCCTCGCCGAGCTGTCGGTGTTCGCCCTGCTGATCCTCGCGTTCGCCGTGACCCAGGCCCTCAAGCCGCAGCTGTTTGCGCAGAGCCGGCTGCTGCTCGATACCTCAACCGGCCTGGCGTTGACCTTGAGCCTGCTGAGCGCCGGCGGCCTGGCTGCATTGGCGGTGGAGCAGGCCAGGCAATCGCGGCCCCGACGTGCCGCCTGGTTGCTGATCGCGGCGCTGCTGGTGGCGAGTGACTATGTGCTGCTCAAGCTCGGCGAATATCGGCACTTGCTGGCAGCGGGGCTGGGCCTGGAGCACAACACCTTCTTCACCCTGTACTGGATTCTCACCGGCTTTCACTTCGTCCATGTGCTGCTGGGCATGTTGATCCTCGGCTGGCTGGCCCTGCGTTGTGCGCGGGGTGCCTACGGCGCCGGTGATTGCAGCGGGCTGGAGTCTGGCGTGCTGTATTGGCACATGGTCGACCTGGTCTGGGTGGTGCTGTTTCCGTTGGTCTACCTGCTCAATTGAAGTGAGGGCCCATGTTGGCTTCCAGGCTGTTGTTGTGCTGTTGGGCGGCGCTGGCCGTCTTGAGTATCGGTACTGTGTTGTTGGCCCGATCCGGGGCGAGCGCAGGGCTGTCCATGGCCATCCTGCTGGTAGCGCTGGGCAAGGCCTGGCTGATCAGCGACGGCTTTATGGAGCTGCGTCACGCGCCACGGCTGTGGCGTTGTTTGCTGTTGGGCTGGCCGCTGGCGTTGCTGGGATCGGTGGCGTTGACGCTGATGCTGCTGTCCGGCAATACCTGAGCAAAACCATCTGCCTTTCTTGATCGCCATCAAGCAGGTTCCAGCCCCGCGCTTCCTATCATGGACGGGCCAAGCAATGAGGAAGCGACGATGTCAGAGACCTTCACCAAAGGCATGGCGCGGAATATCTACTTCGGGGGAAGCATCTTTTTCTTCCTGATATTCCTCGCCTTGACCTACCACACCGAACAGACCTTTCCCCAACGCAGCAACGAGGCGCAGCTCACCGAGTCGGTGATTCGCGGCAAGACGGTCTGGGAGCAAAACAACTGCATCGGCTGCCACACGCTGCTGGGCGAGGGCGCCTATTTCGCGCCCGAGCTGGGCAACGTGTTCCAGCGTCGCGGCGGCGAGGAGGGCTTCAAGCCGTTCCTCCACGCCTGGATGAAAATGCAGCCGCTGAATGTCCCGGGGCGGCGCGCCATGCCGCAGTTCAACCTGAGCGAGCAGGAGGTGGACGACATCGCCGAGTTCCTCAAGTGGAGCTCGAAGATCAACACCAACGGCTGGCCGCCAAACAAGGAGGGCTGAGACATGAACAAGGTCAATCCACATCTGAAATTCGCTTCGCAAGCCGTCGCCAAACCTTACTTCGTGTTCGCCCTGATGCTGTTTCTCGGCCAGGTGCTGTTCGGTTTGATCATGGGCCTGCAATACGTGATCGGCGACTTCCTGTTCCCGGTCATTCCGTTCAACGTGGCGCGCATGGTCCACACCAACCTGCTGATCGTCTGGCTGCTGTTCGGCTTCATGGGCGCTGCCTACTACCTGATTCCCGAGGAGGCCGACCGCGAGCTGCACAGCCCGAAACTGGCGATCGTGCTGTTCTGGGTGTTCGCCGCCGCGGGCGTGTTGACCATCCTCGGCTACCTGCTGGTACCCTATGCGGGGCTGGCGCGGCTGACCCACAACGAGCTGCTGCCGACCATGGGCCGCGAGTTCCTCGAGCAGCCGACCATCACTAAGATGGGCATAGTCGTGGTCTGCCTGGGCTTTCTCTACAACATCGGCATGACCCTGCTCAAGGGCCGCAAGACCACGGTCAGTATGGTGATGATGACCGGGCTGATCGGCCTCGCGGTGTTCTTCCTGTTCTCCTTCTACAACCCCGGCAACCTGGCCCGCGACAAATTCTACTGGTGGTGGGTGGTGCACCTGTGGGTGGAAGGCGTGTGGGAACTGATCATGGGTTCGATGCTGGCGTTCGTGCTGATCAAGATCACCGGCGTCGACCGCGAAGTGGTGGAGAAATGGCTGTACGTGATCATCGCCATGGCGCTGATCACCGGGATCATCGGCACCGGTCACCACTTCTTCTGGATCGGCGCGCCGGAGGTCTGGCTGTGGGTCGGTTCGATCTTCTCCGCCATGGAACCGCTGCCGTTCCTGGCCATGGTGGTCTTCGCCTTCAGCATGGTGCGCAACCGCCGTCGGCAACACCCGAACCGGGCGGCGACACTCTGGGCCAAGGGCACCACGGTCACCGCGTTTTTCGGCGCGGGTGTCTGGGGTTTCCTGCACACCCTGGCACCGGTCAACTTCTACACCCACGGCTCGCAACTGACGGCGGCCCACGGTCACCTGGCGTTCTACGGCGCCTACGCGATGATCGTCATGACCCTGATCAGCTACGCCATGCCACGCTTGCGCGGCCTCGGTGAAGCCGCCGACGAGCGTTCGCAGACCCTCGAAGTCTGGGGCTTCTGGTTGATGACCCTGTCGATGGTGATGATCACCCTGTTCCTCACGGCAGCCGGGGTGGTGCAGGTCTACCTGCAACGCTGGCAGGCCGACGGCATCGCCTTGCCGTTCATGGCCACGATGGAACAGTTACAAGGGTTGTTCTGGGCGCGGCTGGTGTCCGGTGTCGGCTTCTTCGCCGGGCTGCTGTGCTACCTGCTCAGCTTCCGCCAGCGCGGACGTGCCGCATTGCGCGCACCGGCGCCGGTGGTGCCGTCCTGAGTGTTGGAAAGGGTTGGCCCGGCTGGTATAGCGGGCCGTTTTCGGATCTGCAATAAGGCAACCAAAATGGCCTTCAGCGTCGAACTGGAAGAATGGGTCGGCAGTGTCTGGCACCGTTTCATCACCCGCCGCGCCAGCGTGGATTTTCCCGAGGCGCGGGTCGAGTTACTCGATCAGCAACGCTCCCTGGCGTTGCTGTTTCGCGCCATGGGCGGGGCCGGCGGGATCGCCCTGGAAGCGGCCAGCGAGCGCGATCTGCTGCTGCGACGCAACCTGCTGCAGCAAATCGCCGGGACCTGCCGGCAAGTGCCGCTGGCCTGGTGTGATCCGGCGCATTTGCGCTTGCCACCGAGCCTGGCGGTGTTCCCCGAGGTTGCCCTCAATCAGGAACTCTATCGCTGGCTGGCCTTGCTGGCGGCACAGGCCGGGCCGATGCAGCACTGGGGGCGCGACAACCAGCGCTGGACGTTGCAGCTGTTGCAGCGCTTTCCGGCCTTGCGCGGGCGCTATCAGCGGCTGGTCGAAGCGCACTTGTTGTTACGCCCCGATCCGGCGTCGTTAAAACCAAACGAAGCGGCGCTGGAGCGGGCGCTGTGTCAGGCGCTGCGCGAGCCCGGCAGTGTCGAGCATTTTCCCCGCAGCGAACGCTCCGCCTGGCCGCTGCCGCTGTGGCTGTACCCGGCGCAGCAGCTGGGCAGCCCGCAAGCGGCAGATCTGGGCGACGATTCAGAGGAGTCGTTGACCACCGCTCCCGGTGAACAAAAAGCCGGTCGCAAGCGCGCCACGCGCATCGATGACGCCCGTCGCGATGGCGGGTTGCTGGTGGTGCGCCTGGAGAACCTGTTCAGCTGGACCGAACACGTCGACCTGGATCGTTGTGTCGACGACGGTGAAGACCCGGACGCCGCGCGGGTCGCCGATGATCTCGATGAGCTGACCCTGTCTCGAACCCGGCTGCGCAAGGGCGGCGGTCTCAAATTGCACCTCGACCTGCCGCCGGCGGACGTCGACGATGTGCCGCTGGGGCAGGGCATCAAGCTGCCGGAGTGGGACTACCGCAAGCAGCAATTGCAAGAGGACTTCGTCAACCTGCAAATGATGCTGCCCCGCGACTCGGAGGCGCAGCCGCTGCCGACACGGCTCAAGGCCTCGGCGCAGAAACTGCGGCGCCAGTTTGCCCATCTGCGCAACGACCGGCAGTGGTTGCGCCCGCAGCCCCAGGGCGCGGAGCTGGACTTGCAGGCCTGGCTGGATTTTCGCGTCCAGCGCGAGCAGGGCCAATGCGTCGAGCGTGGTTTGTTCATGGAGCGCCGGCAGACCCGCCGCGACCTGGCGTGCCTGTTGCTGGCGGACCTGTCGATGTCTACCGATGCACACCTCAATGATCAGCAGCGGGTCATCGAGGTGATCCGCGATAGCCTGCTGCTGTTCGGTGAAACTCTGGCGGGATTGGGTGATGACTTCGCGCTGTACGGATTCTCTTCATTGCGTCGCCAGCAGGTGCGGATGCAGGAGCTGAAATCCTTCAGCCAGCGATACGACGATCACACCCGTGGCCGCATCCAAGGTCTCAAGCCCGGCTACTACACGCGCATGGGCGCAGCTATCCGCCAGGCCACCCGCTTGCTGGTCAAGAGCAAGCGGCGCAGCAAGCTGTTGCTGTTGCTGACCGATGGCAAGCCCAATGACCTGGATCTGTATGAGGGTCGCTACGGCGTCGAAGACACCCGCCAGGCGGTACTGGAAGCCCGGCGCCAGGGCCTGATCCCGTTCTGCATCACCATCGACCGCGAAGCCGGCGCGTACCTGCCCTACATGTTCGGCGCCCAGGGCTACACCCTGATTCGCCAACCCGAGCAACTGCCGCTGCGTTTGCCGCAGGTGTATCGGCAGCTGATCCAGCCTTGAAACGGGTGGCTGTTTCTGAAACTGCATCCGGCCCCGAACTTATTTGTGAGCCCGCTCGCGATAGGGCCGGCGCACGCAACGTCTGCATTGCCTGACCCCCCTCCCTCGACGCTGGAAAAAATCCTACAGCTCTTGCGTGCAAGCTATACAGCAACTTCCCACGCGCCAAAAGGAATCATCTGATTCCATCCGTTATCGCCTTCGTGAAAGCTGTCCAGCGCTTGAACTAGGGTGGAGAAAACCTCCCCCGAGCACTCTGAAAAAGACCAGGGAGGTCTGCATCATGCCCACTGTCCCAAGCTTGACCTCCGACCAATGGGGCCACGCTCGTCGTGTCGTCTTACTCAGCATGTTGTTGGCGATAGCGTTCGCGCAGAGCGCACGGGCCGCCAGCCTCGCTTACCCGATCAAGACCCTGTTGAAATTGCCGGAGGCTCACTTATGCCCGCAGTAAATACCTGGATCGAGCGCCTGGAGTCGTCCTGTGCCGATGCGTCCATCACTTACCTTGACGTGATTATCGA
>NZ_JALJRO010000027.1:0-57490 GCF_024519635.1 Pseudomonas sp. Pse1
CCTGCCTGACGGCAGGCCATTACCGGCCCGCACACAAAAAATCTGACAGTCCCGGACAACCTACTGGCTGCCCTGCCCACCCTCACAAAGGACTGCCCCCCTCACTCCGTCGTCGCAGCAAGACTGGCCATCAAAGCCAACTGCAGCTTCTCCACCAGCGTATCCACCTGCGCGACACCAATGGTCAACGGCGGCAAAAACCGAACCACGGCGCCATGTCGCCCGCCCAGTTCGAGAATCACGCCTTCGCGTAGGCAATTGTGCTGAATCGCCTTGGCCAGCACGCCGTCGCCTGCCGGCACCCGGCCCTGGCCGGCAGCCGTGGAAACGATCTCGATCCCGACCATCAGGCCGCGCCCACGCACATCGCCGATGCACGGGAAATCCCGCTGCAACTGGCGCAGACGGGTCATCAGGTAGTCGCCCATGCGCTCGGCGTTGGCCACCAGCCCCTGCTCCTCGATGAAGTTCAGGGCTGCTGTGCCGGCGGCCATTGCCAGTTGGTTGCCGCGGAAGGTTCCGGCGTGTGAACCGGGCTTCCACAGATCCAGTTCTGGCTGATAGACCACCACCGCCAGCGGCAGGCCGCCGCCGACGGCCTTGGAAATCACCACCACGTCCGGCGTGATGTCGGCGTGTTCGAAGGCGAACATCCGCCCGGTGCGGCCGATACCGCTCTGCACTTCGTCGATGATCAGCACCACGCCGTGCGCTTGGGTCAGTTTGCGCAGCCCCTGCAGCCAGCGGGTCGGCGCCGGTATCACCCCGCCCTCGCCCTGCACCACCTCCACCACCACCGCCGCCGGCAGCGGCACGCCGGACTCCGGATCGCTCAGCAGTTGCTCGATGTAGCTCAGCCCCGCGTCGATACCCGCCTCGCCGCCAATCGAAAACGGGCAGCGATAGTCATAGGGGTACGGCAATACCTGCACATCGGGCATCAGCGAGCCCGGCAGTTGTTTCGGCCCCAGATTGCCCATCAGGCTCAGGGCGCCGTGGGTCATGCCGTGGTAGCCGCCGGAGAAACAGAACACGCCCTTGCGCCCGGTAGCGATCTTCGCCAGCTTGATCGCCGCCTCGATGGCGTCCGCTCCGGTCGGCCCGCAGAACTGGATCCGCGCCTGGGCGAAAGAGGGCGGCAAGGCCTTGAACAGGGTTTCGACAAACAGATCCTTGACCGGGGTGGTCAGGTCCAGGGTGTGCAGCGGCACGCCGCTGTCCAGGGTGGCGCGCATCGCCGCCACCGTGCACGGATGGTTGTGCCCCAGCGCCAGGGTGCCGGCACCGGCCAGGCAGTCCATGAACAGTTGCCCACGGGTGTCCTGCACATAGATCCCGTGCCCCTGCTTGAGCGCCAGCGGAATGCGCCGTGGGTAAGAGCGCGCATTCGACTCGCGGGCGGCCTGGCGTTCGAGCAGTGGGTCAGCGTCGAAATGGCGCGGGGCCTGACGACGAAAATGGGCAAGGCTGAACGGCGAAAACTCAACGTCTTCCATGGAGCATTCCCTCAGTGGCGCGCGATCAGCGCGGGTCGGCCGATTGCAGCGCCAGGCGAAGGCTCAGCGGGCGCATGTCCGTCCAGTTCTGTTCGATCCAGGCCAGGCACTGGGCCTTGTCGCCCTGCTGGCCGACCGCACGCCAGCCTTCGGGCAGGACTTTGTAGTCCGGCCAGATGGAGTACTGCTCCTCGTGATTGACCACCACCACGAACCCGCTGTCAGCCTTATCCCAATTCATTTCAGAGTCCTTGAACGAGCGTTTTTCAATGGATCCCGGCGGCCCGAAACGAGGCTGCAGCCGAGGTGCAATAATGCGCTGCGAATGCTAATTAATATCATTAACACTTGCCATATCTTTCGTATA
Organism: Pseudomonas sp. Pse1; assembly: GCF_024519635.1. Taxonomy (NCBI): domain Bacteria; kingdom Pseudomonadati; phylum Pseudomonadota; class Gammaproteobacteria; order Pseudomonadales; family Pseudomonadaceae; genus Pseudomonas; species Pseudomonas sp. Pse1. The sequence goes on from NZ_JALJRO010000027.1 coordinate 1,864, forward strand.
TATTTCTGTCCGGGCCGTTGACGGCCCCGTAATGGCTTTACGCCATGAACACGATAAGAACAGAGGAGCAAGCTCATGGGACGAGGTGTCGGGCAAATCAATGGCCTGTCGATGCAAGCACTTTTGCCGGACCGCAACCTGCCGTTGCTGGTCACGCCAGACCAACCGGGGGCCTGGCAAGTAGAAGCGTTGCAGGCATTGGTGGACGCCAGCCTGCACGAGAGCGGCGCCCTGCTCCTGCGCGGTTTCGATGTCCTCGGCGAACAGGCGTTCCAGGCGTTGGTCCGCAGCTTCGGCCACCCGCTGCTCAACTACGAATTCGGCTCCACCCCGCGCAAGGCGATCGAACAGGGGGTGTACACCTCCACCGAATACCCGGCGCACCAGGTCATCCCGCTGCACAACGAGCAGTCCTACACCTTGCAGTGGCCGATGAAGATCTGGTTCCACTGCGTCCAGCCCAGCGTCGAAGGCGGCGAAACGCCGATTGCCGACAGCCGGCAGATTTTCCGCCAGCTTGACCCCGCCCTGCGCCAACGCTTTGAAGACAAGCGCCTGATGTACGTACGCAACTACGGCAACGGTCTCGACCTGCCATGGGAGCAGGCCTTCAACACCGAAGACCGCGCCGTCGCCGAGGCTTACTGCCGGGCCAACCAGATTGAATTCCAATGGAAGGACGATGGCGAACTGCGCACCCGCCAGGTCTGCCAGGCCACCGCTCGCCACCCCGTCACACAGGACCGGGTGTGGTTCAACCAGGCCCATCTGTTCCACGTCTCCAATCTGCCGCCTGCGGTGCGTGAAAGCCTGCTGGATGTGGTCGACGATCCGCTCGACTTGCCGCGCAATGTCTATTACGGCGACGGCAGCGAGCTGGAGGACAGCGCGCTGGCGGAAATCCGTGGGGTACTGGAGCACTGCACCGTGCGCTTCCCCTGGCAGCAAGGCGATGTGCTCATGCTCGACAACATGCTGGTGGCCCATGGTCGCGCCAGTTTCAAAGGGCCGCGGCAAGTGATCGTGGCCATGGCTGAACCGGCTCAGGAGTGACCCCGATGACAACCGCCTACCCGTTGCATCAGGCCAGCGCCGGCCAGCAGGCGCTGTGGCAGAACCACCAGCTCAACCCGACGAGCGCCGCGTACAACATGGTCGCCGCCCGCGAGCTGCGCGCCGACCTCGACCCCGCCGCCCTGTGCCGGGCCTTCACCCGACTGGTCGAACACTGCGAGACCCTGCACTGCGGTTACCGCGAGCAGGACGGCACGCTGTGGATGTACCGCCCCGAACAGCTCCAGGTGAACACCCGCATCGAGCGCATCGACGGCCTCGACAGCGCCGGCGTCACCGCCTGGATCGAGGCGCACGCCGACCAGCCGTTCGACCTGGCAGCGGCGGACATCTGCCGCTTTCACCTGTTGCAGAGCGACGGCCGGCTGTACCTGTGCATGGCCGCGCACCACATCAGCGGGGATTTTCTCAGCGTCGAATGGATGCTCAAGCTGACCTTCGCCGCCTACCATGCCGAGCTCAACGGTGAAGCCCTGGAACTGCCAGCCGCCGGGCTGTATTTCGACTGGCTGGACGAGCAGCGGGCGCTGCTGGCCGAGGACAAACTCAGCGCGGCAGCCAGCTACTGGCGCCATCAACTCAGCGGCAGCCCGAGCGCGCTGGCGCTGCCTGCCGACCGCCCACGTCCACGCACGCCCGGGTTCGCCGGCGGCGAAGTCGAACGCCTGCTCGACCCGGCCCTCAGCAACCGCCTGCGCCAGCTCGCCGAGGAGCAAGGCGTCAGCCTGTACGTGGTGCTGGCGACATTGTTCCAGGTGTTCATGCACCGCTACACCGGCCAGGATGATTTCCTCATCGGCACGCCGACCATGGACCGGCACAAGGCCCGCTACAAACACCTGATCGGCTTCACCCTGAACTCCCTGCCGCTGCGCGCGCGCTTCGCCCATGCCCCGAGCCTGGCCGATTGCCTGCGCGACACCGCCCAGCAAATGCGCGAGGGCCTGCGTCATCGCCGCTATCCGGCGGCGCGCCTGCAGCAGGAGATCGAGAGCGGTCCCCTGTTTCATTGCATGATGACCTACATGCCAAGCCGCCGTGACGACGCCTTCGCTGACTACAGCGTGCGCGAGCACCTGTTTACCCAGCGCGGTGCGGCCAACGAACTCAACCTGCGCTGGCAGGATGACGGCGTGCACCTGCTCGCGCAGTGGCGCTATCGCAGCGACCTGTTCGACGCCAACCGCATCGCCCAGTTGGCCGAGGACTTCGCCTGGTTCGCCGGCAATGCCCTCGCTCAGGTCGACAGCCCGGTGCACCAACTGGCCGCCACACCGCCGGCCAACCGCGCACGCCGCGTCGGGGCCAGCCAGGCGCCCGCCTTCGCCACCGCCGTGGCGGCCTTCGAGCACCAAGTGCAAGCCCACGGCCAGCGCATCGCCCTGCGCGACGCCGACGGGAGCCTGAGCTACAGCGTTTTGGATCAAGCTGCCAGCGAACTGGCCGGACGCCTGAGGGAAGCCGGTGCTGCTGCCGGGCAGATCATCGCCATCGCTTTGCCGCGCAGCCGCGCGCTGATCACCGCCATGCTCGCCAGCTGGAAACTCGGCGCCGCCTACCTGTGCCTCGACCCTGCCCTGCCCACCGCGCGCCAACAGCAACTGCTCGACGACAGCGGCGCCAGCGTACTGATCGACCCCGCGCAGACCCTCCACAGCCTGCGCCCAGGCACCCAGGTTGCACAGGGCGTCGCCCATCCACAGCAACTGGCCTATCTGATTTACACCTCCGGCTCCAGCGGTACGCCCAAGGCCGTCCGGGTCACCCAAAGCAATTTGCTGCACTACGCCGACGCCGTGCTCAAGCCGCTGGCCCTGAATCCCGAGGCCAGCCTGACCGCCCTGGCCAGCGTCGCTGCGGACCTGGGCTACACCGCCTGGTTCGGTGCGCTGCTCAGCGGTCGCACCCTGCAATTGATCAGCGACGAGCTGGCCAGCGACCCGGAAGCACTCGCCCGGTACTGGGCGGCCAACCCGGTCGACTGCCTGAAGATCGTGCCGTCGCACCTGGCGGCCCTGCTCGCCGTGGCCGAGCCGCAACGCCTGCTGCCACGCCAGTGCCTGGTGCTCGGCGGCGAAGGCCTGGACCTGGCGCTGGTCAAGCGCCTGCGCGACCTTGCACCGACCTGCCGCATCGTCAATCACTACGGTCCCACCGAAACCACCGTCGGCTGCCTGACCCACGCCGTGCTGGACCAGGCCCCGAGCCTTTCCGGCTTCGCCCCGGTTGGCCTGCCGCTGGATAACGTCCAGGTGCACGTGCTCGACCCGCACCTGGCGCTGCTGCCGTTGGGCAGCGTCGGTGAGTTGTACATCGGCGGCGCCGGGGTGGCTGACGGCTACCTCGGCCAACCCGGCCTGACTGCCCGGCAATTCATTCCCGACCCATTCGCCGGCAACGGCCAGCGCCTCTATCGCAGCGGCGATCGCGTGCGCATGCTGGGTAACGGCGCCATCGAGTTCCTCGGCCGAATCGACGATCAGGTGAAGATCCGTGGTTTTCGTGTCGAGCCAGGCGAGGTCGAAGCCGGCTTGCGCGCCTGTGCCGGGGTGCGCGAAGCGGCGGTGATCGCCCGCGCCCTGGGCGAAGGCGAAGCACCCCGACTGATCGCCTACCTGGTGACCGAGACCGGGCTGGACCTTGCGCAGCTGCGCCAGCAACTGGCCGAGCGCCTGCCCGAGCCGCTACTGCCGAGCCTGTACGTCGAACTCGAACGTCTGCCACGCCTGGGCAACGGCAAGGTCGACCGGCACAACCTGCCCCAGCCGGTCCCCCAGCAAGCCCCGACCCAGGCCCTCAGCGCCCCGCGCGACCCGGTCGAAGCGCTGTTGCTGACGCTCTGGTGCGAGGTGCTGGACAAGCCGGCGCTGTCGATTCACGACGACTTCTTTGCCCTCGGTGGCGACTCGATCATGGCCCTGCAACTGATCGCCAAGGCGCGCAAGGCACAGCTCAAGTTCACCCCCAAACATTTCTTCGCCCACCCCACCATCGCTCGCCTCGCGGCCACCCTGGACTCACCGCTGAAAGACCTGGAGGCGCAGTTGCTGGCCGTCTGGCGGGACGTCCTGGAGCGTCCGGACCTCAGCCGCGAGGACGACTTTTTCAGCGTCGGCGGCGACTCGATCATCGCCCTGCAAGTGATCGCCAAGGCGCGCAAGCGGGGCTTGAAATTCAGCCCGAAAGAACTGTTCGCCCAGCCACGGATCGACGCCCTGGCCCTGCTCCTCACTCAGCGCCCAGCGGCCCAGCCCGCGCCTGTGGCAGCGCCCGCCCTGCCGTCGGTGGCACTCAGCGTCGAGCAACGGCAACCGCTGCAAGCCCTGCTCGGCACTGCCCTGGAAGACGCCTACCCGCTGTCGCCGCTGCAAAAAGGCCTGCTGTTCCATAGCCTGCTGGAAGGCGCCAGCGGCGTGTACGTCAACCAGTTGCAGGCCGAACTGCAAGGCCCGCTGGACGCCGAACGCTACCTGGCGGCCTGGCACGCCACCTTCGCCGCCCATCCGCTGATGCGCACGGCAATTGTCTGGCAAGGTCTGGATGAGCCGATGCAAGGCGTGTGCAGTGCCTTGACCCTGCCCGTGCAACGCCTGGACTGGAGCGCGCTCACCCCGGCGCAACGCCAGCAGGCCCTGGATGATTACTGCCAGGCCGACCGCGCGCAAGGTTTCGACCCGCAGCGCCCGCCGCTGCAACGCGTGGCGCTGATCCACCTCGACGCACAGCACAGCTGGTTGATCTGGAGCCGCCATCACCTGATCGCCGACGGCTGGAGTTCGGTGATGCTGATGGAGGAAATCCTCGCCCGCTACAACGGCCTCGCCGTGCCCTCGCGTCCGCCTTACCGCGACTACATCGCTTGGCTCGCTGCACAGCCGGCCGAGCACAGCCTGCAGTACTGGCAGCAACACCTGGCACAGTTTGAAGGCGTCGGTACGCTGCCAGCGCTGAACCCGGCCGAACCCGGCAGCCAATCCCGCTACCACAGCCGCAGCCTGCGCCTGAGTGAAGCCCAAAGCAGCCGTCTGAACGCCCTTGGCAAGGCCTGCCGAGTGACCCTCAACACCCTGATGCAAGCGGCCTGGGGCCTGTTGCTGGCGCGCAGCAACAACCACACCGAGGTGCTGTTCGGTGTCACCAGCAGTGGCCGCCCGGACGCCCTGGCCGATGCCGGGCAGATGCTCGGCGTGTTCATCAATACCCTGCCGTTGCGCCTGCAGATCGCCCCGGGCATGGCGCTGGGCGACTACCTGCAACAGGTGCAGGCGATCAGCGTGGCCATGCGCGAGCACGAGCAAACGCCGCTGGCGCAGATCCTCCAACAGCATCCACGGGGTGCCGGGCTGTTCGACACCCTGCTGGTGTTCCAGAACCTGCCGGCCCTCAGCGAGCGCCAGTTGCAGGCGGGCGAGCTGACCTTCAAGGTCCTCGATAACCTCGAACAAACCAGCTACGGCCTGACCGTCGAAGTGCTGCCCGGGCGCTGCTTGGAAGTGCTGTTCAGCGCCGATGCCCAACGCCTCCCTGCGTCCGCGCTGGAGCGTCTGAGCGACGATCTGCTGAACCTGTTGCTGGCACTCGACAGCCCGTTGGACACCCGCCTGGAACAACTGAGCACACTCGGCCCGACCCAGCATCAACGCCTACTCGACTGGGGCCTGAACCCGGCCGACTTTGACCTCGAGCACAGCTGGGAAGCGCGGGTGGCCGCTCAGGTCGCCGCGCACCCCGAGCGCATCGTCGCGCGCTGCGCCGGGCAGTCGCTGACCTATGCCCAGCTGTGGCAGCAGTCCGAGCGCCTGGCCCGGGGCCTGCAAGCGCTGGGCGCGCAACCCGAGCGACCGGTGGCGTTGTTGGCCGAGCGTGGCATCGAATGGTTCTGCCTGATGGTCGCGACCCTGCGTGCCGGTTGTGGCTGGTTGCCGCTGGAACCCTCGCAGCCGCCCGCGCGCTGGCAGCAGGTGCTGGCGCGCCTGGAGCAGCCGCTGGTGATTTGCAGCGAGGCCTATGCCGAGCCGCTGGCGTCGGTCTACCAGGGCCACCGCGCGCGGCCCTCGGACCTGCTGGAAATGAGCGCCACCGGCATCCTCCCGCAGCAGCCGGCGCGCCCCGATCAACTGGCCTACGTGCTGTTCACTTCCGGCTCCACCGGCCAGCCAAAAGGGGTGATGGTGCCCCAGGCCGGCATGCTCAATAACATGCTCGCCAAGCTGCAGCCACTGGACCTGAACGCCGACGACGTGATCGCCCAGACCGCCCCGGCCTGCTTCGACATTTCGGTCTGGCAGACCCTCACCGCGCCGTTGTTCGGCGCCTGCGTGGAGATCATCGGCGACGCGCTGGTGCGTGATCCGCAAGCCCTGCTGCAACTGCTGCGCGAGCGCCGCGTCAGCCTGTTCGAACCGGTGCCGGCATTGCTCCAGGCCATGCTCGAAAGCCTCGATGACCAGCCACTGGCGCTGCCCCATTTACGCTGGGTCCTGCCGACCGGCGAAGCACTGCCGGTGGCCACCGCCCAACTGTGGTTCCGTCACTACCCGCAGATACCGTTGATGAACGCCTACGGCCCGGCCGAATGCTCCGATGACGTGGCCTTCCAGCCGCTGTATCAGGCACCCGCGCAAGGCGCCAACGTGGCCATCGGCCGACCCACCGCCAACGCCGAACTCTACGTCCTCGGTCACGACCTGCAACCGGTCGCCGCCGGGGTGGTCGGCGAGCTGGCCATCGGCGGCATCGGTGTCAGCCGTGGTTATTTGGGTGACCCTGGGCGCACCGCCGCCAGCTTCATCCCCAATCCGTTCGGCGCACCGGGCAGCCGCCTGTACCTCAGTGGCGACCTGGCCCGCTGGGACGCCGACGGCGTGCTGCAGTACCTGGGGCGCAAAGACTTCCAGCTCAAGTTGCGCGGTTTCCGCATCGAACCGGGGGAGATCGAGGCGCATCTGGAGCGCCACCCCGACGTACTGCGGGCCATGGTCAACCTGCAAAACCTCGGTGGCAGCGACCTGTTGGTGGGCTACTGGCAAGGCCGCAGCGGCCATGGGCTGACGGACGCCCAGTTGGCCCAACACGTGCGCGATAGCCTGCCGGCGTACATGGTGCCGTCACTGTGGGTGGCCATGGACAGCTGGCCGACCAACGCCAACGGCAAGGTCGATCGCAAGGCCCTGCCGTTGCCGTCGTTGCAACACGCAGAGGTCGAACCCCTGGTCAGCGCCCACGAGCATCTGCTGGGCGAGTTGTGGGCGGCATTGTTGCCTGAGCAGCCTCTGGGCCGCAGCAGCCACTTCTTCGAAGCCGGCGGCCACTCGCTGCTGGCTACCCGCTTGATCGCCCGCATCCGCCAGCGCTGCGCCCTGGAACTGCCGCTGCGCAGCGTGTTCGAGACCCCGCTGCTGTGGCAACTGGCCGGGCGTCTCGACGCGCTGGCCGCCGAGCCCACTCAGGCTGTGGCGGGTCCGCAGTTGCTGGCATTGCCGCGCCAGGCCCATATGCCGGTGTCGCTGAGTCAGCAACGGCTGTGGATGGTCGACCGCCTGCACGGCCCATCGGCGTCCTACAACATGGCCGCCAGCCTGACCTTGAACGGTCCACTGGAGATGCCTGCGCTGCGTGCCACTTTCAATGCGCTGCTCGCCCGTCACGAAGTCCTGCGCAGCGCCTACCACGACATCGACGGCGAGCCGATCATGCTGATCGCCGAGCACCTCGAGCTGGAGGTCGGCCTGCGTGACCTCAGCGCCATGGATCAAACCCAGCGCCTGCAGATCGCCGAACAGGAGAGCCTGGACAACCTGCGCCTGCCGTTCGACCTGCGCCAGGCGCCGCTGATCCGCGCCCGGGTACTCAAGTTCGGCGATCAACAGCACCTGCTGTTGCTGGCACTGCACCACATGGTCGCTGACGGCTGGTCGGTGGGCGTGCTGGTCAATGAATTCAGCCAGCTCTATGCAAGCTATCGCGACGGCCAGCAGGCATCGCTGCCGGCCCTGGCGGTGCAGTACGCCGACTACGCCGCCTGGCAACGGCAATGCCTGCAAGGCCCGGCGCTGGAGCGCGAAGTCGACTTCTGGCAACGCCAACTGCATGGCGCGCCCCAGGTGCTGGCTTTGCCGTGCGACTGGCCACGCCCCGCGCAGGCTGACGCCCGTGGCGCCGCCAAAGCGCTGGAGATCCCTGGGCCGCTGCTGGCGCGCCTCGACGCCCTGGCCCTGGCCGAAGGCGTCAGCCTGTACATGCTGCTGCTGGCCAGCTTCGAACTGCTGCTGCACAGCGTCACCGGTGCCGACGACCTGTTGCTCGGCACCGACGTCGCCGGCCGCGAGCACGCCGATCTGGAAGGCTTGATTGGCTTCTTCGTCAACGTCCTGCCGTTGCGCTCGCGGCGCCTGGCCGGCGAGACCCTGCGCGAGTTCCTCGGCCGCACCCGCGACACCTGCCTGCAAGCTTTGGAGCACCAGGCGCTACCGTTCGACCGTATCGTCGAGGCCGCGCAAGTGCCACGGGAGCGCAGCCGCAACCCGCTGGTGCAAGCCTTGTTCGTGCTGCAGAACACCCCGACCCAGGCGTTCTCGATCCCCGGGCTCGAGGTGCGCATGCAGCCTGCGGCCGAGCGCACCAGCAAGTTCGACATGGCGCTGTTCCTCGAGCGTGACGGCGACCTCATGCGCGGCGACTGGGTGTACGCCCGTGCGCTGTTCAAGGGCGAGCGCATCGACGCGCTGATCGGCGCCTGGCTGGAACTGCTGCACCAGGTGGTCGAGCAACCGCACGCCGCCCTGACCCAATTCACCGTCACGCTGCCCTCCGTGGAGACACCGGCCTTGGCCAAACCCGCCCCTTCATCCAGCAAGCTCGACAAGCTGAAAAAGCTGCCGACCCGCGCCGCTGCCCCACGGCCATTGATTCGCACCTCGGCGCTGTTGCCGGGCCACGAGTTCCCGCTGCTGATCGAACCCGTTGCCGCCGACCTCGACCCGGTGGCCTGGGCCCACAGTTCGCGGGACCTGATCGATAGCCTGCTGTGCCAGCACGGCGGCCTGTTGTTCCGTGGCTTCGCCCTCGACGATCCGAAAGCCTTCGAAGCCTTTGCCGAAGCCATTCATCCCGGGCTGTTCGGTGGCTACGGCGACCTGCCGAAAAAGGAAGGCGGTCGCAATATCTACCGCTCCACGCCTTACCCCGAGCGCGAGATGATCCTGTTCCATAACGAGAGCTCGCACCTGCCGCGCTCGCCGCGCAAGCAGTGGTTCTACTGCGAGCAGCCATCGCCGGTGGGTGGCGCCACGCCGATTGTCGACTGCCGCACGCTGTACCGGCAGTTGCCGACGGAGTTGGCCGAGGCCTTCGAACGCAAGGGCTTGCTCTACGTGCGCACCTTCACCGAGCGCCTCGACGTCAACTGGCGGGAATTCTTCAAGACCGACAGCCGCGAGCAGGTGGAAGCCCTGTGCCGGGCCAGCCATACCGAGCTGCGCTGGCTGGCCAATGACGAGCTGCAAACCCGCACCCGCTGCCCGGCCGTGATCCGTCATCCGCTGAGTGGTGAGCGCAGTTTCTTCAACCAGTTGCAGCTGCACCACACCTTCTGCCTCGAGCCCCAGGTACGTCAGGACCTGCTGAGCATGGTGGGCCAGGAGCGCATGCCGCGTCAGGTGTACTTCGGCGACGGCAGCCCGATTGACGACACCAGCATGGCCCTGATCGGCGAGCTCTACGAAGCCTGCGCGGTGCGTTTCGATTGGCAGCGCGGGGACGTGGTGATGCTCGACAACCTGATCGCCGCCCACGCCCGCGACCCGTACGAAGGTCCACGCAAGATCGCTGTCGCCATGGGCGACATGCATGAACCGGCCCGGCTGGCCGCCCGCCATGACGCAACCGAACTGCAGGATCAGATCACCCAATGAACGACTCCATGGAGCTGCACCAAGACCTGCCATTGAGCGCCGAACAGGCCCTGGCCATCCACCTTGACCGCGCGCCCCTGCACCTCGGCATCAACCTGGTCGGGCCGTTGCAGGCCGGGCGCCTGTACGAGACCTTGCTGCAGGTGATTGAACGCCACGACAGCCTGCGCGTGGCCCTGCGGCCTTCGACCCTGTACCGCAATCTGCGCCAGAGCCTGGTCGACAGCGCCCTCGATTGGCATCAACTGGAAATCGACCAGCAGGCCGCAGCCGAGGCCCTGGCCGCGCAACCGCTGGCCATCGATCAGGGACGCCTGGTGCGCGCCATCCTGCGTCCTCTGGCTGCCGAGCACTGGCGCCTGGACCTGTACGTCGCCGCTTGCGCCGCTGACCGCCTGAGCCTGCAGAACCTGCTGGGCGAACTGGCCGCGCTGTATGCCCAGCCCGACGCGGTGCTGGACGATGCCTTCCAGTACAGCCAGTACGTGGAGTGGCGCCACGACCTGGACGCCGACGAACACGCCCCGGACGGCCGCGCCTACTGGGCCAGCCTCGGCCTGGACGAGCTGGCGCCGCTGCGCCTGGGCGGCCGCCTGGAAGCGGCGGCGGACGCAGCGGGCAACGCCGTCGAGCAAGCCCTGCCCGATGCGCTGCAAGCACTTGCACCGCGTTTCGATCAGACCCCGGGCACGCTGCTGCAGGCTGCCTGGTGGGCGCTGCTGGCGCGCATTAGCGGCAACCACGCACTCATGGGTGGCTGGCAACAGGACTGCCGCTTCGACTATGAGGTCATGGCGAACGGCATCGGCGTCTACGAAAAAATCCTCCCACTGGCCCTCGCGCCGCAGCTGGAACAGCCCTTCAGCACCTGGCTGCACCAGTTCGCCGAACAGCTCGACAACCACACTCAGCAGCAGGAACACTGGAACGTCGCCGATCCCGCCGTGACGTCTCAGCGTACGGTCGGCTTCAACCTGGTGCGCCACGCTGCGCCATGGGTCAGCGGCGGCCTGCACTGGTCGGTCGACGCCCTGCCTGCGGTCGACCCGGGCTTCGAACTGGCGCTGCAAGTGAGCATCGACGAACACGACCGGGTGCAGTCCTTGAGCGTACAGTCGCCCACCGCGCAGTACGCCGAGGCCGACTTGCGCATTCTGTTGGAGCAATATGTCCAACTGCTCCAGGCACTGCTTGAACAACCGCATCAGTGTGCCTTGAGCGAACTGCCACTGAGCACTGCGGCGCACCTGGCCCTGCACAAACACTTGTGCGGCGCGCAACGCGACTTTGGCAACCGCCCGGTGATCGAGCGCCTGGCCCACTGGGCGCAGCACACTCCCGATGCCCCGGCGCTGGAGGACGGCGCGCAACGCCTGAGCTATGCGCAACTGCACCACGAGGTCGAACACTTGGCTGGCGTGCTGCAGGCACGCGGCATCGGTCGCGGCAGCCATGTCGCGTTGCTGCTGCCACGCTCGGCGCCGCTGCTGCTGGCACTGCTTGCCGTGCAGCGCGCCGGCGCCGCCTATGTGCCGCTGGACCCAGCATGGCCGGCGGCACGCGTTGAGCGGATCCTCGCCGACGCCCAACCGCAACTGCTGATTGGTGACGCCCAGGGCATCCCCCTCGCCGAACTGCTCGACAGCCCCGCCACCGCTCCGGTCAACCGCACTGTCGCCCTCGATGATGCGGCGTACCTGCTCTACACCTCCGGCACCAGCGGCGAGCCCAAGGGCGTGATGATCGAACAGGGACAACTGCTCAACTACAGCGCTGCGGTCAGCGAGGCTTTGGACCTTGCACAGTGCAGCCGCTTCGCCCTGATTTCTTCAGTAGCCGCCGACCTGGGCAACACCACCCTCTATGCGGCGCTGTGGACCGGTGGTTGCCTGGTGCTGGCTGACGATCAGGCCAGCCGCGATGCCGCCGCCTTCACCCGCTTTCTCGACGCCAGCCAGATCGACTGCCTGAAGATCGTCCCCTCGCACCTGGCCGCGCTGCTTGAAGGCCAGCAGGCGATCAGCCTGCCACCGGTGCTGATCCTTGGCGGTGAAGCCTGCCTGGGCGCCCTGCGCCAGCGCATCGGCGAATTGGCGCCCGGCAGCCGCGTGCACAACCATTACGGCCCGACCGAAACCACGGTCGGCGTGCTCTACAGCCTCGACCAGAGCACCGAGCCACGGGTCGCGCTGCCCCTGCAACACGCCCTGGCCAATACCTGGACCCGGCTGCTGGAAGCCACCCCGAGCGGCCTGCAGCACGCGCCGATTGGCGCCCTGGCTGAGCTGTACATCGGCGGCGCGCAAGTCTGCCGTGGCTACCTGAATCGGACCTCCGATGCCTTTGTCGACGACCCGCTGCAACCGGGCCAGCGCCTGTACCGCAGCGGCGACCTGGGGCGGCTATCGGCCAGCGGCCAACTGCATCTGGCTGGGCGCGTCGACAAACAGATCAAGGTCCGTGGTTTCCGGGTCGAGCCCGGTGAACTGGAAGCGGCACTGCTGAGCCTCGAGGGCGTCAGCCAGGCGGTGGTGCAGTACCGCGACGGCCAGTTGCTCGCCCATGCCGTGAGCCGGCGCGACAGCGCCACGCTGATCGGCGAGTTGCGCGGACGGCTGCCGGATTATCTGCTGCCGGCGCAATTGCTTTGCCTGAGCGAACTGCCACGCCTGGCCAACGGCAAGGTCGACCTCGCCGCACTGCCCAGCGCCAATCGCCAGATCGCCGAGCAGGTGGCGCCACGGGATGCCCTCGAGGCGCTGCTGGCCGACCTGTATCAGGAGCTGCTGGAACGTCCGAGCCTGAGCATCACCGACAGCCTGTTCGACCTCGGCGGCCATTCGCTGATCGTCATCAAGCTGTGCACCCGCCTGCGCAGCCTGCTGCAAGTGGAAGTGCCACCTGCGCTGGTGTTCGACCATCCGAGCGTGGCGGCGCTGGCCGAGGCCATGCGCGCCGGCGAAAGCCAGCCGGGCAAGCTGCTGAAAGTCGCCGAGCTGCGACGCATGCTCGCGGCCATGTCGCCGCAAGAGCGCGAGGCCCTGCAGGTCCGCGCGCAGTCCGCCAACCCTTCCCGGAGCTGATGCCATGCAACTCGACCCCCAACAACTGGCCGAGCGGATTGCCAGGCTCGCCCCGGAAAAACGCCAGGCCTTCGCCGCCGCCCTCGCCGCTCAAGGCTACGCCCTCAGCCGCCTGCCGATCGTTGCCGCCAACGAGCCCGGCCCGCACCCGCTGTCGTGGGCGCAGCAGCGCCTGTGGTTCCTGCACTGCCTGGACCCGCAGAGCGGCGCCTACAACATGCCGGCGGCACTGCGCCTGCGCGGCAGCCTGGACAGCGCCGCGCTACAACGCAGCTTCGACCAGTTGATCGCCCGCCACGCGATTCTGCGCAGCACCTTCGATGAAGTCAGCGGCCAACCGCGCCAGACAGTGCATGCCTCGCTGCCGATGCCCCTGACCCGGGCGGATCTCTCATCGATACCCGCCGAGCAACGCGCCATGCGCCTGCAACAGCTGATCGACAGCGAAAGCAATCGGCCCTTCGACCTGAGCCAGGCACCGCTGCGTGGCCTGCTGGCGCAGCTCGACGTCGACGAGCATGTGCTGATCCTCAACGCCCAGCACATCGTCGCCGACGGCTGGTCGCTGAGCATTCTGGTCAAGGAGCTGACCGCGCTCTACAGCGCCGCCCTACAAGGCCGCGACAGCGACCTGCCGGCCTTGCCGATTCAGTACCACGACTACGCCGTCTGGCAGCAGACCGGCCACAGTGACAGCGCCCTGGCGCCGGAGCTGGCGTACTGGCGTGAGCAATTGGGCGAGGTCCATCCCACCCTGGAATTGCCCACCGACCACCCGCGCCCCCGGCATCCGAGCGGGCGCGCCAGCCGTCAGCAACTGCGCATTGACGCGCCGCTGTGCAAGGCCCTGCGCGAGCTGGCCCAGGCCCGTGGCACCTCGCTGTTCAGCGTGCTGTTGAGCGCCTTCAATGTGCTGCTGTACCGCCTCAGCGGGCAGACTGACCTGCGCGTCGGCGTGCCGGTGGCCAACCGCACCCGGGTCGAGACCGAAGGGCTGATCGGCTGTTTTATCAACACCCTGGTCATGCGCTGCCAACTCGACGGTAAGCAGCCATTCGGCACCGTGCTGGACCAGGTCGAACAGAGCCGCCGCCAGGCACTGGCCCACCAGCAGTTGCCGTTCGAGCGCCTGGTGCAAGCCCTGGAGCCCGAGCGCCAGCTGCAGCATTCGCCGCTGTTCCAGGTGATGTTCAACCTGCTTGACGGCCAGACCCCACGCCGCCTGGCGTTGCCAGGGCTGGAAGTCGACGAGATCGAACGCAACCAGGTCAGCGCGCAGTTCGACCTGGTGCTCACCGTGGTCGAACGGGCGGACGCGCTGGAACTGACCCTCACCGGCAACGCCGACCTGTTCGAGCCTGCCACCCTCGCCGGCCACGGCGCCAGCTATGCCAGCTTGCTGCAAAGCCTGGTCCAGGCGCCGGAAAGCTGCATCGCCCAACTGCCGCTGTGCAGTGCCGCACAACAGCAACGGCTATTGGCCGACTGCCAGGCGTCGCTGGTCCTCGAGCCGACGCCGCAACTGGTGCACCTGCGCCTCGCCGCGCAAGCGGCGGCACAGCCTGAGCGCATTGCGCTGATCCATGACGACAGCAGTTGGAACTACGCCACCCTGCAGCAGCGCGCCGACTTGATCAGCCGCCACCTGCTGGCGCAGGACCTGCCCGCCGAAGCGCGCATCGGCCTGTGCCTGCCGCGCGGCCTGGACATTGTCGCGGCGGTATTCGGCACGCTGAATGCTGGCCTGACTTTCGTGCCGCTGGACCCGCAGTTCCCCAGCGAGCGCCTGGCCCACATGATCGACGACGCCGACATCCGCCTGGTGCTGGTGGCCCCGGAGACCGCAGCGATCATGGCGCCGTACCAGCGCCCGTGCCTCGACGTCACCGGCCTGGACGCCAACGCCGCAGCGCTGGCCGGGGTGCCGAGCAGCCGTGCGGTGCATCGCGAACAACTGGCCTATGTCATCTACACCTCCGGCTCCACCGGCAAGCCCAAGGGCGTGGCGATCACCCATCGTTCGCTGGCCGGCTACACCGAAGTCGCGCGCACCTACTACGGCGTCGAGGCCGATGATCGGGTGCTGCAGTTCTCGACCTTCAACTTCGATGGTTTCGTCGATCAGCTATTCCCACCGCTGATGTGCGGCGCGGCCCTGGTGGTGCGCGGCCCCGAGCTGTGGGACAGCCGCGAGTTCCATGGGCGACTGTATCGCCACCGGATCACCGTCGCCGCCTGCCTGACCACCGCCTATTGGTTCCAGTTGGCCCAGGATTTCGCCCAGCAACCGTACGCGGCCTACGGCGAATTGCGCCTGGTCAGCGTCGGCGGCGAAGCCATGCCCAGCGCCGGCGTGGACGCCTGGCGCAAGGCCGGCCTGGCCCCGGTGCGCCTGCTGAACATCTACGGCCCCACGGAAATCACCGTGGTCTCGAGCATCCAGGACTGCAGCGCGCTGCTGGCCCGCGGGCCACTGCCGCTGCAACTGCCGATCGGCGCACCGCTGCGGGGTCGCGCCTATTACCTGCTGGACCGCGACGACAACCTGGCGCCGCCGGGCGTTCCGGGCGAGCTGTGCATCGGTGGCGAGCTGCTTGCGCGCGGTTACCACGATGTGCCCGGCCTGACCGCCGAGCGCTTTTGCCCCGATCCGTACGGCCCACCCGGCAGCCGGATGTATCGCACCGGCGACCTGGCGCGGCGCCTGGACGACGGCACCTACGAGTACCTGGGGCGGATCGACCAGCAGGTCAAACTGCGCGGTTTTCGGGTCGAGCTCAGCGAAATCGAGTCGCACCTGCGCAGCCACCCGAACGTCCGCCAGGCCCTGGCGCTGGTGCGCGAAGACCGTCCCGGCGACCGCCGACTGGTGGCCTACCTGGTGTCGCACGACCAGCCGGTGGAGGCCGCCGAACTGCGCCAGCACCTGGCCGCCCACTTGCCCGACTATATGCTGCCCTCGGCGTTCGTGAGCTTGGCGCAGATGCCCATGACCCCCGGCGGCAAACTCAACCGCGCGGCCCTGCCGGTACCCGACTACAGCGTTCAGGGCAGCAGCCAGCGCGCGCCGCAAAGCGCCCGTGAAGAGCAGATGCTGGCGCTCTGGCAAGAGGTCCTCGGCCAGCAGGCAATCGCCATGGATGACAACTTCTTCGCCATGGGTGGCCACTCGCTGCTGGCCGCGCAACTGATGGCGCGCATTCGCCTGACGCTGAAGCTTGAGCTGCCACTGCGCTGCCTGTTCGAGGCGCCGACCATCGCCCAACTGGCCACCCTGCTGGACGACGCCAACGCTGACCAGCAGGCGCCGATCGGCCTCGCCGCGTTGCCCGCCGACGGCCGTCGCCTGCTGTCCCATGCCCAACAGGGCATGTGGCTGGTGCAGGCGATGCAGCCCGACAGCCCGGCCTATCTGATCCCCAGCGCCGCCCGGCTGCTGGGCCGACTTGACCTTGGCGCTTTGCAGCAGGCGTTCCAGATCCTCAGCCTGCGCCACGAGGCGCTGCGCAGCAGCTTCCACGAAGAGGACGGCACACTGCATGTGCAGGTACAGGACGCCATCGAGCTGCCGCTGGACCTGCATGACCTCAGCCAGCTACCCCAGGCCGAGCAGGAGGCCAGCGCCCGACAGTTGCTGATCGAACTGGCGACGCGGCCGATCGACCTGCGCCAGGCACCGCTGCTGCGCCTGCATCTGCTGCGCTTGGACGCTGAGCAACACCTGCTGTTGCTGGTGATGCACCACATCGTTTCCGATGGCTGGTCGATGGGCGTGCTGGTGCGCGAACTTAGCCAGCTCTACAGCGCCGCCCTGAATGGCGAAACCGCGCCCTTGCCGGCACTGGCGGTGCAATACAGCGACTATGCCGCCTGGCAACGCCAACAGCTCGACACCAGCGCCCGCCAACAGCACCTGGATTACTGGCGTCAGGCACTGGGCGACCCCCTGCCACCGCTCGAGCTGAGCAGCTACCGGCCGCGACCGTCGGTGCTCGGCGGCCAGGGCGCACGCTTGGCGTTCCAGATCGACGCCGGCCCTGCCCAGGCGCTGAAACAGCTGTGCCTGAGCCATGGCGCCACTCTGTTCATGGGCTTGCTCGGAGTGCTGCAGCTGAGCCTGTACCTGCACAGCAACCGCACCCAGGCGGTGATCGGCACCGACGTGGCCAACCGCGAACGCAGCGAGACCGAAGGCCTGGTGGGCTTTTTCATCAACCAATTGGCGCTGCGAGGCGACGTTGGCGGCGACCCCAGCTTCAACGCCCTGCTGCAACGCCTGCGGCCTCAGGTGCTGGATGCGTTCAGCCATCAGGCACTGCCCTTCAACACCCTGGTGGAAGCCCTCAACCCTGCGCGCAGCCTGGCCTATAACCCGTTGTTCCAGGTCAAGCTGGTGCTGCAGAACCAACCCGACAGCGCTCTCGAAATGCCGGGCCTGAGGGTGTTGCCGGAACGTATCGAGCACGGTCAATCGCAATTGGACCTGCACCTGAGCATCGAGGAATCCCGGGGCGGCCTGGCCTGCACCCTGAAGTACAACACCGAGCTGTTCGACGGGCACAGCGCCGAGGCCTTTGCCGGAGCGTTCAGCCGCCTGCTCGAGCAGGTGGTCAGCGACCCCGAGCGGCCAATCGAAGCGCTGATCCAGCCGCTGCGCGCGCTGCTTCTCGAACAACGCCTGCAGCACTTGAGCGCGCGTAGCGAACAGAGCCTGGCCCGTCTGGGCAGCAGCCGTCGCCGCACCCGCATCACCATCGACTCTATGGAGGGATAAGACATGAATGGCCCCGCGATTGCCAAGCTCGGCGGCATGCGCCGCAAACCGATCCGTGTGGATGAAGATTCGCTGGTGCGTTTCACGCCGCTCAATCCAGACAGCGTCTACACCGCCGTCTGCCAGCCCACCCGCCCCGGCATCAGCCTGGTGGCGTGGGCCCAGGCCAACCGCGAACTGATCGAGCGCAAGCTGCTCGAGCATGGCGCACTGCTGTTTCGCGACTTCCAGGTCGACACCGCCCAGGCCTTCGACGACTGCATCAGCGCGCTGTCCGGCGGTGCCCTGGAGTACAAATTCCGCGCCTCGCCACGCACCCAGGTCGACCCACGCCTGAACATCTATACCTCCACCGACTACCCCAAGGACCAGCGGATTTTCCCCCACAACGAACACTCCTACTCGCCGGTGTTCCCACTGAAAATCTTCCTGTGGTGCGATATCGCGCCGCTGTCGCGGGGCGAAACCCCGATCGGCGATACCCGGGCCATTACCCGCGCCATCGACCCCGAGATTCGCGAGCGCTTCGCCCGCCTGGGCATCATGTACGTGCGCAACTACGGTGACGGTTTCGGCCTGCCCTGGCAGACCGTGTTTCAGACCGACGACCGCGCCCAGGTGGATGCCTACTGCGCCAGCGTCGGTATCCACACCGAATGGAAAGCCGACGGTCGCCTGCGCACCCGCCAGGTCGGCCCGGCCCTGGTGCAGCACCCGCGTACCGGCGAGACGTTGTGGTTCAACCACGCCACGTTCTTCCATGTCAGCACCCTGCCGGCGAGCGTGCGCGATGCGCTGCAGGCCGACTTTGCCGACGACGACTTGCCGCAGAACACCTTCTATGGCGACGGCAGCCCGATCGAGCCGCCAGTGCTGGAGCACCTGCGTGGCCTCTACCTGCAGCACATGACCGAGTTCCCCTGGCGCCACGGCGACGTGTTGTTGCTGGACAACATGCTCTCGGTGCATGCCCGCAATGAATACGACAGCCCTAGACGCATCCTTGTGTCGATGGCTGAAGCCCTGAACAGCCAGGATGTGGCGCTCAAGCCCTGACGCGCCGCCGAGGTTCACGGTTTTCCACTCCGCCCCTATTCAAGGTTTCCACGCCATGTCCAGCATCGCCATCGAGGGCTTTCGCCCCGCCCTGCAACAAAATGCCCACTGGTCCCACACTGACCGGCGCGCCGACGCTCTGTTCCTGACCTTCGCCCTGCCCGAGGGCAGCGACCTTGCACGCTTGCAGGCGAGCCTGGCGCAGGTGCTGGAACAGCAGGAAATTCTCCGCACCCGACTGCTGGCTAGCCCGGGCATGCAGCAGCCGGTGCAGGTCATCGCCGAACAGTTGCAGATCGACTGGCGCGAAGTTGCCGACGATCTGACGCCGCCGGCACTGCACCGTTTGCTCAGCGAAGCGCTCGTGGAGGCCAGCCTGGCCGTTGCCGTCATTCGTGGCGCAGTGCTGCGGGCCTGCCTGGCGGTGCCGGCCGCCAACGCCGACCACAGCACCCTGCAACTGCTGCTCAACGCCTGGCAGGCGGCGTACCAGGGCCAGCCAACGGACGAGGAAGCGGTGCAATTCGCCGACTTCGCCGAGTGGCAATTCGAACACCTGGGCAGCAGCGACAGCGACGCCGGACGAGCCTTCTGGCAGCGCCAGCAAGCCGCCGACCAGTACCTGATCCAACACCCGTTTCAGCGCTGCGAAGCAACGGCGCCGGCACAGCCGAGCTGCCTGATACAGACCCCGGACGCAGCGTTTCAGGATCACATCCGCAGCGCCCTTGCCGGCCTCGACGCTTCGGCTGACGCGCTGTTCGGCTGGTGCTGGGCACTGTTGCTCAAACGGCATCTGGGGCAGCCGCAGGTGTTGCTGGGCTGGGCGCACGATGGTCGTAACAGCGCCACGGCGAACGCCTTCGGCCCTTACGGCAAGTCCTTGCCGCTGCGCCTGGAGCCGGATGATCAGGACGATTTGGCCAAGGCCCTGGCGGCATTCGCGCAGGTGCTTGAGCAGGCCCGCACCTGGCAAGAAGAGTGGCCGGCCCTGACGCCGGACACGCCGTTCGGCTTCCGCCTGCGCCAGCCGCTGGCCTCGGCCTGGCCGGTACTCGCGGTGCAAGGTGAACGCTGTGCGCATTCGCTGCTGCTGGAAGTACTGGATCAGCCCGAAGGCTTCAGCTTCCAGCTGCACTACGATGCCAGCCGCCTCGACGCCGATGCCGCCGGACTGTTGCTCGACCAGTTCATCAGCCTCTGCCAGCAGGCCAGCGCCGCCAGTCAGCAAGCATTGGGCGAATCCTCAGGCATCAGTGCCGCGCATCAGGCCTGGCTCGCGGCGCTCAACCACACCGAGGTGCAGCAGCCAACGCCGGCACTGCTCCACCAGTTGTTCGAACAGCAGGTCGCTGTCCGCCCCGAGGCCATTGCGGTCAGCCACGGCGAGGCGCAACTGAGCTACCAGGCGCTGGAGACACGGGCCAATCAACTGGCGCACCAACTGCGCAACACTGGCCTTGCACCGGGTCAGGCCGTCGGTCTGTTTATGGGCCGCAGCCTTGAGGCGATCGTCGGCATTCTCGGCATTCTCAAGGCCGGTGGCGCCTACCTGCCGCTGGACCCGAGCTACCCGGCCGAGCGCCTGAGCGACATGCTCGAGCAGACCCGCGCGACCCTGTTGCTGAGCCTGAGCAGCCTTGAAAGCCGCCTGCCCCAAGGCGACTACAGCACCCTGTGGCTCGACCGTCTCGCCGAGCAGGACCTGCCCGTGCAGCGTCCCGCGCCGGTGACCGACAGTGACAGCCTGGCCTACCTGATTTTCACCTCCGGCTCCACCGGCCGGCCCAAGGGCGTGATGGTCTCGCACCGCAACGCCGTGCACTCGACCTCGGCGCGCCTGCTCGCCTACAAGGAACCGCTGCAGGCGTTCCTGCTGGTGTCGGGGCTGGCGTTCGACAGTTCGGTGGCCGGGCTGTTCTGGACCCTGACCCAGGGCGGACAACTGTGCCTGCCGCAGGACGATCAGGTGCAGGACGCCCTGGCCTTGGGCCGCTTGATCGCCGCCCGGCAGGTCAGCCACACGCTGATGCTGCCGTCGCTCTACGGGCAAGTGCTGGAACAGGCCGCCGACCAACTGGGCAGCCTGCGTTGCGCCATCGTCGCCGGTGAAGCCTGCCCGGCCAGCCTGGCCCGCCAGCACCAGCAGCTGTGCGCCCAGGCGCAGTTGTACAACGAGTACGGCCCGACCGAGGGCACCGTGTGGTGCAGCTATTACCGCGCCCGTGGTGACGAACAGGGCGTGCTGCCGATCGGCAAGGCGATCGCCAACATGCAGGTGTACGTGCTCGACGCCCACTTGCGCCCGGTGGCGGCTGGAGTCAGCGGCGAAATCTACCTCAGTGGCGCCGGCATCACCCAGGGCTACCTGGGCCGCGCGGACCTGAGCGCCGAGCGCTTCCTCGACAACCCGCTGAACCCAGGCGCCGGCCGTCTCTATCGCAGCGGCGACCTCGGGCGGGTCAACGCCCAGGGCGACATTGAATTCCTCGGACGCATCGACGACCAGGTGAAGATTCGCGGTTTCCGTATCGAACTGGGCGAGATCGAAGCGCGCCTGCTGACCCATCCCGGGGTGCGCGAGGCCGCCGTGGTCGCCCGCGCCAACGAGCTCGGCGACACTGAGCTGATCGCCTACGTGGTGGCCCGTGACGTCTGCCCGGGGGCCATCGCCTTGCAAGCGCACCTCGGCCTGCACATGCCCGAGCACATGGTGCCGAAGACCTACGTGATGCTCAGTGCCTTCCCGCTGACACCCAACGGCAAGCTGGACCGCAAAGCCCTGCCGGCTCCGGTGCGCGAGCGCCAGGCCAGCTACCGGGCGCCGCGCAACGAACGCGAAGCCTCGCTGGCGGCGCTGTGGGCCGAGGTGCTGGGGGTGGAACAGGTGGGCCTCGACGATAACTTCTTCGAGCTCGGCGGCCATTCGCTGACCGCCACCCGGCTGGTCTCGCGCCTGCGTAGCAGCCTGGGTATCGAGGTGCCGGTGCGGGCGCTGTTCCAGCACTCGACCCTCGGCGCGTTCGTCGAACAAGCTCTGCCGAAGGCCGTGGCCTCGACGCTGCCCGCGATCACCCCGCAGCGTCGCGAGACGCCCCTGCCGCTGTCGTTCGCTCAGGAACGCCTGTGGTTGTTCGACCGCTTGCATCCGGGCAGCACCACTTACAACGTGCCTGAAGCCGTACGACTGCGAGGTGCGCTCGACCTGCCGGCCCTGGAGCACAGTTTCAGCGTGCTGCTGCAGCGCCACGAAAGCCTGCGCACCACCTTCGTCCTCACGACCGCCGGGCCGGCGCAGCAGGTACAGGTGGCCGAGGACTTTGCCTTGAGCCTGATGGACCTTAGCCGCTTGCCCGTCGCCCAACGCGACCTGCGCCTGCAACAGGAACTGCAGACCCAGGCCGCGCAGCGCTTCGATCTCGAGCGCGGACCGCTGCTGCGGGCGGGCGTGGTGCGACTGGCGGCGGACGAACATGTGCTGTGGCTGACCCTGCACCATATCGCCTTCGATGGCTGGTCGATGCGCGTGTTCACCCGCGAGCTGATCGCGCTGTACAGCGCCTTCAGCAGCGGCCAACCCTCGCCGCTGGCCGAGCCACAGCTGCAATACGCCGACTTCGCTCAATGGCAGCGCCGTGAACTGAGCCCGGCGGCCCTCAAGCCGCAACTGGACTTCTGGCTGCACCACCTGGGCGAGGACCACAGCCTGCTGCAACTGCCCTGCATGCTGCCGCGCCCGGCCCTGCCCAGCCATCGCGGCGCCGAGCACAGCCTGGTGCTCGACCCGCCGTTGAGCCAGGCCTTGCACGCCTACAGCCGCGAACAGGGCTGCACGCTGTTCATGACCCTGCTGACTGCGTTTAACGTGTTGCTGGCCGGCCACAGCCAGCAGTCGGCGATCCGCATCGGCATCCCGATTGCCAACCGGCATCACCATGAGCTGGAGGGGTTGGTGGGCTTCTTCGTCAACACCCTGGCGCTGCGCACCGACCTGTCTGGCAACCCGCAGTTCGACAGTCTGCTGCACCAAGTCCGCGACAACCTGCTGCATGCCCATGCCAATCAGGACCTGCCGTTCGAGCAATTGCTGCAGGCCCTGCCAGGTGCCCAGCAGCACGGTGTGCCGCTGATCCAGGTGATGTTCGACCTGCATCAGGAGCGAAACTTGCGCTCGTCGGCGTTCGGCAACCTGAGCATCGAGCCGCTGAAGGAAGACCATGGCAAGCGCAGCACGCTGTTCGACCTGATGCTGGATGTCAGCGAGCGCGAAGAGGGCTTGATCGCCACCTTCACCTACAGCACTGACCTGTTCCAGCCGGCCAGCATCGAGGCCTTGGGCGAGGATCTGCGGACCCTGCTCGAAGCCCTTCCCGGCCAGCCGGCGGCGTCGTTCGAGACGCTGGTGCAACGCTTGCAGCCACAGCCCGTGGCGCAGACCGGACAACCTGAGCCGGCCCGTCAACAGGTGGCGGCGCTGGTGTGCGAAGTGCTGGAACTGGAGGTGCTGGATGAGCAGGCGCAATTCTTCGAAGTCGGCGGAAGTTCACTCAAGGCCGTGCTGCTGTGCGCGCGAGTGCACCAGTTGTGGGGTACTCAAGTACCGGCGCACCTGGTGTTCCTCAACCCACGCTTGGAGGACCTGCTGAACGTGCTGAGCCGCTACCGCCACGCCAGCGTTTGACCCGCAACCAGCCTGCTGAAGCGCATCAACTTCATCGCCAGCAGGCTGGCCCACAAAGGCATGTAATAGACCACAATCCCTGTAGGAGCGCTCCCCTCGGATGCATGCCTCCACTCAGCCTTCTGTAACGGGGCCGGTGGATCAAAATCAAAAGCAACCGAGGCGGCCTACCGGCCGGCCTATTCTGGAAGGACGGCGCCGCTCACAAACCCTGTAGGAGCTAGCCTGCTAGCGATGGGGCCGCCCGCCACACCGCATCAGCTTAATAGGCATAGTGCGACGATTCGACAGGCTGCCCGGCATCAAGCCTTCCCCCAGTACAACAACAGCGCAACGCTCAAGCCACAAGGCAACAGCGCCAGCACCCAGAACAGCGTGCCCATGGCCAGCCCCAGGTCGGCCTGGCTCACCCACCATGCCAAACCCGACACCAGCAAGGCCGCCACCCGCAGGCCCCGAGTGCCGGGGAACGGGCGTGGTGTCATCACCCGCTGCCAATGCACCGACTGACTCAGAGCCAGCAGCGCCAGGCCCAGCAGTTGCAAGCCGAGGACCGCGACGCTGACCAGTGCCTCAAGCATCCTTGACCTCCGCCAACCGCTGCGCCCTTACCCCGCCCCTGCGCAAATGCCAGCCCAAACTGCACGCCACTACCGAACAGGCCAGCAGCGTCAGGTCGACCCCGGCCACTGCCCACAGCCCTTGATCTAGCGCGCGCCACGGGTGATCGCCGGTGCTCCAGGCATTGGACAGCAGCGCCAGTAACGCCAGGGCACTGATCGCCAGACACTGGCTTGCCCAAGGCGCGCGGGCCTGGGCGCAGCGGCCGATAACCCATGCGGCGTGTAACCCGGCCAGCAGCCAGGCGCTGAAGAACAACTGCACCTCCCACTCGGCACGCCCGGCCAACGCCTGGGGCAGCCAACGGTTGGCCACCAGCATCGCCAGGGTGGCCAGGGGCATGCCGGTGATCAGCACGCTGCACAGCAGGGTCACCGACATCCCGCCCCACTCCCGGGCAGGGTGTTGCAGGCGGCGCTTGGCCAACCAATAGAGCAGACCGCTGGCGAGCATTACGCAACCGCTGAGGCCGGCGAAAAAGTACAGCGCGCGCAACGCCGGCTGGTGGAAGTGCGCCACGTGCAAGCCGGCCAGCACATCCAGGGTCGCGGCCGCTGGCGGCAGTTGCGATGCATGCAGCAACCGGGCGCTGGCAGCGTCGAAGTACAGGGTGTGACCGTCCACACTCAGGCTGTCGGCGACACTGCGGCTGATCTCGACATAGGCGTTGGCGTCGCCCGGGTGCCAGACCCGGACGAAAGCCGGCTCTCCACCGCCCCAGTGCTGGCGCGCCTCGACCAGCATGCCGTCGAGCGAGGCCATTGGCCCTGGGTTGCCAGTCGCCGGGCGGCTGTAGGCGGCGTCGGCCTGTACCGCGAACTGCCCGGCCTGGCCGGGGTACAGCGCGTCGATGGCCGCCGGCAGGTACAACGGGAAGAGAATCAGCAGACCGCTGAGCATGATCAGCGCATGAAACGGCAAGGCCAACACCCCGGTCAGGTTGTGCAGGTCGAGCAGGCGCCGGGGAGCCTTGTCGGCACGCAAGGTGAACAGGTCCTGAAACAGCCGCGCATGGATAAAGACCCCGGCGATCAGGCTGATCAACCCGACCATGGCGGCCAGTCCGAGCAGGCGGGCGCCGAGGTTCCCGGCATGGATATTCAGGGTGTAGTGCAACCGGTAAAAGAAGTCGCCGCCGCGGCTGCCGGCAACCTCCAGCGCGCCCTCCTTGCCCGGCAGCAGGAAACGGCTGAAGCCTTCGCGCTCGACGCTCCAGGCCTGGAAGCGCATCAGCGGGCGGCGCGCGTCGGGCAATTCGACGTACCACTGCAACAGCGCCTTGCCCTCGCTGAGGCTGGCAACCTGGGGCAGCACCTGGCGATCCAGCGACAGCGCGGTGGTCGATGGTGCAGCGCGCAACGACGGCAGCATCCAGCTGTCCAGCTCGCGGTCGTACAAGGCCAGGCTGCCCATGAAGAAAGCGATCAGTAAAAGCCCGGAAAAGCCCAGGCCCAGGACCCGATGCGCCCACAGCATGGCCTGGCGAACACTGTCGAACATCAGCCCGTCCCGACCAGCACGCGCTGCGTGGCCAGCAGCGCCACCGCCAGGCCGCCCAGCCACAGGGCGTTACGCCGGGCCCGGCGGGCGCAGAGCAACCACAGCACCAGCGCCGGGTACAGCACAAAGGCGGCGATCGAACTGCTCAATACCGCCTCACTGGGTGCTTGCCCCAGCCACGCCAGGCCCAACGCAACCTGGGCGCTGAGCGCCCAGGTGAACAGGTAGGCCAGCAGCAGCGCCAGCAACAGCCATAGCCCACGCTGCCAACCCTGGGTGCGGGCCTGGTTCGAAGCAGGTCGTTTCACTCTGGTCTCCTTGGTGGGAAAAAGTTGGGGCTGGCGGGTAACGCCAAGGGTATTCACGCAGGATGATTGTAGGAGCAGCCTGCTCGGGAAGAGGCCGGTACTTCCGGCATATGCATCGCCTGACACACTGCCAACGCGACGGTGCGACGATTCGACAGGCTCGCTCCTACAAAAGAAAAGGCCAGCGATGCCCCCTCGGCCAAGTATGCCGGCTGGGCGCACCGCTGTCGTGCGTCAGAACTTGGCGCGCAGGGTCAGGGATACCGCGCGTGGATCACCGAAGATGTTGCCGTCCTGGAAGGTGTTGATGCGCTGGTAGTACTTCTTGTCACCCAGGTTGGTGCCCAGCAGGTCAGCCGACAGGTTCTCGTTGATCTGGTAGCCGACACCCGCGTCATACAGGGCGTAGCCGCTCTGCCGCAGCTTGGTGCCGTCCATATCGATGCTCGGCACGTCGAGCTTGTTGAACGTTTCGCTGACCGCACTCACGCCACCTTGCACGCTCCACTTCTCCAGTTCGCCAGGCAGCTTGTAGAGGGTCCAGACGCGCAGCATGTTCTTCGGCAGGTAGGTCTGCAGCTGCTCGTTGGCGCTGTCGTAGCGCTTGTAGGTGTGGGTGAAGTTGGCGGTGAGGAACCAGTCCGGGGTCATCTGGCCGCTGACTTCCATCTCGAAGCCGCGAGTACGGGCCTTGCCACCGGCTTCCACGGCGCGCGACGACGGGTCGTTCATGTCCGGGATGGCGCGGTTTTCTTCCTCGATCTGGAAGGCGGCCAACGAGGCGTTGACCGCGCCGTCGAGGAACTCACCCTTGATCCCCACTTCATGCTGCGTGCCTTCGATCGGCGCGATGATGTTGTTGTTGATGTCCAGGTTGCTGACCGGCTGCGGGTTGAATACCTCGGCGTAGTTGGCATACAGCGAGTAGGTATCGTTGAGGTCGTAGATCAGGCCGTAGAACGGGGTGAACTTCTGCGACTCGCTCTGGCTGCTCTTCTCCGACGGCGAGCCCGCTTCAGGCTGGTGCTGGCTGCGGTGCATGTCGAGCCAGGTGACGCGACCGCCGAGTACCAGGGTCAACGGGTCGGCCAGGCTCAGGCGCATGTTGCCGTAGACCGCTTTGGCGCGGCTGTTGGCAACGCTGGTAGGCAGGCGATCGTCGTCGGGGAATTCCGGGTACGCGAAGTTCGCCTGTGGGTCGTAGAGGTCGACGTCGCCGAGGAAGTTGGAGAAGTAGCCGCCGTTGGAGGAGAACTCCGAACGGGAATAGTTGGTCCCCACCAGTAACTTGTGCTCGCGGCCGAACAGGCTGAATGGGCCGTCGGCGTACAGGTCGACTTCGTCCTGCTTCTCGCGGTAGTCGAACATGATCGAGTTCATCGACACCAGGTTGTCCGATGGATCGATACCGCCACCATTGCGCGCGTAGGCCTGGGTCAGGTCATAGTTGTTGTCGGCGTGACGCACCGACAGTTTGGTTTTCCAGTCGCCGCCCAGATGGTGTTCGAGCTCGGTGAACACCGAGGTGCTCCAGAAGTAATCGCGGTTCCAGTTGGCACCGTAGAAGTTCTTGCGCGATACATCCGGCAGCGACATCGCCGGCTTGCCATCACTGCCGGTGTAACGGA
Source organism: Pseudomonas sp. Pse1 (assembly GCF_024519635.1). Taxonomy (NCBI): domain Bacteria; kingdom Pseudomonadati; phylum Pseudomonadota; class Gammaproteobacteria; order Pseudomonadales; family Pseudomonadaceae; genus Pseudomonas; species Pseudomonas sp. Pse1. The sequence continues at coordinate 29,501 of NZ_JALJRO010000027.1, forward strand.
ATGCCGGCAGCGAACGCTGGGCGCCATTGATGTCGGTGTTCTGGTTACTGGCACCGATGGTCCAGACGGTGTCCGGGGTCAGGTCGATGTCGACGATGCCGTAGACCTGGCTGGTCTCACGCTTGCCACTGCCGTCGTAGGGGAACGCGGTTTTGTTTTCGCTGAGTACCAGGCGCCCACGAATGTTGCCGGTTTCGGTCAACGGGCCGGTGACATCGACCATGCCCCGGTACGCGTCCCAGGAGCCGGCGCTGATTTCCGCCGACACGGCCGCATCGGCCATCGGGCGCTTGCGCACCAGATTGATACTGCCGCCCGAGCCGCCAGCGCCAGTCAGGCTACCGGCCGGGCCCTTGAGCACTTCGACGCGGTCGTACATGGTCAGGTCCGGGGACAGGAAGATCCGGTTGTCCATGGTGGTCGGCGTGCCGTCCAGTTGCAGCGAGGTGATCTCGAAGCCACGGGAGAAGAAGCTCAGGCGGCTGGCGTCGATGCGCTGCACGGTCACGCCGCCGACTTTGCCCAGGGCATCTTCGAGGGTGTAGAGGTTCTGCTTCTGGATGCGCTCCTGGCCGATGACGTTGATGGTCTGCGGCACTTCTTTGAGGCTCAGCGGCACCTTGGTCCCCACCGACACCGTCGGCGCTTCGGTCTGCATGCCGACGATGGATTGCTCCGGCAGCGTGATCGACGCCGGCGGCGCCTGCTCCTCGGTGTTTTCTTCGGCCATGGCCATCGGGGTGAGCAGGATGCTGCTGCTCACCAGAGGAGCCAGCAGCCAATTCCCCGCCTTGATTGGCTGACGCCCCAGTTTCAGTTGGTACATACCACGAGCTCCTTTACATGGCCTTGCGGACCATTTGTTTTTTTAAGTGTTGTGCGACAGAAATCGGCCCTGCTACGCGCTCACCGGACGCTCGCAAGGCGTCTCCGGGGCGGTGCTGACGGTGCTGTGATCAAAGGGGTAAAGCTGTCCGCCGTCGCACTTGAGTACGCGGTCGGCGATGGAGAAGTAGTGGTCGTCGTGGCTGATGGCGATGATGGTCTTGCCCAGGGCCTTGAGCTCTGGCAACAGCTCGCGATAGAAGAACGCGCGGAAACCCGGGTCCTGATCGGCGGCCCATTCGTCGAGCAACAACACCGGCCGCTCCTCGACCAGCGCCACCAGCAGCGCCAGGCGTTTGCGCTGGCCCTGGGACAGACGCGTGGTGGACAGCCCGCCCTGCGCGTCGATGCTGACCTTGCGCTGCATGCGCAGGCGTTCAAGCCAGGCCTGGGCCAGCAGTGGGTCGAAGTCACCGCGTGGGCCGACCAGGCGCTCGAACAGGTAGAAGGTCGAGAACACCGTGGAAAAGTGCGCCCGATACCAGTCGCGCAGTTCTGGCGTGATAGTTACGCCTTGCAACTTCAAGGTGCCGGCGCTGGGTTCGTAGAGCCCGGTGAGCAGCTTGGCCAGGGTCGACTTGCCACTGCCGTTGCCGCCGACGATGAACAGGATTTCGCCCCGGGCGACGCTCAGGTTCACTGGCCCCAGGCGAAAGCCGTAATCGTCGGCCTGATGCGGGTAGTCGTAGCCCAATCCTTGCAGCTCAAGCAGCGGCTGGTTGATATCGGCTTCACCGCTGAAAGTGCTGAATTCGTTGCGATACTCGGCAAAGGCCAGGGTCTGGATCTTCGCCAGCGAGACATTGCCAGCCACCAGCGTCGGCAGGCTGCCGATCAGGTCGTTGAGCGGCATGCGCAGGAACATCAGCACCAGCACGAAGGCGCCGATCACCCCATTGCCGACCCCAAGCCAGGTCCCGGCGGCGAACAGTCCGCCGGCCAGGGCCAGGATCAGCGCTGCGGTCCAGTTCAGGCTCAAGGTCCAGTAGCGGTCGGCGTGCACCTCGTTGCGCCGGGCAAACTCGGCCGCCGGCTGCAGGTCGAGGGCGTAGAAGCGCTCTTTGCGTCGGGCATTCAGGGCCAACTCGAAACGCCCCTCGATTGCCCCCTGATAGGCGGCATACAGGCGGTCGTCGGTTTCGCGCACCTGTTTCATCAGCTCGCGCATTTTCGCGAACCAGCCGTTCGCCAGCCAGGTCCCCAGGCCCAGGCCGACCACGCAGATCAGCAGCAACGGCCAGGATAGCCAGGCCATGTACAGGCAGCCGCCGAGCATCAGCACCAGGTTGTAGAACACGAACGGCATGCGGTTGAAGGCCTGGCCGATGCTGACGATGTCCTTGCTCAGGGTCGCGTAGAGGCTGGCTTCGCCGATTTTTTCCAGTTGCTCGATGGAGGTGTCGAGCAGGCGCTTGACCATCTGCAGGCGCAATTCGTAGACCACCCGGTGGCCCAGCGCGGTGAGCAGTGCCTGGGCGCCGAAACCACAGCCAAACAACAACACCAGCAGACCGAAGAACGTCGCCCCCAGCGTCGCGTCCATGCTCGTGCTGCCGGCGATCAACTGGTTGATCTCGTTGATCAGGCCGATACCGGCCGCCGCGCTGACCAGGCTGGCCAGCAGGCCCAGGCCGAGCAGGCCGCGATGACGCTTGAGCAGTGACAGGAACAGGGGCATGGCAAATCCTCGGGGCGGGCCGTGCGCCGGCCCTAATGGTTCACTCGAAGGCGAGCAGCAGTTTTTCAATCTCGGCCAGTTCATCCACCACCGGCGTGGCGCAGGCCTGCTCGATCAGCGCGGCCATGTCGGCCAGCACCGGGTTGGCAAACAGCTGGGCCAGGGCCACATCGCAAGCGAACTGCTGGCGAATCCGCGCCTGGATCCGCACCAGTTGCAGGGACTGCGCACCGAGGCGGAACAACTCGGCGCGCGGGGCGATCGGCCACAGGCCCAGCACCTCGCGCCAGATCTGCGCCAAGCCCTGTTGCCAGGGCCCGCTCAGCGGTTCGTCGTCAGCTGCGTCGACGCCCTCCCACAGCGGCTCGGGAAGCGCCTTGCGGTCGACCTTGCCGTTGGCGTTCAGCGGCAGGCTATCCAGCACCACGAATGCGCTCGGCACCATGTAGGCCGGCAGGCTCAGGCGCAGTTGCTGCTGCGCCGCGAGCGAGTCAAAGCGGGTCGCATCCAGGCACAGGTAAGCCACCAGCAGGTCCTGGCCGGCCGCTGCCTGACGCAAGGTCACCACGGCCTGTGACACCCCTGGCAAGGCCACGAGTGCGCTTTCGATCTCGCCCAGTTCAATGCGGAAACCGCGCAGCTTGACCTGGAAGTCGCTGCGCCCGAGGAACTCCAGGCTGCCATCGGCGCGGTAGCGTGCGCGGTCACCGGTGCGGTACAGCCGACTGCCGGCCTGCGCGCCCGGAGCCGATGGCTGCGCAAAGGGATTGGGCACAAAGGCGGCGGCGGTCAGCTCGGGGCGATCGGCATAACCGCGGGCCACGCCAACGCCACCGATGTACAGATCGCCGGCGACACCGATGGGCTGCGGTTCGAGGTGGTCATCGAGGACGTACAGGCGGTTGTTGTCCAGCGGCCGACCAATCGGCTGGGTCGCCGCGCTGACTTGTTCGACCGCTTGCACCGATGACCAGACCGTGGTTTCGGTGGGGCCGTAGACGTTCAGCAGGCGCACCTGGCGCGCCAACAGCCGCTGGGCCAGCTCGGCCTTGAGCGCTTCGCCGCCGCACAGTAAACGCAGACCGGCCCAGGCTGGCGAGTCGTGCTCGACCAGCATCTGCCAGGTCGCGGGCGTGGCTTGCATGACATTGATGCGATGACGCTCCATCAACCCCAGCAATGCCGCCGGATCGAGGCTGTTGGCACGGCTGGCCAGGACCACGGTGCCGCCGTGGACCAGTGGCAGGAACAGCTCAAGGCCGGCGATATCAAAGCCCAGGGTGGTCACGGCCAGCAACCGCTCGCCAGCGCTCAGTTGCACGTGGGCCTGGATACCATGGAGGAAATTGACGAACGCCTGGCGCTCGATGTCGACGCCCTTGGGCCGCCCGGTAGAGCCGGAGGTATAAAGGGTGTAGGCCAACTGCCGTGGATGCACCGGCAGCCCAAGACGACTCTGGGGCAATTGGGCCAAGGCTTCGTCAAGGGTTTCCAGCAGCACCACTCGACCTGATTCGCCCACGACAGGCTGCAAATTAGCGCGGGTCAGTACCAACCGTGGACGCGCCTGTTCGATGATGTCGCTGTTGCGCGCAGCCGGTTGCCCGGGATCGATCGGCAGGTAGGCACCGCCGGCCTTGTGCACGGCCAACAGCGCCACCAGCAGCTCGGCTTCGCGCTCCAGGCAGATGCCGACACGCTCATCGCAACCCACGCCATTGGCCACCAGCCAATGGGCCAGGCGGTTGGCCCGGGCGTCGAGGTCGGCGTAGCTCAGGGGCTGCTCGGCACAGATCAGGGCGCAGCGCTGCGGTGCAGCCGCCACCTGCCGTTCGAACAGCGCGAGCATGTCTTCGCCCGGCTGCAGAGCCTGCTCACTGGCGTTCCACTGTTCCAGTTGCTGCTGGCGTTGCCCATCGTCAAGCAGCGGCAACTGCCACACCGGCGTCTCGGGCTGACTCATCAGACCGTCCAGCAGCAAGCCGTAACTGGTGGCTAAACGCTCGATGGTGGCTGGGGCGAACAGCTCCAGGCTGTACTCCAGTTCACAAAAGATCCCTTCAGCGCGAACCGCGACATCCAGGGTCAGGTCGAACTTGGCGCTGTCCCGGACCGGCAGCACGCGCTCGACTTGCAAGCCGTCAAGGGCGAAGTTGACCGCCGCCCCGCTGCTCAGATTGAACATCGCCTGGAACACCGGAGTGCGGCTGACATCGCGTTCGACCTCAAGGTGTTCAAGCAGCAGCTCGAACGGCAGTTCGGCGTGCTGCAAGGCCTTCAGCGACTCGTCGCGCAGGCGATCACACAGCGCGCGACCCGTCAGCTGCGGCTGCAGATCGACCCGGTACACCAGGGTATTGACGAAAAAGCCCAGCAGGTTGTCGAGCTCTTCACGATTGCGTCCGCCATGGGGCACGCCCACGGCGAAGGTTGGCTGGCCGCTATAGCGGGCCAATAACACTTGCCACGCGGCCAGCAGGATCACCAGGGCGCTGCTCGAACGGCTGCGGCAGAAAGTCTGGATCCGCTCGGCCTGCGCGCCCGGCAGTTGCCAGCGCAAGCGTTGTCCGCGCTGGCCTGGCTGCGCCGGGCGAGGAAAATCCGTGGGCATTTCCAGCACCGGCACCTGTGTGCCCAGGTACTGCTTCCAATAGTCGAGGTCGACCTCGTGCTCGGTGCCTTGCAAGCGCTCGCGCTGCCACAGCGCGTAATCGATGTACTGCACCGGCAGCGCTGGCAGGCGCGAGGTGTTGCCGCGCAGCCCCTGGGCGTAGGCGCTGGCCAGGTCGGCGACGAGGATCGGGTTGGACCAGGCATCGCTGACGATGTGGTGCATCTTCAGCAGTAGCCCGTGGCTCGTCGCGTCATAGCGGATCAGCTCGACTTTGAGCAAGGGCGCCTGGGACAGGTCGAAGGCGCGGTCATCCTCGATGCCCAGCAAGCCCTGCAGATGCTCGCGGCGCTCGCCCTGCGCCACGCCACTGATGGAGCGCTGCTGCAGGGCAAAGGCTGTCTCGGCCAACATTTCCTGGCGGGGTTCGCCGTCGACTTCGACGAAACGGGTGCGCAGCACGCCGTGGCGCTCGACCAGGGCGGCGAATGCCTGTTGCAGGGCCTGGACATTCAGTTCGCCGTCGAACAAAAAAGCGCGGGTCAGGTTGTAAGCGGTGGAAAGCGGTGCCAGGCGCTGCAGGAACCACAGGCGCTGTTGGGCAAACGAGAGCAGCTGCGGACCGTCATGGACACGCGCCACGAGCGGGTTGAGCTGGGTTTGGGCGTCGCCTTGCAGCAAGGCAAGCAGCGCATCATCGATATTGTCCATCGGCACTCAGATGTCCCTAAAAAACCCGACCAGTTTTGCGGATGCGATCTTAGGAGCAAATGATAATTAATGTCAATTGAGCTCAAGGCTCTCGGTTTTACGTCGTTAGCACCTTGCTGAACGATGTTCGTGGTAATGCGTAGGAGGATTCGCCAGTAACCTCGGCTTATGCGAATCTGCCGGGCGTTTCACCTGAAACCACCCTATGCAATCAAGGAAGAATCAACATTGAAAACAGCTCTCGGCGCCCTGCTGCTGATCGGCCTGTCTGCCACCACCCTCGCTGACACCCACCCCATCGCCTTTTACCGCACCACCCTGGCGGACCCACAGCGGCCGCTGGAAATGGTGGTCTGGTACCCGGCGAACACCACTGCAAAGGCACAATTGATCGACGACAACCCGGTGTTCGTCAGTGCCTCTGCCGTGCGCGACGCGCCACCCACCGCTGGCGAGCATCCATTGGTGGTGTTGTCCCACGGTTATCGCGGCAATTGGACCAACCAGATGTGGCTCGCCACGGCCCTGGCCGATCAGGGCTACATCGTCGCGGCAGTCAATCATCCCGGCAGCACCACCCACGACCGCAGCCCGCAAGCCGCAGCGCAGTTGTGGCAACGGCCGATTGACCTGCGTCGAGCGATCGCAGCGGTGCAGGCAAAGCCCGAGCAATTTGGCGCGGTCGCACCGCAGCGCATTGCCGTGGTCGGCCACTCCCTCGGTGGCTGGACCGCACTGGAGATTGCTGGCGCACGTTTCGACCCCGAGCGTTTCGCCGAGGACTGCAAAGTCCATACGAATCTCAGCAGTTGCAGGGTCTACCAACAGATGAACCCCGCCAGCACCGCGCAGGCAAAGGCCCAGTTGGCGGCGGACAGACGCTACCCGGCAGTCACCGCCATCGTCTCGCTGGACCTCGGCCTGTCACGCGGCATGACCGACGCCAGCCTCGCGACGCTGCCGGTGCCGACCCTGGTGATTGCCGCCGGCGCCCCCTCCGACGATCTACCCGCGCAACTGGAATCCGCCGACCTGGCCAAACGCCTGCCAGCGGCCAGCACCCGTTATGTCGAGATCAAAGACGCCACTCACTTCAGCTTCGCGTCGATTTGCAAACCGGGCGCCATTGAAATGCTGGAAGAAGATGCACCGGGTGATGGGGTCATTTGCCGGGATGGCGAGAACGCACGGTCGCGGGAGGAGATTCAGCGGGAGGTGGTGGGGTTGGTGACTGATTTTCTGGCGAAGGCTGCGCCGCGGACGCCTTAAAAGGAAAAAGCCTGGCAACCCGGTGCTGTGAGGAGTGGGATCTTCAAAATTGTTTGAAAGCGGAGACAGGCCGCAGCGCGATTTTTCCAGAAGCTGACCGTTCAGTTGGCAGCACTGTTCAACCGCTGCAGCTCAAGTTGCCTGGCAGCACTGGCCTCAAGGTTCAAGCGCTCCTGATCCAGATAGCGATAGATGCTTTGGAAGTTGGCAATTTTCTCTTTGATTTGCGCCATCTTCCTTTCAATCAGCTTGGCGCCTTCAGCACAATCGATCAGCTGGTTGCGCTGGGCCTGCAGGATCTCGCCGATTTCCCCCAGGGAAAAACCCATGCTTTGCGCGCGCTGGATAAACACCAGATCCTGCAGGGTTTGTTCGGTGTAACGACGGTAGTTGTTGGTTTGCCGCAGCGCTGAGATCAGACCGATTTGTTCGTAGTAACGCAACGTGTGACGGCTGGCGCCGCTGCGGGCCTCGAGTTCGCCGATTTTCATGAAAAACACCGCTTGACTGTAGAGTTGGGTCGATAGTTTACGCTTGATTTCTAACCTTAAACAGGAGCTGGAAAATGAGCGTGGAGTGCTTTGTCACCGGGGGGACCGGCTTCATCGGTCAACATTTGCTGGCGAACCTGAGTGCAAAAGGTCACACCGTTCGGGTGTTGATGCGCCGCCCCGAGCGACTGGCAGCCCTGCGCGAGCAAGTCGACCAGTTGGGCGGCAGCGGCAGGCGAATTTTTGCTGTGGCGGGCGATCTCGAACAGGACAACCTGGGACTGAGTCTGGCTGACCGGGAAGTGCTGAGGCAGGCCGTCGTGGTGTTCCACCTCGGCGCTCATTTCGCCTGGGGGCTTACAGTCGAGCAATCACGAGCGGTGAATGTTCAAGGGGCAAAGCGCGTGGCGTTGCTGGCGGCTGAGCAACACAGCCGGATGGTGATGATCGGCGGCTACATGCTGAAAAATCATCAGCACCTGCAACGCATCGGCATTGATCCTCATCATCCGCAGCGCACCGATTGGTCTGCCGTGTACCGGCGCGTCGGTGGTTATGAGGGCAGTAAGCTGGAGGCGCATTTCGCGACCCTCGAGCTGATGGCGGCCAAGGGCGGCGAGATCACCGTGGTCCACCCTTCCACGGTCTGTGGTCACAGCCGCACCGGGCATATTCTTGAAGGTCAGCCGCTGGTGGACCTGATCCGCAACCTGGTGCAGGGAAAACTCACGGCAGTGCCCGGCAGCGCCAGGCATTGGCTGCCCCTGGTGACTGTGGATCACCTGGTCGAGCTGGTGGCGGTGAGTGCGTTTGATCCGGCCATGGCGGGTCAGGAGTTGCTGGCGCTGGATGACCAGACGCCCAACTTGCGTGAACTACTGGTACAGGTGGCACGACCCGTTGGCGTGAAATCTCCCCGGTACCACATTCCGCTGCCCGTGCTGAAGCTGCTCCTGAGCATTGCGCCCGTTGCGCGATGCCTCAACTCAAAACCCGAAGCCCTGGACTTTATCCAGACCACTCGATTTGATACCACGGCGCTCGAGCAATTTGCCAAGCGGCATGGCATCGCCAAACCGGATATAGGTCAGTCGGTGCTGCACACGGCGAGGTTCGTCAATTTGTATTACGTCGCCAAGGGCCAGGCCCGCTGACGGCTGATTCGCACCTCAACGCCGTCGATCCAGAGCGGCATTCCACCGAATAAACCATCAACAACAGGGATCGTTATCCATGCAATCGACTTTCAGCAAAGGCGTCGTCTTTGCGCTCTGCGCTGCGGCACTGAACGCCACCATCGGTGTACTCAGCAAAGTACTGATGAGCAGTGGTTTCAGCGCCAGCAGTGTGGCTTTCATCAAGACCGTTTTGGGTTGCCTGCTGCTGTCGAGCCTGTTGTTTTTCCTCAGGCGTCCGGGGCCGTCGATTAAATGGACTCAGGCGGCCATCTGCGCATTCCTCGGCATCTTTGTGCTGTTCCATTTCGAAACCGCCGCCTACCGACACTACGCGGCCGCCGGTGTGGTGGTGATACTGATGGCCAGCGCGTCGATCTCCTCGATCATTCTGGGGCGGATGTTTCTTAAGGACGCCATCACCGCCAACGCCACCGTCGGCGCCGCACTGGCGATCGCCGGGATCGCGGTAATCTTCGGCGCCGACCTGCAGCAAGGCTTTACCCTGCAAGGTGCCGCGCTCGCCGCCATGGGCGGCTGCGGCTATGGGGCCTTTTCGGTGGCCATGAAGCGGATGGGCGTGTCCGGAGGACTGCACTTCACCCGCCAATTGCTGTTCTTTGGCAGCCTGTACCTGCTGATGCCGGCGGCGGCCGACGGTTTCGCGATCGGCGAGCTGTCGCCGTTGGCAATCGCCGCCCTGCTGGCCCTGGCCACGCTGCCGACCATCCTCGGTTTCTTCTGCACCACCAAGGCCATCGAGTATCTCAAGCCCTCCCAGGTACAGGCACTGGAGCTCACCGAACCCCTGTTCGCTGCCCTGCTGGCGTTTGTCGCGCTCAACGAAGTACCCCGCGACAGCCTGTACGCGGGAGCGACGCTGATCATCGCCGGGCTGTGTTTCTCCAACGAATTGATTCGTTTGGGCAGGAAGGGAGCTGTGGCTTCGACAGAGTGAGTTGTTTTGAGATGCCAGGGACGTTGCAAACCAGCGTTATATGGTGGTTTGAGCGACTGAAGGTTATTGGCCGATTTCAGCTTTTGGCGACAGGCTGAATTCGGCCGATTCTGTTGAAAAAGTCGGTCTGCACAAACTGCCTGACCATTGACGGGTGAAAACGCCTTTTTTGCACGCTGCTAACGTGAAATCCGCGCCTGGAAGCCTCTGCTAAAAGTAAAGATTTCAATCTCGGACGCGTACTTTTCCGACGCGCAAACCATGCCCCAGGCGCTTGACGAACGATGAGTACGCCTTCGGTATCACTACGGACAAGGCTGCGGTCACCGATGTTTTCGCTGTCCAAATGCACCACCTGAGCAATGACATCACCTTTCCTGACCCGCTCTCCCGGGCTTTTTTCATAGACCACAATGCCTGCCGCCGGGCATGGAATATGAGAGGCGGCTTCCAGTGGAGGACACGCCATGAATACCGCTACTAGATCCCGCCATCAGCCTTGGAACAAGGGAAAGCTTGTCGGGCAGAAAGCCCCGCTCCGAATCAGAGATATCTGGGCCATCCGGATCAGACTCCAGCTTGCAGAGAAGACACGTGATTTGGCGCTTTTCAACTTGGCCATCGACAGCAAACTACGTGCCTGTGACTTAACCAAGCGGCGAGTCCGAGACATCGCCCATGGGGAGCATGTGTCGTCACGGGCCATCGTGATGCAGCAGAAAACTCAGCATCCAGTGCAATTCGAAATCACTGAACAAACCCGAACGGTATTGGAAGCTTGGAGGCATCGGGCGCGTCTCCGAAGCGAGGACTTTTTGTTTCCGAGCCGCTTGCACGACTCAGACCATCTTTCCACCAGACAGTACGCTCGAATAGTCAAAGCGTGGGTGGCCGCGATTGGCCTTGACCCAACCATGTACGGTACTCACACGCTACGGCGAACCAAGGCATCGTTGATCTATCGCAGGACGAAGAATCTGAGAGCTGTCCAACGCCTGCTTGGTCATACGAAACTCGAAAACACTGTCAGGTACTTGGGCATCGAGGTCGATGATGCTTTGGAAATGGCGGAGCAGACAGAGGTTTAACCAACACTGCGACGGTCTGAGCCAGACCGTCGCTATCCGGCCAGGAGCGGTCGCTCACTATCTCAGAAATTCTGGGCGATTCAGTCTCAGAAAGTCCCTCTACAACCTCTGCCGAACCCTTGTCGTTGTCGCTATTAAATACGATGATATCACCGTGAAATTATGGCATGCGGGCGTTACCAAGGAAGGTTCCCTTCACAAGAAGGCTTGATGCCTCCTTTCGTCTCTCTCGGTGCTACCAGCCAAACGCACGCCAGCCGAAAGCTGCTGCGCGCTGCCCTGCACGAGAGAGATGATGTCGATCATCAAAACGAAATATCTGTTCTTACGCCCCCGTGGCGAGACGCTCATAGACATCGTCATCCTTGCCCAAGCTTGGAAAAAGACCCAAGGTTTCATCCGTCGCCACAACTCGTATGCTGATGTCCTTGAACTCGATAGATCTACCGTCAACCTAGAGCAGCAATTGATCGTGTGGGCCTCGGACTTAGAGAAACCTCGGTTTCAGACCATGGAAATGATGCTGGTGCCTGCTCCCAAAAATGGAAGGTGGGTATTCCCGACGGACCTTGAGCCAGAGAAAGACGATTTCTTAGAAACCATTATTACCCGCTCTATATTTAACGCCTGGGGGCCAGTTCCAGACAAAGAAGATAATCCATCTAAACAACCCAGCCTTCAAAAATTACGGCCTCTCGCACATATAGGCATTCGCGATCAGTCTCTAGCGACTGCCGTAATGATGTGCCTTGCTGAATCCATAGAAACAACCCAAGGGAACCCGGACGAAGTTGATGCCGTTAAAGCACGCTCAAATGGCCTCACAAGCTACGGAAATCGACTTCACTGCCGATGGGCCGAAAGTGCTGGAAGCCGTGCTAAAGCCAATTTTTCTTGGGGTAATAGCCAGACCTATCGTAAATACTACCAAGACTATCGCGCGTTCTTATCTCGCCCACGCCAAATCTGTGCTGAGTCAGCTCAACGGACACCTAAAGGAAAAGAGCTATCCGTAATTTCTCTTGATTTAAAGTCATTCTATGATCGCGTTGATCTTCAGGCATTGGTAATTGAGCTACAACGCCTTGAGACCGAGTTTAATCGAGCATTTCATGTGCAGGCGGACAATGGCGCCGACCAAGATTTCTGGGATAAAACGGAAAAAATATTGAAATGGCGCTGGCGGGACAGCGACAACGAACAGGCTGAATTATTCAATGAGCTGGGAAGTAAAAAGCTAGACCTTGGACTTCCGCAAGGTCTCGTGGCATCAGGATTTTTAGCAAACGCATATTTAATTGGCTTTGACCAAGCAATCGACAGAGATACTCGTGAGAACCTCGTGGTCGAAGACAGCGGAATCAAGATTCTTGATTATTGCCGTTACGTCGACGACATCAGGATTGTAATTGAAGCACCAAGCCATAGCTCCCCACTCAACCAAATAAAAAACTATGTAATTGAAAAACTTCAAGAGCATTGCAAACGTATCGGCGCCAAAAAAGATATTATCTTATCAGAGGAAAAGTGCTCTATAACTCCCTATCGCTCAATGTCGTCGCAGAATAACGTATCAACATTAATGAGCGTGCTTGGGGCTGAGTTGAGCGGAACTTTTGATATCGATTCATTAGCACAAGCCGCTGGCGGTCTCGAGGGTTTGCTCTGGATATCGGATCAGATCGAAGGATCACAAGAACCGCCAAAATCCAAGCTAAGATTAGCAACGATCGCTGCCCCCGCAACAGACGTTCGAGACGACACAGTCAAACGCTTTGTGGCGACTCGTCTCGTAGAGTTGATGAGACAGCGTCTAGCCATGACTGATCTCAGCGCACCTGATGATACAGGCGAGTCCTTAGGGGATCGGATGAATGGCGGAGAGGCCCTTGCCCATGAATTCGAATCTACAGCGCGTAAATTAATTAAATGCTGGGCAGAAAATCCCGCTCTAGTATTATTGCTCCGATGCGGGCTTGATTTATTCCCCCACCCCAAGTTGCTCGCACCAGTACTGGAAGCACTTAGTGCAAAGCTTTTCGAAGCTCCAGGCGAACCAAGTCAAAATGAACAGCGTCAAATTAAAAGCGCTGAATACATCGCTGCTGACTTGCTACGTGCCGGCATTGTGGAGACCGGTTTCCGGGATGACGAGAGCTATCCTGAAAACATCGACATTCAAGGTTACAGAGAAGATCTTGGAGACTTCGCAAGAACTATCGTTGTAGAGCGAGAAAATTCGCCTTGGTACTTGTTACAGCAAGCACTGCTTTACTTAGCATCGATTGGAGATAATAGTGTAAGCCTTGATAATATCGAAGAGCCCGCGATTACCGAGCCATATAACAGGCTGCGAAGCGCACTTCTCTTTGAGCGTTCCAGCTCAGCCGAGCTGTTGAAGACTATTCCGTATGCACTTGTTGCTCAGCAAATGCATCCGAATCCGCGGCGCTTTGCCGCTTGGATAGCTGAAGGTCTTCGCTCTACCCTGTCAGCCAGTCAGATACAGAAAATAGTAAACTTAGTAGCCCTTGAAAGGCCTGACTTGCTTCTAGAGGCGACCAGCAAGCGGGATGCCACGTTGCAAAAATGGAAAAAATTTGTCCCACAATCTGTAGTTGAAATTGGCCGTATCAGTGCCAGCAAACAAAAAGAAAACAAAACAAAACACTAGCAACACGCCAATTACTTCGGGTCATGCAAGACCCATTCAATGCTTTCGGCCAAGAAAATGGCCTTTTAATGCTTGCCAAAGCACTTCTTACTACACCAGACATTGAAGCGCGACTCTCAAACAGACTCAGCCCTATAGATATTACTCTTACATGCTCAAATTGGACGCAGCTACAATCACTTCCGAATAGCTCTGAATTCTTGAAAGTTATTTTATCCGAAGAATCAGATGAAAATAACCCGCTATATGAGAACCCAGAATGGGTTAGCGATGATCAGACCTGGATGTACGGATTAGGTCGTATTCTAAGGTCAGCATTAACAGGCGATTTCGACTTCACCGCGAGGAGATTCTTAATAACAGAGGAAATTGGGCGCTACAGAGGCATTCGGAGCAGTTGGTATAAGCGCCGCTTTGGAATGCTCAATTCTGGCAGCGGCATGCTGGACGAGCCTGCACCAATTTCCCCGTGGCTTTCTGGATTTATTTCAATACTCCTCCAATGGCCTGGAATCGAATTTAAGGCCAATGATGCGGCACCGGTTTCCGACGTCCGCACACCGGGTGAACTGTTGGCAATTCTTGAAAAACGCATTTCAGAGCAACGGGAATTATATGGGGTGCGCAGTAAAACTCCTTTCTACGTTATCCCAACCAGCGACGGCACCGCCCTTGTGGACAGGCCGTTGCGGGTTGCGATTGTCCAGACGCTTCGTCCTAGGATGGATGATTTCGATACCAAGGACCCTACACACTGGACTCCGGCGATGTTGTCACAACACCGACGTCACTTGGCTCAGGTGTGTCGCCTAGCGCACGCTAAATTGCGTGCTTGGGCCTCATCTCGACCGCTAAAAGACGGGGAGGATGAAGACTCCAAGATCGATGTTATCCTTTTCCCTGAATTAGCTGTTCATCCCGAACACGTTTTTTTTCTACGGCGCCTTTCAGACATGCTTAAGGCCAATATCTTCACTGGGCTTACATTCATGCATTCCAGTAAATGCGGAGGCCCGATCAACCAGGGCCTATGGCTAATCCGGACAGACGCTCCAGATCAGGGCCGGAATATCCAATACGTGTGGCAGGGAAAACTGCACCCAATGAAACTTGAACAACAGATGGGAGTTAAAGGACATCGTCCTCATGTAACGCTGGTGGAGCTTCCAATAGGTACGACTTCACCAACACGCCTGGCTGCGGCGATTTGCTACGATGCAACTGATCTTGATTTGGTAGCAGATTTACGAGACCGGTCAGATGTATTCCTCGTTTCAGCGTTGAATCAGGACGTGCAAACATTTGACAATATGGTGGCGGCACTCCATTTCCACATGTACCAACCAGTAGTGCTTGCGAACTCAGGTGAGTTTGGTGGCTCTACAGCCCAAATTCCGCTTCCTAAACATGAACGCTTAGTAGCCCATATCCATGGAAACAATCAAGTCGCAGTCAGTGTTTTCGAAATAGATCCAACCCCTTTTAAATCCACAAAACCCGGACGATCACCAAAACAGGTAAAAACTGCACCTGCCGGTTATAAAGGAAGAGTGCACTGACTGGAGAAGATCAAGGATTATTCCGAAGCTGCGCTTCGTGTTCCTAAAATGCCTGCTCCGCCGGATGGAGCTAGGAGATCCGTAGGCTTCCCGCGATAAGGTTTCTAAATTCTGGAAGCTCTACGCTTGAGTCTTAGCGGCAGTAAAATGGTGGGTTGGGTCCAAAAACACCGGACCCAGTTCCGTATGCAGAATCGATTATTGGGATACCCAGTAGATGCAAAATCTCGTGATTCCCGAGAACAGATGCATTGGGTCGGATGCAGCCCTTCACGAAAGGCAGTAATCCACCAAAAGCGGGCCATCGCGAAGGGCATATTTCGACCTATAGCGGTGAATAGCTACAGATCATAGTGGTAGGGATTGTGAGTTGTACCCTCTAGAGTTAGCCATACAAAAGACTAAACACCGTCAGCGAATGGAACTGCAAGAATCGTGCATTTATTCTACAGATCTACCATCTCCCTCAATTCCAAAGCAGCCCGCTGCCGTTGTGCCTTAGACGCTTTACCCACCTTTGTGCAAAGAGAAACCTGATGCATGAGTTTAAAATAAATAGTATTTCAGCGTTATTGGAACTGATCTCAAAAACAAAAAAAGAAGGTCACACCCTATATTTCAGAGGACAAAAAAGACAATACGAAACGATCATGCCTTCAATCGACAGAGATGGCTTGTTAGAAAGTGAAGATAAGCTTTTTAAGGAGTTTATCATCAGAAACCCTGATGAATTCAAAGGACAAAGATCGACTTTTGAAATCCTTACAAAAATGCAACACTACGGTTTGCCTACGCGACTTTTAGATATTACGACAAACCCCCTTGTTGCATTGTTTTTTGCTGTGGAATCTGATAATGAAACAGCGTCTGAATCAGGTGATTTTATAATTTACGCCATACCAGACAGATTTATCAAATATTACGACTCAGATACTGTTAGCGTAGTTTCCAATATCGTAAAAAGACCATCAAATAAATTAGATATTAGCAAAATCGCTCGAAAGCTTTCAGATCAAGAGAGCAAAGAGCAGTGGATTAATAGATTCAATCGCCACACTCACATCAAATATCTGCTTCATGAGATAAAAGATGAAAAGCCGTATTTCTCTCACGTCATACAAAAAGATCACCTTCAATCGATCTGGTGCGTAAAGCCACTACTCAACAACCGACGAATAATAAAGCAAGACGGTGCCTTTCTTCTGTTTGGAATAGATGGCACAAAGAGAAAGCTTGCCGACTACAAGAAGGCAGAGTTTCAACCTCTGAGGTACCAGGTCGAGAACAAAGTAGAACTTAGAGAGCAGTTAGAGCTACTGGGCTTTTCAAAAGATAAAATTTACCCAGAAATGGATACAACTGCAGATTATCTTAAAGACAAATACAAAAAATCCTAACAATGCAATCAACTGCCACTCACTTCACTCTTCGGAACGGACCAAGCCCCAACCATTAATTAAACCATCAGAGGTTTACCCAGTGACAAGAAAGCCTGCAACAACATGGGAAATGCTGAATATTGCCATGTCCTACTACCAAGAGCATATTCAATCGAAAGTAGATCATTGTTCGCTCTCCATTACTGACCTACTTCACGTCAGCAATTTCAAGGGTGGAAATGCGTCCATAAGTGAGCCCCTCGTGACATTAACCGAAAAAATCATGTATTACGAAGTTGTACTAAGAAAGGTCGAGCAGCGATTCTCCGGAAAATCGCTCTCTACGTTGACCACCAGTGAGTTGAGTACGTTAGTTTCGCTATACGACGAATTCCTTGCACTAACAAAAAAAAATTCAAGCAAAATCAGAGGGTTTGGACCTTCCTATGCTTCGGCAATTTTGGCAGCACACCATTTGAGTCTTATTCCTGTGCTTGATCGCCGCGCCCTAAATGGGGCCGGTATCGCGGTGAAAAAAGACAGCCAAAATCAGGTTAAGGAAATCGCCAGCCACTACGGCGAATTAATACGAGCATTTCACACCGAATTAACTAGTCGACCAGAGTTGAGTGTTCGGCAATTGGATAAAGAGTGGTTTTCAACAAAGCTCTAGCAACTGGTCACTGGCGTGATGATCTTGATTGGCCGCTGATTGGGCCCTATCGTTAGCGTCCGCTTCTGGCCGATTCTGTTGAAAAAGTCGACCGTAGTTTGCGCATCAGAAAAATACGCGTCCGAGATTAAAATCTTTGCTTTTCGCAGAGGCTTCCGGACTCGGATTTCACGTAGCAGCGTGCAAAAAAGGCGTTTTCACCATTCAATGATCAAGCAGTTTGTGCAGACCGACTTTTTCAACAGAATCGGCCGTTTTCTACCTGTCACGACACATTGAAACCACAAGTGAAGTCCGGCCAGTGAGTAGGGTTATTTTGTTCTCGCCAATTGTGGGTGGTAGCTATTCTTGGTCTACATCTCGGTCCAACAGCTCGTGAAGACGTCAATAGCCCACTTGGGGTTGATTCGACGTCTGGCCCACAGAGGAGTCCGCCATGACCGCCGTCGATTGCCTCAGGTATTTGCGCATCGCGCTGGTCTTGACTGGCCTGGCGTGCCTTGCGCTCTACCCGCTCATGTTGCTTTGGCCGTCCGGCTGGGCCTGGCACGACGGTCACTCGGACTACCCGATGATGATCGTTGGCCTCTACGCCACCCTTGGGGTTTTCCTCATTCGATCCGCACGTGACCCCTTGGCCAATCTGAGCCTGATCTGGTTCACCGTGTGGTCCAGCGCCGTACACGGGGCGATCATGGCTGTCCAGGCGCTGACCCAGCCAGCGCAGATGGGGCACTTGGTCGGTGACGTGCCGGCGCTGTTCATCGTGGCGATTGCCTTGGCCAGCTTGACCTGCGGGCTGTCCGCCGAACACGCTTGACTCCTCCTTCAGCTCGTCATCGAGAAACGAATGCCTGTTCTTGCAGACTCGTCTTGATCAATGCAGCCAAAAACCGGGCAGCAGGTGGCAGTTCTTCGCCACTGCTGTGCAGCACATAGCCAAGGCTTGGCAGCGCGGGCAGGCCCGAGACTACGCTGAGATGGGACGGCAGCCCGATCCGGGTACGCAGCGTCAGCCCCAGTCCGGCGGCGACCGCTGCCCACAGACCACCGACGCTGGGGCTGGTCAGGGCAATCCGCCAGGGTATTTTTGCGCCATCCAGCGCCTGGGTGGCGGTGCTGCGCATTACGCAAGGCGCGTCAAACAGGATCAAGGGTAACGGCGCGTTATCCAGGGTTGGTGCCTGTGGCCGATCGCGGGCTCCGATCCAGTGCATCGGGGTTTCGCCCAGCCGCGTGGCATGAGGCGGCAAGTGCCCGGTGTCCCAGGCCAACGCCAGGTCCAGACCGGCGCTTTCGACCAGAGCAAGGAGTTCGGCATTTCGGGCGATCCGGATTTCGAGATTGACCCGTGGATACGTCTGCACGAAGCGTCGCAGGATATCGCTCAGGAAATGTTCCCCGAAGTCCTCTTGCAGCCCCAGACGCAGGGTCCCGGCGGTCTGGTTTTCGCGCAGCGTCTGGAAGATCCCATCGTTCAGCTCCAGCAGCCGACGGGCATGGCTGAGCAGTGTTTCCCCCATGGCGGTCAGGACCAGTCCGCGCCCGGATTTGGCCAATATCGGCGTACCGACCTGTTCTTCGAGTTTCTTCATTTGGGCGCTGACCGCAGACGTCGACCGACCGAGTCGATCCGCCGCCTTGGCAAAACTGTTGTACTCGACGCCGGTGACGAAGGTCCGCAATACCTCGAGATCGAAGGTGGGACGGCGCATTGGATAGTCCACTAAAACAGGATGATGAGCGCCATTAAATCTGATATTCGGAATGGTTGCGACTTGTTAATTTTTCTCCGTCATCGCCAATCTCCGAGGAAATAAACATGAGTGCATCAACAGTCAACGGGCCGGACAGCCCCAGTAGCTACCCGCAAAAATTTACCGAACTCACCGACAAGGTGCTGTTTGCCGACATGTGGAACCGTCCACAACTCAAGCCCCGGGATCGCAGTCTGGTGACGGTGGCCGCCTTGGTGGCGCTGTACCGTCTGGAGCAACTGCCCTTCCATTTCAAACGTGCGCGGGACAATGGTCTGGCTGTCGATGAACTGGCGGAAGTCATCACCCATCTGGCGTTTTATTCCGGATGGCCAACCGCTGCGTCGGCGCTGAACCTGCTCAGTGAACTACAGGCTTGCCAGCCAACTTGTCAGGAGTAACGGTTGATGCCCTTTGCCCGAATTTCATTGCACCAGGGGAAGTCTGCGGAGTATCTGCGGGCATTGTCCGAGGGATTACACGAGGCCCTGGTCGAGAGCTTCGAAGTGCCGAAGACTGACCGGTTTCAGGTCATTCACCAGCATGCGGCCGGCGAACTGATATTTGATCCCCACTACCTGGGCGGACCGCGCAGCCATGACTTTGTGCTGATCGCGATCACCGCTGGCCGTCCACGAAGTGCTGAGACGAAACAGCGCTTTTACCGCGATCTGGTCGAGAAGCTGGGGCGGGCCACGGGGCTCAACGCAGAGGATGTGATGGTGGTGATCACCACCACGGCCAGCGATGAGTGGTCATTTGCGGGAGGACGGGGCAACTAGCGGTGGAGGTGCGGCATGCGCGTCGCCTGACATGTCGATTTTACGCTTGCTGAATCGTTTAACCCGGTTTATAAAATCGCCACAACTCCAAGAAAGGCTGCCGCCATGACCCCGCTCAAACTCGTTGTTGCCCTCAGCGCACTGTCCGCCGCCTCCCACGCCATGGCCTGGGATTACGTTCTGCTCGACACCGACAAAGCTGCACAGAACTGGCAGATCACCAGCCAGCAACTCGGCATTAAAACCGACAAACCCTTCAGCGTGTCGCTGCGCACCTTGCACGGCGGTCGGCAGGAGGGCGTGAGCATTGTCGACATCGATAACGGCACGATGAAACTCTCGGTGGTGCCGACACGCGGCATGAACGTCTTGCAGGCCTCGGTCGGCCAGGTGCGCATGGGTTGGGATTCGCCGGTCAAGGAGGTGGTCAATCCGGCCTTCATCGAACTCAATGGCCGCGGTGGTCTGGGCTGGCTGGAAGGTTTCAATGAACTGGTGACCCGCTGCGGCTACGAATGGGTCGGCCACCCGGGTATCGACAACGGCGAACTGCTGACCCTGCACGGTCGGGCTGCCAACATTCCGGCGAACAAAGTCACCCTGCACATTGATGAAAAGCCACCGTACGCCATCACCCTGCGCGGCGAACTGAAAGAGCAGGCGTTCAAGAAAGTCGACTTCTCCGTCGCGACCGAACTGGTTACCGAACCCGGCAGCGTGACGTTCGCCCTCAACGACACGCTGACCAACAACGGCGACTATCCGAAGGAATACCAGGCGCTGTATCACAGCAACTTCAGTACCCCATTCCTCGAGCAAGGCGCTCGCTTCGCCGCGCCGGTGAAACAGGTGTCGCCGTTCAACGACAAGGCCAAGGGCGATCTGCCGGACTGGCAAACCTACCGCGCACCGACCAAGGACTACGACGAAACGGTCTACAACGTAGTGCCCTATGCCGATGCCAAGGGCGATACCTTGACCGTGCTGCACAACCAGGCCGGCAGCCTGGGCGTTTCGGTCGGTTTCAATACGCAGACACTGCCGGTGTTCTCTCTCTGGAAAAACACCGACACCCAAGGCCAGGGATATGTCACGGGGCTGGAGCCGGGAACCAGTTTTTCCTACAACCGCCGTTATCAGCGGCCACTGAACCTGGTTCCGACCATTGGGCCGAAGGAGCACAAGCAGTTCCGCATCAGCTATAGCTTGTTGTCGGATAAGGCTGCGGTGGACAAGGCCTTGAAGCAGGTGAGCGAGATTCAGGCCGGGCGCGAGACCGAGGTGCGGCAGACGCCGTTGGTTGATCTGACCAAGGGGTGATACCGTCTGCAGCCCCTCGGCCAACTATTCACGCCCGATCCCATCGACGTGCTCAAGGTCCGCCCGCATGCGCGCGACCTTGAGCAACCACCCTCTCCTGCCTGTTGCCATTACATCTGTTTGCCGTTACGCGCAGCGATCGCCACGGTGGTCGGCGAATCCGCCAGTGACACGAACTTGCGTGTCGCACCATCCAGCGCATCGATGCAGCCTGCCTCGATGTCGTAAACCCAGCCGTGCAGATTCATGCGGCCCTGCTCCAGCGCCAGTGCCACCGAGGGATGGGTGCGCAGGTTCGCCAACTGCGCGATGACGTTTTCGCGCACCAAGCCGTCGAGCTTGGCCCGAGGCGAGTCGAATTCATGGGCCGCGTTGATCGCTTTCGCAGCGTCCGAGTGGCGCAGCCAGTTGGCGACCGCCGGCATATGATCCAGACAGGTGCAGCGCGAAATCGCGCCCATGGCACCGCAGTCCGAGTGACCGCAAATCACGATGTCTTCCACGCCGAGCACGGCGACGGCATATTCGACGGTGGCCGAGACGCCGCCTGGCTCCGGACCATAGGACGGCACAATGTTACCCGCGTTGCGAATCACGAACAGTTCGCCCGGTTCGCGCTGCGTCAGCAGCTCGGGCACCACCCGGCTGTCCGAGCAGGTGACGAACAACGCCTTTGGATTTTGTGTCGTGGCGAGTTGCTTGAACAGTTCGACCCGCTGCGGGTAAACCTCGCGCTGAAAGCGCAGAAAGCCGTCAATAATGTCACGCATGGAGTCCTCCAAAGCCAAATTGCCGATGGTGGCACGAGCACTCGATAGGCCCTCGCGCCGCAATGCCCATCATTATTACAGAGGTCGCGCGCCTTGGCTTTACCCGATCAACGAGGGACATCGCGCCGCCACGGCCCTTGACGCGGAGAAGCCCCGCTGGGCTGATCCGCCGGTTTCATCCACGCACCAGGTGGACTGTCAGGCCGGCCAATGCGCAGGCGAACAGCACCTCAATCACACCTCGCTTGAAGCGCAACAACGCCACCGCTGCTGCCACCGCGATCAGCGCCGAAGGCCAGTCAAACGTCCCGCTCAAGCCCTTGGGCCACAGCACGTGGTAGCCGAAGAACATCGCGAGGTTGAGGATCACGCCCACCACTGCGGCCGTAATCCCCGTCAGCGGTGCAGTGAATTTCAGCTCATTGTGGGTCGACTCCACCAACGGACCACCGATGAGGATGAACAGGAACGACGGCAGGAAGGTGAACCAGGTCACCAGACTCGCCGCGACTGCGCCGGCGAGGAATGGGTGCTGCGCTCCAAACATCGGGTACACATAGCCACCGAGAAAGCCAACGAAGGCGACCACCATGATCAGCGGCCCGGGGGTGGTTTCCCCCAGGGCCAGACCATCGATCATCTGGGTCGGCGTCAGCCAGCCATAGTGCCCGACCGCACCCTGGTAGACGTAGGGCAACACTGCGTACGCGCCGCCAAAGGTCATCAATGCGGCCTTGGTGAAGAACCAGCCCATCTGCGTCAACGTGCCATCCCAGCCAAACGACAACGTCAGCAGCCCCATCGGCAACAGCCACAGTGCGGCACCGACCAGCAGCAGACGCAGCAGATGCCCCCAACTGAAACGGGCGTGTTCGGGCGCCGGAGTGTCGTCATCGATCAGGGCCGGGCCATAGCTGCTCTTCGCGGTGCCATGACCGCCACCGATGACAAATGTGTCCGGGGCGATGCGCCCGCCAACATAACCAATGATGGCTGCCATCAGCACGATCAGCGGGAACGGCACGTTGAGGGCGAAGATGGCCACGAACGAAGCCCCTGCCATGCCCCACAGCCAGCCATTCTTCAGGGCTCGCGAGCCAATCCGGTAGGCCGCGTGAACGACAATCGCCGTGACCGCTGGCTTGATGCCATAGAACACCCCGGCAACCACCGGCACTTCGCCAAAGGCGACGTAGATCCAGGACAACCCGATCAGGATGAACAGCGACGGCAACACGAACAAGGCGCCAGCAATCACCCCGCCCCAGGTACGGTGCATGAGCCAGCCGATGTAGGTGGCAAGCTGCTGGGCCTCAGGGCCAGGCAGTAACATGCAGTAGTTCAGCGCGTGGAGAAAGCGCTTCTCACTGATCCAGCGCCGACGCTCCACCAGCTCCTGGTGCATGATCGAAATCTGCCCGGCCGGCCCGCCAAAGCTGATGAAGCCCAACTTGAGCCAGAACAGGAAGGCTTGATAGAGGCCAACCGAGTGCTGAGTCGCCTGAGGTGGCGGCTGTCCGTTTGTTGCGCAGGTGGGATCAAGCATTTTCGACTTCTTCCGTTGCGAACGCTGTCAGCAGGCCAAATACGGTTTCCCAAAGCTCCACGACGCACCGGCGATGGTGTAGCCCTCGAATTGAAGGAGCAGACGCTAGCGCTTTGGCGTGGGTAATGTCCACCGTCTCATTTTTTGACCGTTAACTGCCGACCGAGGAAGACAGCTTCTGCCCTTTTTCCAGCTTTTTCAGCCACCTCCCCCTTTCAGAAGCAGCCACTTATTCACGGCATTTCCTTGCACGAATACCAGGGAACGAAATAATCCTGAGCTGGCGGATTTGGCTGAAATCACTCAGTCAAATGTGTACCCAGCGAGGAAAAATGCTGTGTAGGCGATTTACCCAATGCTCTCTTGAACATCGTGATGAATGCACTGCAACCAGTCGCGCGTTTTTGCTCTCGAGAAAGGAAGCCGTTTGCTCTTCGGCAAGATGCAGAATCAACTCCAGGACCAGGGGCGTAATGGCAACCGTGCAGGCTGCTGTACTTCTTATTCTTCTTCGGCACTTACAACGGCGCGACGGTTCGTTCATCGGCGCTTCACGAGACGCAGCGCCAGGAGTGCGCTGCGTCCGCCGGGAACCCGCCTCTCCTCAGGCCTGCAACCCGAATGGATCGTCCACGCTATGGCTCGGCTGGGTAAACCAGCGCGGGCCAGTGGCGGTCATGTAGAAGTGATCCTCCAGGCGAATGCCGAACTCCCCCGGCACACAAATCATCGGCTCGTTGGAGAAGCACATGCCTTCGGCCAGCGGCGTCTGGTCACCGCGCACCAGGTACGGCCCTTCGTGAATGTCCAGGCCGATGCCGTGGCCGGTGCGGTGCGGCAGGCCGGGCAGTTGGTAGTCCGGTCCGAGGCCGGCAGCCTCCAGGCTGAGGCGTGCAGCGGCATCCACTGCTTCGCAGGCGTGGCCCAGGCGCGCAGCGTCGAAGGCGGCCTGCTGGGCGGTTTTTTCCAGGTTCCACAGGGCGCGCTGACGCTCGCTCGGGTTGCCGAACACGTAGCTGCGGGTGATATCCGACTGGTAGCCGTGGAGCAGGCAGCCGGTGTCGATCAGCACCATGTCGCCGTCCTTGAGCACCTGCGCGTGTTTCACCCCGTGGGGGAAAGCGCTGGCCTCGCCGAACAGCACGATGCAGAAGGTCGAGCCCGGGGCGCCGACCTTGCGGTGCGCCTCGCGGATGAACTCGGCGACCTCGGTGGTGCTGATGCCGGCGCGCAGGATGCTGGCGGCGGCCTTTTGCACTTCCAGGGTCATGTCCTTGGCGCGCTGCATCAGCGCCAGTTCCGTCGCGGATTTGTGATAGCGGCACGGGTTGATCACGCAAGACCCGTCGACGAACTCGAAGCCTGATCCGAGGCGACGGATGCCGTCGAACATAAAGAACGCCAGGGACGGACACAGACCCACCACCGCGTCGGCGGCGATGCCCAAGCCGGCGAAAATGTCGAGCAGCAGGCGGTAGGGGTTCTCGTGTTCCTGCCAACCATGGATGACCCCGTCGACCTCGCGGAAATCGCGGATGGTGCCTTCTTCGAACGCCGGGGCGATGTAGGCCAGCGGGCCATGGGCGGGCAGTATCGCGCCGACCATGCGTTCGCTCGGGCTCCACTTGACCCCGGTGAAGTAGCGCAGGTTGCTGCCGGCATTGAGGTAGAGGGCGGCAATGCCCTGCTCGCGCATCAGGCCCTGGGCCTTGGCGATGCGTGCCTGGTATTCATCGAGGTCAATGGGCTGCATGCCCGCAGTCATGTTCGTCAGGCCAGCCAGCGCCTGTTCCGCAGTTTTGCCACCTACACCCACTGTCATCGCGTTCTCCCAAGTGATGTTGCGCCGGCAGAAATTTAAGCCTGGCTTAAATAATCGTCAAGGCGTCTTTTCAGTCACACTTAATTTCCGCGAGGCGAAAAGCCTTTTCTGCGAGGCGTCGCCCGTGATACTGGCGCCTTTGTGATCACGAGCCACGCCAATGACTGAAGAGCAGATCGGGGAACGGCTGCGTCGCTACCGTCGCGCCGCCAACAAGACCCTGAACCAAGTCGCCTCCGAAGCAGGCCTCACCGCCAGCTTCCTGTCGCAGGCGGAGCGTAACCTCACTGGCGTCTCGATTTCCTCGTTGGCGCGCATCGCCGGCTCCCTGGGCATTCCCCTCAATACCCTGTTCGACCAGCCGACCCAGCCCCAGCCGGACTCCCACCCGGGCCAGCGGGTGCGTTACTCCATTGGCAACCAGCCGCTGGTGTACGAGCGCCTGTCCAGCAGCTTCCCGGGCAATCTGCTCAACGCGATGAAGATGACCATGGCGGTGGGTTACCAGTCCGAGCTGATTTCCCACGACGGCGCCGAATTCACCTACGTGCTCTGCGGACACATCGTCTACACCATCGAAGGCCATCCCTACCCGCTCGGCCCGGGCGGTTCGGTGCATTTCGATTCGACCAAGCCGCACTCCATTGCCAACGCTGGGGATGAGGTGGCCGAAGTGCTGGTGGTGACCACCATGGGTGGTTTGCTGGACGATCATCCCGCGGGCTGAGGGCACAGGCTGTAGGAGCTGGCTTGTCGGGCCGCCGCATCGCAGCGAAGGCCCCTAGACCGCCGCGCACACCCCCAGACAGCTCGCGTAATCGTTAACGTTTTTCGCGAGCAGGCTCGCTCCCACAGGGGTGAGTTGTCTCCGCCAAGGGACCTCCGAATCAAAAAGTAAGCACCACTGAATTTAAGTTGAACTTAATTTTAGATTCACTTAAATTCTGCCTCGGCCGGTGTCTGCGCGAGGCTCCCTTCTCCCCTCTGCGCTACCACCCGAGCCAAGGTCCGAAAAACCGCAGGGTCAGGTGCATCCCCCCAGCCACGAACGACCTGATCTGCCGCCCTCAAAAATAACAACAATGAGGTTCGCATGCGCAAGACAACCACGCTCAAAACCCTGATCGCTACTGGCCTGATCCTCGGCTCCGGCTGCACCTACGCCGCCAGCAACCTGGTGTTCTGCTCCGAAGGCAGCCCGGCCGGGTTCGACCCGGGTCAATACACCACGGGCACCGACTTCGACGCCTCGGCCGAAACCGTGTTCAACCGTCTCTCGCAGTTCGAGCGTGGCGGCACCAAAGTCATCCCGGGGCTGGCCACCCGCTGGGATCTTTCGACCGATGGCCGGACCTACACCTTCCACCTGCGTGAAGGGGTCAAGTTCCACACCACCGACTACTTCAAGCCGACCCGCGAATTCAACGCCGACGACGTGCTGTTCACCTTCAACCGCATGCTCGACAAGGACATGCCGTTCCGCAAGGCCTACCCCACCGAGTTCCCCTACTTCACCGACATGGGGATGAACGAAAAAATCACCAAGGTGGAAAAACTCGACGAACACACCGTCGCCTTCACGCTCAAGGACGTCGACGCCGCCTTTATCCAGAACATGGCCATGAGCTTTGCCTCGATCCAGTCGGCCGAATACGCCGAGCAACTGCTCAAGGAAGGCAAGGCCCAGGAGATCAACCAGAAGCCGATCGGCACCGGTCCGTTCGTGTTCAGCAAATACCAGAAAGACGCGCAGATTCGCTACAAGGGCAACAAGGATTACTGGAAGCCGGAAGACGTGAAGATCGACAACCTGATCTTCGCCATCACCACCGACGCCTCGGTGCGCACGCAGAAGCTGAAGAAGAACGAGTGCCAGATCACCGCCTTCCCGCGCCCGGCCGACATCAAGCCGCTGCAGGCCGACAAGAACATCCGCATGCCCAGTCAGCCGGGCTTCAACCTCGGCTACATCGCCTACAACTTCACCCGCAAGCCGTTCGACCAGCTTGAAGTGCGCCAGGCGCTGGACATGGCGGTCAACAAGAAAGCGATCATCGACGCCGTGTACCAGGGCGCCGGCCAACTGGCCGTCAACGGCCTGCCGCCGACCCAGTGGTCCTATGACGAGACCATCAAGGATCCGGCCTACAACCCGCAGAAAGCCCGGGAACTGCTGAGCGCTGCCGGGGTGAAAGAAGGCACGGAAATTACCCTCTGGGCCATGCCAGTCCAGCGCCCCTACAACCCCAACGCCAGGCTGATGGCGGAAATGCTCCAGGCCGACTGGGCGAAAATCGGCATCAAGGCCAAAATCGTCAGCTACGAATGGGGCGAGTACATCAAGCGCGCCCACAACAGCGAGCATGACGTCATGCTGATCGGCTTCACCGGCGACAACGGTGACCCGGACAACTGGCTGGGCACCCTCTACAGCTGCAGCTCGGTCAACGGCAACAACTTCGCCAAGTGGTGCAATCCAGGCTACGAAAAACTGGTCAAGGCCGCCGCGGCGACCGCCGACGTGGAGCAGCGCACTGCACTCTATAAAGAAGCGCAGCATGTGCTCAAGGCGCAGGTGCCGATCACCCCGGTCGCCCACTCCACGGTCTACCAGCCAATGCGCACCACGGTGAAGGACTTCCAGATCAGCCCCTTCGGCCTCAGCAGCTTCTATGGCGTCGCCAATCAGAACTAAGTCATCGGGGCCGGTACGCCGGCCCCTTTATCCATCCCCCTGCATGACCCACACGACAAGGAGTGACTCGCCCCAATGCTGAGTTTTATTTTCCGCCGACTGGGACTGCTGATCCCCACGTTCTTCGGCATCACCCTGCTGACGTTC
>NZ_JALJRO010000028.1:0-55899 GCF_024519635.1 Pseudomonas sp. Pse1
CCGATGATCTTTATCAGGTGATGATGTCGGTGCGTCGATTCAAGGATGACAAGCGGCCTACGGAGGATCGCTACCTGATTACCTTGAGCATTGCCGAACCCTGGATGAAGCGCTGACCGTCTCGCCCCCCGCTGGCAGGCAGCGTGGGGGCAGTCCTATGTCGAACGAACCGCCGACGCCAAACCCACCAGCCGCCTCACCCCCTCACTCACCTGCGCCTCGCTCGCCACCGCGCTGTACCAATGCGCCTGCCCGAACAACAGCCCAATCACCGCATTAGCCATTCCGCCCTCGGCGTCGCCAATGATCCCCCGCAGCAGCGCCGCATACTGCTCCTTCAAACCGACAATGCGCCGCTTCTGCCCCTCGTCCAGATTGGTAAATTCACGGCAGATCAAGCTCAACGGGTGCGGTTGCTCGGCATGAAATTCCATGAACCCGCGCACGAACAATTCCAGGCGTTTGCCAGGGCTGCGTGCGCCTTTCAAGCGTTGGCTGGTGTGCTGCACAAGGTCGCTCAAACCGCTCTCGATCAGCTCGAAGAGCAACGCCTGTTTGTTGTCGATGTGGTGGTACAGCGAGCCGGGTTGCAGGCCGAGGTGGCTGGCCAGGTCGCGCAGGCCGATGGCTTGGTAGCCGTGCTCGGCGAACAGTTCGGCGGCGGCCTCGAGCAGGCGTTCGCGGGGGCTGGGCAGGGCGGTGGCGAGGTTTGTGGCCATGGCAGCTTATCCGGCGTGGCGATAGTGGGAGGGGGCGGCGTGGCGGGCGGTGCGCAGCAGCAACAGCACGGCGCAGAGGATCGGCAGGTTCACCAGTAGCAGCGCGTAGCGCAGTGATTGCTGGCCGAATTGCGGCAGCAACAGGTCACTGAGCAGGCCGGTGAGCAGCGGTCCGACGCCGACCCCGAGCAGGGTGCTGACGATGGTCTGCAGGGCCATGGCGGTGCCGCGGCGGGGGGCCGGGACCAGCTGGGTGACCAGGTTGTACGACGGCGCGACCCACCACACGGCGAAGAACGAATACAGCGCGCACCAGAGCATGGCAGCGGGAATCGGCACGTTGCCCAGGCGCGTCAGCAGGGTGTCAGACCACAGCAGGTAGGGGACCAGCGCACACAGGGCCGTCAGGTGGCCGATCACTGGAATCGACACCTGCCAGTGCGGATGACGCCGGCACAGGCGGTCGCTGAGCCAGCCGCTGAACAGCCCGCCAATACCCGCCGAAATACCGCAGATGACCCCCGCCAGCAAGCCGGCGTGTTGCAGCGACAGGCCATGGGAGCGCACCAGAAAACTGGTGTTCCACATGCCCACCGCATAGGAGCTGAGGGTGGTCAGGCCGCCGGCGAGGATCAGGCAGCGGTAGGCCGGCAACGCCCACAACTTGCGGGCTTCGGCACCCATGCCGAGCAGCGCCGGGTGGGCCGGGGCGTGGGGTGTGAGATCCCAGCGCCCGCGTTGTGGTTCACGGACCAGCGCGGCGAGGATGGTGCAAAACACCAGGGCCGGCAGGCCGAGGGCGATAAATGCGCTGCGCCAGCCGTAGTGCTCGACCACCCAGGCGCCGATGCTCAGGCCGATGATCGAGGAAAAGGTCGGCGCTGCGGTAAAGCAACTGATGGCGAACGAACGCCGTTGCGGCGGGTACAGGTCGGCGATCAACGACAGCGAGGCCGAGGTGGTCGGCGACTCGCTGATCGCCACCAGCATCCGCGCCACCGCCAGCGCCACGAAACTGCCGGCCCAGCCACAGGCGATGGTCGCCAGCGCCCACAGCAGACAAGACAGGGCCAGCAGGCGCACGCGCGGCATGCGGTCCACCAGCCGACCCGCCGGCAGGCCCATCAGCGCATAGACCGCGGCAAACGCCAGGCCGGAGATCAGGCCGATGGCGGTATCGCCGACGCCGAACTCGGCCTTGATCGGCTCGACCATCACCGCGAGGATCTGCCGGCCGACGAAGTTGTCGGCAAACACCAGGGCCAGCAACAGCAGCAGGCCATGGCTGCGCCAGCCGACTTTGGCCGCCGGCAACGCGCCCTGGTGCACGGTCATCGCGGCGCCCACAGGTCAGGCAAGCCAGGGTCACTGACCACGATCAGGCGCTTGAGCAGGACTTTCAGGGCTTGCGCGTCGGCGGCACCGAGCTTGCTCGACAGGTCCTCTTCCACGGCCTTGGCCAATGCCAGTTGATGCACCGAGACTTCGCGGCCCTGGGCTGTGAGCACAAAGCGCAGCGCTTCGCTGCTGCCTTCGAAGGCGACCAGGCGCTGGCGCTCGAGGAAACGCATGCTCGCCAGGGTCACTTCACGGCCGGTGTAGGTGACGAAGGTGTTGATTTCGTCGAGGGTCATGTTGTCGCGGATGCACAGGATCGACAGCACAAAAAACGACTGCTCATCCAGTTGCTGGCTGTTAAGCAACTGGCGCAAGGCGTTCAACGCCTGGTAGTGCGCACGGCCCAGCAGATAGCCGAGCAGGTCTTCGGTGTAGCTGCACTCCGGTGGCGGCGGGGTGGTCGCCAGGCGCAGTTCGCTGCGTGGCTTGCGCGTGGCCAGGGCATATTGACCGCTCTGGAACGCCAGCGGCGCGCGGTCGCTGTGGTCGAAGGCGAGCACTTCGCCAACGAAAATCACGTGGTCGCCGCCCTCGTACTGGAACGCCGTGCGGCATTGGAAACGCGCGGTGCAATCCTGCAGCAACGGTGCCTCGCTGACGCCGTTGTCCAACTCGATTTCGGCGAATTTGTCTTCGCCCTGGGTGGCGAAACGGCCGGACAGGGTCTCCTGCTCGGTAGACAACACATGCACGTTCCAGTGCTTGCCGTTGCTGAACACCGGCAGGCTGCGCGCCTGCTTGGACAGGCTCCACAGTACCAGCGGCGGATTCAGCGACACCGAGTTGAAACTGTTGGCGGTGATGCCCACCGGCGAGCCGTCTTCGCTCTGGGTGGTGATGATCGTGACCCCGGTGGTGAAGGTGCCAAGCGCGGCACGGAAGGCCTGGGGATCGAAACTGATGTTTTGCATTGCCATGACTGGCCTCATGGGGTGGGGATTTTCGTATGGCCAGTATTGGGCGATTGTGGTGGCCAAACATCGTCTCAACGGACTAACGCTAATGCAGGGACATCGTCCGATTGGACGTGGTCGCACAGGGCGCGGCGCGGCTAGGGTAGCGCCAGGCGCATCGGGCGCTCACCGGCCATCGAGCCAACCTGCAAGGGGATAACAATGAGTTCAGCGACGTCTTCACCACAGGCCCTGGGCAGCCTGCTGGCGCAACAGCAAAGCGCCTTTGCCAGCGCCGGCCATGTCAGTGCCGACACCCGCCGCCAGCGCCTGCAACAGGTCATCGATTTGCTGGTGCAGCACCACGAGGCATTGACCACCGCTATCGACCAAGACTTTGGCGGACGTCCCGCCGGTTTTTCGTTGATGAACGACGTGCTGGGTGCGCTGGCCTCGCTCAAATACGCTCGCGATCATTTGCAGGCATGGATGCAGGACGAGCCGCGTGAAGTGTTCGCGCCCTATGATCAACTCGGCGCCCGCGCCTGGGTGATGTATCAGGGCAAAGGCTCGGTGGGCATCCTCGGCACCTGGAATGCGCCGCTCTATACCCTGTTCAGCCCGCTGGCCTCGGCGTTGGCCGCCGGCAATCGGGCGATCCTCAAGCCCTCGGAAGTGGTGCCGCGCACCGCCGAACTGCTGGCGAAGTTGTGCGCCGAACACCTCGACCCGCGGGTGGTGGCGGTGGTCAACGGCGGGCCTGAGTTGGGCGAAGCCTTCAGCAGCCAGCCGTTCGATCACCTGGTGTTCACCGGCAGCACGGCGGTCGGTCGACTGGTCATGGCCAACGCCGCGAAAAACCTGGTGCCGGTGACCCTGGAGCTGGGCGGCAAGTCGCCGGTGATCGTGTCGCGCAGTGCCGACCTGCAGAAAGCCGCCTTCAGCATCGCCGCCGGCAAGGCCAGCAATGGTGGGCAGATTTGCATCAACCCGGACCTGGTCTACGTGCCCAATGCTCAGCTTGAAGACTTCCTCGCGGCCTTGCGCGGTGCCTATCGCGACCTCAACCCGACAGTCGCAGGTAATCCGGATGTGGTGGCGGTGGTCAATCAGCGTCATTTGCAGCGGGTCGAAGGCCTGGTGGCGGACGCCGAGTCCCGTGGCGCGCGTATCGAATGCCTGCCCGAAGTCCTGCCGGTGGACAGCGAAGACCGCCGTCGACCGCTGCGGGTGGTGGTGGATCCGCCGGCGGACACCCAGATCATGCACGAGGAAATCTTCGGCCCGGCCATGGTCGTGTTGAGTTACCACGACCTGGATCAGGTCATCGCCCAGATCAATAGCCGGCCACGGCCGCTGGCGCTGTACTACTTCGGCGAGGACCACGCCGAGCAACGCCAGGTGCTGGAGCAGACGCTGTCCGGTGGGGTGACCATCAACGACGTGATGATGCACGCCGCCCTGCACGATGCGCCGTTCGGCGGTATCGGCGCTTCCGGCATGGGTCATTACCACGGCCGCGAAGGCTTTCTGCAGTTCAGTCATATGCGCACCGTGTTCAAGGCCCCGGCCCACGATCCGCGTCGCGAATGGGGCCTGCTGCCGCCCTATGGCGAGCATTACCTGGCGGCCATGCTGGCTGGGGTCACCTGCGACTGATTGCAGCGCCGGCGATTCGCTGGCGCAAATCCGCTGCGGCACCGATGATGTGATCCGCAGCGCCGACCGCGAACCACTTCCCGATCACTTACGACAAGGGCGCGACCGTACCCATGGAAAACCAAGACAACCCCGTACCACCATCCACCACCGGCTGGCCGCGCCGCAGTGTGCTTAAGGCCGGAGCCGTCGCTGTTGGCGTCGGCCTTCTGGGACGCTTCGCCGAGGTCCGTGCCCAAGGGCTGTCGGCCGGCGACTACCAGGCCATGGATGCCTGGGCCATGAGCCAAGCGATCCGCAGCGGTGAACTGAGCGCCGACGAGCTGCTGGCGGCGGCTCTGGCGCGTTACAACGAGGTCAATCCCAGGGTTAATGCGGTGAACATGCTGCACGAGGCCTACGCCCGCGACGTGCTCGCCCGCCGCCGCGCCGCGGGCACCCTGAACCAGGGCGCCCTGGCCGGCGTGCCGCTACTGATCAAGGACCTCAATACCGGCCTGCAGGGCACCGTCACCAGCAACGGCAGTCGGATGTTCAAGGACTCGCCACCGGCGGCCCGCACCAGCACCCTGATCGCCCGCTACGAGCAGGCTGGCGCGGTGCCGTTCGGCAAGACCACCTGCCCGGAGTTCGGCCTGACCACCACCACCGAATCCCTGGCCTGGGGCCAGACCCGCAACCCATGGAACCTGGCCATGAGTGCCGGTGGCTCGTCCGGTGGCGCGGCGGCGGCAGTGGCGGCGGGGATTGTGCCGGTGGCCCACGCCACCGACGGCGGCGGCTCGATACGGATTCCGGCGTCCTATTGCGCACTGGTCGGGCTCAAGCCTAGCCGCTACCGGACCCCGAGCGGACCGCTGCATTTCGAAGGCTGGTTCGGTGCCAGCGTGGCCAATGTGGTCTCACGTACGGTGCGCGACACCGCGCTGTTCCTTGATGCCGGGCAGGGCCATGAAGCGGGCAGCGCCTATTGGCTGCCGCCGCTGGCACGGCCATATGTCGAAGAACTGCAGCGCGAACCGGGCAAATTGCGGGTCGCGGTGGTCCGCCAGTCGCTGACCGGTGCGCCGCTGGAACCGGCGATTGCCGCGACTCTGGAGCAGACCATCAAGCAACTGCAAGCCCTCGGCCATGAACTCGACGAGCTGACGCTGAATGTCGATCCACGGCAGTTGTTCGGCGCCCACGGCATGGTCATCGGCACTGCGCTGCGCAGCCTGATCGAGGAGCGTCAGCAAGTGCTTGGTCGCGAGGCCACGGCCCAGGATCTGGAACAGATCACCCGGGTCAACCTGCAACGCTCGAAAGGCGGCAGCAGCGTCGACCTGTACCGTGCACGGCAGTCGTTTGAAAGCATTGGCGCGACCATGGAACAGCACTTCGAGCGCTATGACGTGATCCTGTCGCCGGTCACCGGCAGCCTCACCCCGAAACTCGGCCTGCTGTCCCTCGACCAACCCTGGGACACCTATGTCAACCACGCCATGGGCAGCGCCGGCTTCACCGTGCTGGCCAACGTCAGCGGCCAACCGGCAATCTCCCTGCCGCTGGGCCAGAGCGACAGCGGTATGCCGGTGGGCATGATGTTCACCGCACACCTGGGCGGCGAAGACGTCCTGCTGCGCCTCGCCGCACAACTGGAACAGGCCCATCCGTGGGCGGCCAGAAGGGCCAGGGTGTAATCCCCATTTCCTGTGGTGAATGGGTTGGCCTCATCGCTGGCAAGCCAGCTCCTGCAGGGATCGCGGTGCACGCAGAAATTGTGTTCGACCGCAATCCCTGCAGGGGCGGGCTTGCCCGCGATGAACCCGAGAGCGCTGCGGATGACTGCCCCTAGTCCAGATTGACGATGAACCCCTCCCTTCGCACCCCTGATCATGGGCTGCACTCCGCCAGCGCACCCGCTGCGTCGTCGGCGGTTTCTTCCTGACCTCAGCTAATGGCATAACAACAATGACGGCTCAAGTTCAGTCTCAGGCCCGGTACGACGTGATCGTCGTCGGTTCGGGCGCCGGCGCGATGACCTCGGCGGTATTTCTGGCCGACCAGGGTTTAAGCGTCCTGGTGGTGGAAAAAAGCAACCAGTACGGCGGCACCTCGGCGATTTCCGGTGGCGGTATCTGGATCCCCAACAACCACTACTTCGCCCGCATCAACGGCAACGACAGCTATGCTACCGCGCTGACCTACCTCAAGGCCGCGGCCGGCGAGCATGTCGAGGAAGTACGCCTGCGGGCCTACCTGGACAACGCGCCGAAGATGATCGAAGCGCTCACCCGCACCAGCCGGGTACGCTATGCGGTGGCGGCCAAGTACCCCGACTATTACCCGCACCTGCCAGGCGCCCTGGCCGGTGGTCGCACCCTTGACCCGGAATTGTTCGACACCAGCTTGCTCGGCGATGAACTGGCCAACCTGCGCAAGCCGTCGCCCTCGACGCTGTTGATGGGCTGTATCGCCTGGACCGCGCGGGATGCGCACAAGGTCATGGCTCGCAGTTTCGGCTGGCGCCTGCTGATCATGAAGCTGATGCTGCGCTACAAGCTGGACTTCAAATGGCGGCGCAAGAGCAAAGGCAAAATTGATCGCCGCGCCTCCCTCGGCAGTTCGCTGGTGGCCTCGCTGCGCCGCTCGCTAATGGATCGTCAGGTGCCGCTGTGGCTCAACACCGATTTTTGTGGACTGATTAGTGACAACGGTCGGGTCACCGGGATCACCGTGCAGCAGGGGGACACCGAGCGCCAGTTGTATGCGCGCCGTGGGGTGATCCTCGC
Source organism: Pseudomonas sp. Pse1 (assembly GCF_024519635.1). Classification (NCBI taxonomy): domain Bacteria; kingdom Pseudomonadati; phylum Pseudomonadota; class Gammaproteobacteria; order Pseudomonadales; family Pseudomonadaceae; genus Pseudomonas; species Pseudomonas sp. Pse1. The sequence goes on from NZ_JALJRO010000028.1 coordinate 7,444, forward strand.
CTCGGGCGGTTTCGAACAGAATCAGGCGCTGCGCGACCAGTACCTGCCCAAGCCCAATCGCCAGGCCTGGAGTGCCACTCCGCCGGGCAATAACACCGGCGCGGCACTCACCGCAGGCCTTGGACAGGGCGCGGCCACCGCGTTGCTGGACTGGGCCTGGTGGGCACCGACCATTGCCGTACCGGGTGAAGAAAAACCCCGGGGGATCTTCGCCGAACGCGCGTTCCCCGGCGCTATCGTGGTCAACGGTCAGGGCCAGCGCTTTGTCAACGAAGCGGCGCCGTACCTGGAGTTCGTCGATGCGATGTACAAGGACGACAACAGGACCGGCGGCAAATCGGTTCCAGCCTGGGTGATCTTCGACGCGCATTTCCGTTTCAACTACGCCATGGGCCCGCTGATGCCGGGTCAGGTAGTGCCCGACAGCCGCCTGCGCAAAGAGTGGCTGAACAAGCTGTACTGGAAGGCCGAGACGCTGGAGGGCCTGGCCCGGCAGATCGGTGTCGATGCCGCCGGCCTGGAAGCCACCGCGCGCAAAATCAACGATTACGCCAGCTCCGGTGTCGACCTCGACTTCGGCCGTGGCGGCAACGTCTTCGACCGCTATTACGGCGACAGTAACGTCAAGCCCAACCCGTGCCTGGCGCCGCTGCGCAAAGGCCCGTTCTATGCGATGCGCCTGGATGCCGGCGATATCGGCACCAAAGGTGGTCTGCTGACCAACCAACACGCCCAGGTGGTGCGCGAAGACGGCAGCGCCATCGACGGCCTGTATGCGATCGGCAACTGCTCGGCATCGGTGATGGGCACCAGCTATCCGGGCGCCGGCGGCACTCTCGGGCCGGCCATGACCTTCGGCTACGTCGCCGCCAATCACCTGGCGCGCCAGGGTTAGGAGGTGGGCTATGTCGATGTCTGAAAATCTTCCCGCCACAGAGGTGCTGCCAGCCTTGCACGTGGACGACAGCAGCAGCGTCGCCTGGGACCAATTGTGCGATGTGCTGGTAGTGGGCTGGGGCGCGGCCGGTGCCTGTGCCGCCCTTGAGGCATGCGCCCGAGGTGCCGACGTGCTGATCGCCGACCGCTTCACCGGCGGCGGTGCCAGCGCCAAGAGCGGCGGGGTGGTGTATGCCGGTGGCGGCACCCGTCATCAACAGGCGGCCGGCTTCAACGACAGTCCCGAAGCCATGTTCGACTACCTCAAGCATGAAACCTGCAATGTGGTCAGCGACGAAACCCTGTGGCGCTTCTGTGCCGACAGCGTGAGCAACCTGCAATGGCTGGAAGGCCACGGCGCACCCTACGGACACCAGATGCCGCCGGGGGGAAAGACTTCCTATCCGTCCGATGGCTACTTCCTTTATTACTCGGGTAACGAGCTGGTACCGAGCCACAGCGGGCCGTTGCCGCCAGCGCCACGCGGGCATCGCACCGTGGGCAAGGGCCAGGGTGGCGCGGTGTTGTTTGCCCATCTCAAGGCAGCATGTCTGAAAGCCGGCGCCCGACCACTGTTGCAGGCCGCCGCACGGCGCTTGGTGGTTGATGCGCAGGGGCGGGTGCTGGGTGTCGAGTTCTGGTGCCTGGCCGAAGGCAGTCGAGAAGCGCAACTGCATGCCCGCCTCGCGGCGCGCGCTGAACGCCTGCAGAACTTTGCCCCGGGCTACTGCAACAAGCTGCGCAAGAAAATCTGCCAGCTGGAACGGGATTTCGCACGACCACGCCGGGTTCGGGCACGCAACGGGGTGATCCTCAGTACCGGCGGTTTTATCTTCAATCGGCAGATGCTCGAACAACACGCGCCGAAATTTCGTCGCAACTTCAAGGTCGGCGCCACCGGTTGCGATGGCAGCGGTCTGCGCCTGGGCGCCAGTGTTGGCGGGCAGGGCATCGGGCTTGAGCGGGTCTCGGCCTGGCGCTTTCTCAATCCGCCCTACAGTTGGCACAAGGGCATCGTCGTCAACCGTCAAGGCCAGCGCTTTTGCAACGAAGAAGTCTACGGCGCCACCCTCGGCCAGCCATTGATGGAAGAGCAGGGCGGCAAGGCCTGGCTGGTGCTCGATGCACCGTTGCGCAAGAAGGCGATTCGCGAGGCGTTGTTCGGGGGCTATTGGTGGTTCCAGAGTTTTCCGGCGCTGGCACTGATGCTGTTCAAGGTGCGCAAGGGCCAGAGCTTGAGCGAACTGGCCGGCGCCACCTTGATGGATCCGGCAGCGTTGCGCGATTCGGTGTTGGCCGCCAACGCCGCTGCCCGTGGCGAGGCGCCGGAGCCGTTCGGCAAGTCCGAGGGCGGGCGTCAGGTGCTGGAGCAGGGACCGTTTTACGCCTGCGATATTTCCGTGACCAACCCGGTGTTTCCGCTGGGCGCCTTGACCCTTGGCGGGCTGCGGGTGGATGAGGGCAGTGGCGCGGTACTGGATGACCAGGGCCAGGCAATTGCGGGACTGTATGCGGCCGGGCGCACAGCCTTGGGCATCCCTTCGCACCTGTACATCAGCGGCCTGTCCCTGGCTGACTGTGTGTTCTCCGGCCGGCGCGCCGGGGCCAGCGTGGCCCGTGCTGCGCAGCCATCCCCCTCGACCCACGCACATGAGATGACACCATGACCGACTCAACAAACAGCAACGGCCGGGTTCACGGTAAGGTGGCGCTGGTCACCGGTGGCGCCAGGGGCATCGGCGCCGCCAGCGTGCGGGCGTTGGTGGCCGAAGGCGCGCGGGTACTGATCAGCGACCTCGATGTCGAAGCCGGCCAGGCCCTGGCGACCGAACTCGGCGCGGCGGCCGCCTTTATCCGCCACGATGTCAGCAGCGAGGAGCAGTGGCGCGAGGTGATCGGCCATCTGCGCGAGCACTACGGACGCCTGGATATTCTGGTCAACAATGCAGGGATCCTGATCTGCGGTAGCCTCGAAGAAACCAGCCTCGCCGACTGGCACAAAATGCTGCGGGTGAACGCCGACAGCGTGTTCCTCGGCTGTCGTGAAGGCATTGCGTTGATGAAGGACCGCGGTGGCTCGATCATCAATCTGTCGTCCATTGCAGCCCTGGCCGGGCGTGACGATTACCTGGCCTATAGCGCCTCCAAGGGCGCCGTGGCGGCGTTGTCGCGCTCGGTGGCGGTGCTGTGCCGGCGGCGCAAATACCGCATCCGCTGCAACACCCTGCACCCGGATGGAGTGCTGACCGATATGACCCGCGGCGGATTTCCCCAGGGTGTCGACCCGGACCGTCTGACCATCGACAGCGACCCGATGAACCGCATGTGCCGGCCCGAGGATGTGGCGGCCAGTGTGTTGTTTTTGGCCAGTGACGAGGCGAGGGCGATCAATGGGGTGGAGTTGCGTATAGATAGCGGGCAGATGGTGATGAGTATCTAAGCGATGGGTTCGCTCCTTTGCTTCCCTGCTCCTGTGTAGGAGCGAGCTTGTTCGCGATGGCTATCTTTCGGCGTACACCGGAAAAAAGCCATCGCTAGCAGGCTAGCTCCCACAGAATATTCGCAGCTCACATGACGCATCGCCCGCGCCTAACTCCCCACAAACCGCGCCCCTCGTTTTTCAATAAACGCCTGCATCCCCTCCTTCTGATCCCGCGAAGCGAACAACAGCGCATTGGCCTTGCGCTCCAGCGCCAGGCCGGCCTCCAGCGGTGCATCCATGCCGGCGAGGATTACCTCCTTGATCTGCTCGGCAGCGAGCGCCGGCATTGCCGCGATGACCCGCGCCAACTCCAGGGCATGGGCTTGCACCTGATCATCATCCACCAGATCACTGACCAGGCCGGCCACCCAAGCCTCTTCAGCAGTGATCGGCTGCCCGGTCAGCGCCATGCGCATCGCCTTGACCTTGCCCACCGCGCGCACCAGGCGCTGGGTGCCGCCGATGCCGGGCATGATGCCGATGCGGATCTCTGGTTGGCAGAAGCGCGCGCTGCGGCCGGCGACGATCAGGTCGGCGTGCATCGCCAGTTCGCAGCCGCCGCCATAGGCATAGCCGCAAACCGCCGCGATCACCGGTTTCGGGCAATGCTGGATCGGCCCCCAGACTCGCTCAGTGTGGCGCTTGTAGATATCAATGGCACCGACCCCGGCCATGCTATTGATGTCGCCCCCGGCCGCGAACACCTGGTCGCCGCCGGTCAGGACGATGCAACGCACCTGCGGATCGAGCGCCAGTTCGCTGAAATGCTCTGACAGCAGCGCCTGCAACTCCAGGCTCAGGGCGTTGGTCGCCTGGGGCCGGTTGAGGCGCAGCAGGGCAACGCCGGGCAGGGGGTGTTCCAGCAGGACCGGTGTAGCGGACACGTCGGACATGGTCATCCTCTTAAGCCTGAAAAAGCCGTAAATGGTCGCCAGTGTCCTGTTCGCGAGGGCGAACTTTCATCGTCCGTTCAGACGTAGTTTGCCCTGCAGTTCCTCCCTAGAGTGAGCCTTGTCAGTAGAAAAGGAGCACATGATGGAGCTGCATTCGGGTCTTGATTTCAGCGCCAAGGTGATACTCATCACCGGTGGCACCAAAGGCATCGGCGCCGGCATCGCGCTGGGATTCCTGGCGGCGAACGCCCGGGTGATTGTCTGTGCCCGGCGCGAGCCGGAACAGCTGCCAAGCCTCGGCGACAGGCGCGCCACCTTCATCGCGGCCGATGTGCGCGACCCCGATTCGCTGCAGCGCCTGTTCAACTGCATCGAGCGCGACTTCGGTCGTCTCGACGTGGTGATCAACAACGCCGGTGGCAGTCCGGCCGCCGATGCGGCCACGGCCTCGCCGCGCTTTCACGAAAGCATTATCAACCTGAACCTGATCGCCCCGTTCAACGTCGCCCAGCACGCCAACCGCCTGATGCAGGCCCAGGCGCAGGGCGGTTGCATCGTGTTCATCGGCAGCATCAGTGCGCTGCGTTCCTCGCCGGGCACCGCCGCTTACGGCGCGGCCAAGGCCGGGGTGCTGGCGTTGGTGCAGTCGCTGGCGGTGGAGTGGGGGCCGAAGGTACGGGTGGTCACGGTCAGCCCCGGGCTGGTACTGACCGAACAGGCTCATCTGCACTACGGCACCGAAGCCGGGATTGCCGCTGTGGCGGCGGGGATTCCGGCTGCGCGCATGGCAGTCGCCGAAGACATCGCCAACGCCTGCCTGTACCTCGCATCGCCCCTGGCCAGTTATGCCAGCGGCTGCAACCTGCTGCTGCACGGCGGTGGCGAACGCCCGGCATTCCTCGGTGCCGCGCAAGTATTGCCGACCTGATCGACCTACTGCGGCGACCGAGTTCGGGCGCCGCCTTCATTCTGAAGGAGACGACTTTGGCTGATCCACAATTGCTATCCAATGTGCGCGCCCTGGTGGGCCGCCAGTACGGCCGCGTGTACGCCTGGGACGAAATCAATGCGCCGATGATTCGCCAGTGGTGCGAAGTCATGGGCATCGACAACCCGCTGTACACCGACCCGCAGTTTGCCCTCGGCACTCAGCATGAAGGCCTGATTGCCCCGCCTGCGATGCTCCAGGTGTGGACGATGGAAGGCCTGCACGCCAACAACTATCCGCCTGGCTCCACCGACGAGAACCCCTACGAGGTGCTCAAGGAGATGGAAGCCTACGACTACAGTTCCACGGTGGCGGTCAACTCCGAGCTGAGCTTCACCCGTCCGGTGCGCCTCGGTGAAAAGCTCTACTACACGACGCGCCTGGATGCGGTCAGCGACGAGAAAACCACCGCCCTCGGCACCGGTTTCTTCGTCACCCTGGTGATGAGCCACTTTGTCGAAAAGGCCAGCGGTGACGAGCCGGTGGGCGAGTTACTGTTTCGCGTGTTCAAGTTCCGCCCGGCGCATGCTCAGGCACCTGCCAAGGTCGACGCTGCACCGGTCAAGCCCAAGCGCCCGCTGCCGGGGATCAGCGATGACACGCGGTTCTTCTGGGAAGGCTGCGCCCAAGGCCAACTGCTGATCCAGCGTTGCAGTGCGTGCCAGACCCTGCGCCATCCGCCGGCCCCGGTGTGCATCGAATGCCACAGCTTCGACTGGGACACCGTGCAAGCCAGTGGAGAGGCGACTCTGTATTCCTTCGTGGTCATGCATTACCCGCAAGTGCCGCCGTTCGACTACCCGAATCCGATCGGCCTGATCGAGCTGGCCGAGGGCGTGCGCCTGATCGCCGGGCTGGTGGGCATCGAGCGCAGCGAATTGAAGGTCGGCCAGCGTCTGCAGGTCGAGTTCCAGACCTTCGATGACCAGCAGACCCTGCCGCTATTCCGGCCGGTAGAGGCATAGGAGCCCCCAATGGATTTCGAATTGAGCGAAGACCAGCGCGCCATTGCCGAGATGGCCGACGGACTGTTTGTCGACCACTGCCATGACGACTACATGCGCCAGTGGGATGTCAGTGGCGAGCCAATGATGGCGCCGCTCTGGGCGTTGTGCATCGAGACTGGCCTGCAGGCCCTGGCGATTCCCGAGGAGCACGGCGGCAGTGGCCTGGGTATGACCGAGCTGATGCTGGTGCTGCAGGCCCAGGGCAAGGCCCTGGCCCAGGTGCCGTTGTGGCGGCATCAACTGGCGGCGGCAACCCTGGCGCGTTTTGCTGCCAGCGAGCATGCCCACTGGATTGCCCGGGCGGCGTCCGGCGCAGCCTTGCTGAGCCTGTCCCTGGACGGCCTGAACAACGCGCTGGGCATCGAGTTGCAGGCGCAACCGATGGCAGAGGGTTGGAGCTTGAGCGGTCGGGTCGCGGCCCTGTCCCTCGGCGATCAGGCCGCAGCAGCGCTGCTGGTGGTGCAGGCCGAAGGGCAGCCACGGCTGGTCCTTCTCGACCTCTCGGCGCCGCAGATCAAACGGATCCCGGCGGTGCTGACTCACGGCGAAGCCGTCACCGACCTGCACATCGACGGGCTGACGGTGGACTCTGCGGCGTTGTTGCCCAGTGACGCGGTGGCCTGGCTCGAGCTGCGCAGCGTCGCCGCCCTGGCCGCCCTGCAACTGGGCAGCAGTGAAGAGCAGATCCGCCGCACCGTGGCCTATGTCAGCGAGCGCCGGCAGTTCGAGCGCAGCATCGGCAGCTTCCAGGCAGTGCAGATGAGCATGGCCGACACCCATATCGCCGTCGAAGCCTTGCGCACCGCCTTGTGGCAGCTGGCCTACCGAATCGATGCCGACCTGCCAGCGCCCAGCGAGGCCCTGGCCACTGCCTGGCTGGCCTGTGAAGCCGGGCACCGCATCGGCCATGCCGCACAGCATGTGCACGGCGGTATTGGCGTCGACCTGACGTACCCGATTCACCGTTTTCTCTACTGGAGCCGCGGCCTGAGCCTTGCCTTGGGCGGTTCGGCGGCAAACCTGGAACGCCTCGGCGACTGGCTCAACGATAACGACAAGCTGGGATGGAAATATGACCTCCAAGAACACCAAGCGCTTTGAAGACGTGCGGGCCGGCGAAGCCCTGCCGGAACTGGCGGTGCCGATTACCGTGACCCTGATCAATGGCGGTGCTATCGCCACCCGCGACTACTTCCCCGGTCACCACGATGCGCAAGCGGCGCGGGAACTGGGCTCGCCGCACATCTTCATGAACATCCTCACCACCAATGGCCTGGTGCAGCGTTTCGTCGAGCAGTGGGCCGGTCCGCTGGCGCAGTTCACCGCGCTGAAAATCAAGCTCGGTGCGCCGAATTACCCCGGCGACTGCATGACCTTCAGTGGCAGCGTCAGTGCTGTCGATGCGCAGACTCGCTCGGTGGAAATCACCTTGAGCGGCAAAAATTCCATGGGCAACCACGTGACCGGCACGGTCGCGCTGGTCCTGCCCTGATAGCCGGAGACACACAGATGACTGATTCATCGATTTCCGGGCGTGCCGCGATCGTTGGTCTGGGCGCGACCGAATTTTCCAAGAACTCCGGGCGCACCGAATTGCGCCTGGCCATGGAGGCCACCTTGAGCGCGCTCAAGGACGCCGGCATCGACCCGAGTGAGGTCGAGGGCTTCAGTTCCTATTCGGTGGACAAGGTCCCGGAATACGAAATCGCCCGGCTGCTGGGGTGCAAGGACGTCAAGTTTTTCTCCCAGGTGCCCCATGGCGGCGGCGCGGCTTGCGGGCCGGTGATGCACGCGGCGATGGCGGTGGCGACCGGCGTGGCCAAGGTGGTGGTGGTCTATAGGGCGATGAACGAACGTTCCTGGTATCGCTTCGGCACCGGCAGCTACGGTTTTGCCTCGACGCCGACCTTCGACAACGTCAACTACGGCTGGTACATGCCCCACGGCTTCCACACGCCGGCGGCCTGGGTCGGGATGTTCGCCCAGCGCTACATGCACACCTATGGCGCCACCAGCGAAGACTTCGGCCGGGTCGCGGTGGCGGCGCGGGATTTCGCCGCGACCAACCCCCAAGCGTTCTTCCACGGCAAGCCGATCACCCTTGAAGAACACCAGGCCTCGCGCTGGATCTGCGAGCCGTTGCACCTGCTAGATTGCTGCCAGGAGTCCGACGGTGCGGTGGCCATGGTCATCACCTCGGCCGAGCGCGCCCGTGACCTGCGACAAAAGCCGGTGACCATCAAGGCCGGCTCCCAGGGCATCAGCCATGGCCAGCAGAGCATGACCTCGTTCTACCGCGAAGACATTACCGGGCTGCCGGAAATGGGCGTGGTTGCCCGGGAGCTGTATCGCCAGTCGGGTCTGGGGCCGGAGGCGTTCCAGACCGCAGTGATCTACGACCACTTCACCCCGTTCGTACTGCCGCAGCTGGAAGAGTTCGGTTTCGTCAAACGTGGCGAGGCCAAGGAGTTCATCCGTGCCGGGCACCACGCTCGCGGCGGCAAGTTGCCGATCAACACCCACGGCGGGCAACTGGGCGAGGCCTATATCCACGGCATGAACGGCATCGCCGAAGCGGTGCGCCAGGTGCGTGGCACGGCGGTCAACCAGGTGGCGGATGTGCAGAACGTGCTGGTCACCGCCGGTACCGGCGTGCCCACCAGCGGCCTGATTCTCGGCGCAGCCTAAGGAGCAGCAGATGTTCGTCGACCTCACTCCCGAACAACACGCCCTGCGCCATAAGGTGCGGGACTATTTCCAGGCCCTGATGACCCCGGACATGCGCGACCAGCTGCGCGGCAAGGAAGGCGGCGAGCTGTTCCGCCAGACGATCCGGCAGATGGGTCGCGATGGCTGGCTGGCGGTGGGCTGGCCCAAGGCCCATGGCGGCCAGGGCTTCGCCGCCACCGAGCAGTTGATCTTCTTCGAAGAAGCGAACATCGCCGGCGCGCCGCTGCCGTTCGTCACCATCAGCACCGTCGGCCCGGCCTTGATGACCCATGGCAGCGCGTTGCAGAAAGAACGCTTCCTGCCAGGCATTGCCGCCGGTGAAATCATGTTCGCCATCGGCTACTCGGAACCGGGTGCCGGCAGTGACCTCGCGGTGCTGAAAACCAGCGCCCGCCAGGACGCCGACGGCTTTGTGGTCAACGGCAACAAGCTGTGGACCTCGGGTGCCGAATCCGCCGACTTCATCTGGCTGGCGGCCCGTACCGACCCCGAGCAGGCGCGGCACAAAGGCATTTCCCTGCTGATCGTCGACACCACCACGCCGGGCTTCTCCCACACGCTGATCCCGACCACCAGCATTCCGACCACGGCCACTTACTACGACAACGTGCGGGTGCCCAACGAGATGCTGGTGGGCGAGCTGCACGGCGGCTGGAAGCTGATCACCTCGCAACTGAACCACGAGCGCCTCGGCCTGGGCACCTGGTCGGACAAGGTGGTGGCGCTGTTTCGTCGGGTCTACCTGTGGGCGCGGGCCTGCGACGAACAAGGGCGGAGGGCGATGGACAAGGCCTGGGTACGCAGTTCCCTGGCCGAGTGTTACGCGCGGCTGGAGGCAATGCGCCTGATCAATATGCGCATCGCCGCCGACCTTGAACACGAGCGCATGGACGTGGCCCTGAGTTCGACCACCAAGGTGTTCGGCTCGGAATCGGCCATCGAGATCCTGCGCAAGCTGGCGGCCATCGTCGGCGCCAATGGTTCGATGCGCAGCGGCTCGGCGGCGACCCTGCTGCAGGGCGAGCTGGAGTACGAGCTGCGCAGTTCGGTGACCCTGACCTTTGGCGGCGGCACCAATGAAATCCAGCGCGAGCTGATTGCCCAGTTCGGTCTCGGCATGCCACGGGCGCAGCGCTGACGCTGGTCCCAACCCAACAAAAAGAACCGTACTCGCCCTGCATCCGGGGCGAGTCGAAGGGGACATTCATGAGCACTATCGAGCAATTCCGGCACGACACCCGTGCCTGGCTGGAGGCCAACTGTCCGCAGTCGATGCGCACCGCGATGGCCGAAGGCGATGTGGTGTGGGGCAGCCAGAATCCGGAGTTTCCCAGCGCAGACGCGCAGCTGTGGTTCGAGCGCATGCGCGATAAGCGCTGGTTCTGCCCCGAGTGGCCAGAGGAGTACGGCGGCGCCGGCCTGAGCGAAGACCAACTGGCGGTGCTGGAAAGCGAGATGCGCCGGATCAAGTGCCGGCCACCGCAGATCAACCTCGGCATCTGGATGCTCGGCCCGGTGTTGCTGGCCTACGGCAGCGAACAACAGAAGCGCGACCTGCTGCCGCCTATCGCCCGTGGCGTAGTGCGTTGGTGCCAGGGTTTCTCCGAGCCGAACGCCGGCTCCGACCTGGCCAGCCTGAAAATGGCCGCCCGTGATGGCGGCGATCATTTCGTCGTGGACGGCAGCAAGATCTGGACCTCGTACGGCGACAAGTCCGACTGGATGTACGCCCTGGTGCGCACCGATTTCAGCGCGCCGAAACACGAAGGCATCAGCCTGATTGTGCTGGACATGCGCAGCCCCGGCGTCAAGCCGCAGCCGATTGATTTGATCAGCGGCAAATCGGCGTTCTGCCAGGTGTTCTTCGACGCCGTGAAAGTGCCCAAGAGTCAGTTGATCGGCCCGTTGAACGGCGGCTGGAACCTGGCCAAGTACCTGCTGCAACACGAGCGCAAGGCGATGTCGAAGTTCGGCGAATTCAGCCTGCCGTCCCACGTCGACCTGCTGGGCCTGATGCGCGAGTACGTACCCGCACCACAGAGCCAAAGCGAGCACGCCTTGCACGCTCGGGCCACCGCCTGCGCGATGAACGAGCAGGCCTACAACCTCACCGTGCAGCGCATGGGCGAGGAGGGGCGGGCCGGTGAAGACGTCAGTGGCCTGATGTCGATCATGAAGCTGGTGCACACCGAGCAGGAGCGCGACAAGTTCGAAGTGCTGCTTGATGCCATGGGCGGCGTGGCGTTCGGCTGGCACAGCGAGGCGTTCAGCGAACAGCAGTTGGCGGTGACCCGCTCCTGGTTGAACAGCTACGCGCTGACCATTTCCGGCGGCGCCTCGGAGATCCAGTTGAACGTTATCGCCAAGCGCGTGCTGGGCTTGCCCGACGCGAAGAAAGGAGCCAATCAATGAGCCTGCGTTATAGCGATGAACAGCGTTTGCTGGCCGACAGTGCCGGGGATTTTCTCGCTGCCCGTAGCCCGGTCACGGCCCAGCGTCGACTGCGTGATGAGGCCGCGCCTTTGGGCTTCGACCCGCAGCTGTGGCGCGACGCAGTGGAGCTGGGCTGGAGCGCGATTGCCTTCCCGGAAGCCTTCGGCGGCCTGGACTTCGGTTGCAAGGGCTTGGGGCCGATCTTCGAGGCCATGGGCCGCAACCTGTCACCCATGCCGTTGCTGTCCAGCGTGGTCCTCGGCGGCTCGCTGGTGCACCTGGCAGGCAACGCGCAACAACAGACTCATTGGCTGCAGGCGCTGATCAGTGGCGAACAACGCCTGGCCCTGGCCGTCGACGAACAGTCGCGCCACGAACCACGGCGAATCGCCCTGCAGGCCGTGGTCGAGGGCTCGGGGTATCGCTTGCAGGGGGACAAGGTGGCGGTGGTCGATGGTCTTGGCGCCGATGCCTATGTGGTGGCGGCGCGCACGTCCGGGCAACTGGGCGATACCCAGGGCATCAGCCTGTTCCTGCTGCCGGGGGATGCGCCGGGCCTGAACGTCAGCGCGGTGTCGTTGATCGATTCGCGCAATGTCGCACGCCTGCAACTGGATCAGGTGCAGCTCGGCAGTGAGGCCTTGCTGGGCGAGCTGGGGCAGGGCTGGTCGGTGCTCGAAACGGCATTGGACCGTGGTCGTGTGTGTCTCGCGGCGGAGTTGCTGGGAATGGCCGAGCAGTTGTTCGCCACTACCCTGGAATACCTCAAGACCCGCGAGCAGTTCGAGACCCGCCTGGGCAGTTTCCAGGTCCTGCAGCATCGCGCCGCGCAGATGTACGTCGACCTGGCATTGAGCCGCAGCGCGCTGATGGCGGCGCTGGCGAGCCTGGATGACAGCGGTGTTGATGCCCGTAGCCGTGCGCGCCTGGTCAGCCTGGCGAAATGGAAAACCGGCGACACCGCGATCAAGGTCGCCAACGAAGCGGTGCAGATGCACGGCGGGATCGGCGTCACCGATGAACTGGATGTCGGCCTGTACCTCAAGCATGTGCGTGTTGCGCAGGCGTGCCTGGGGGATCGGGATTTTCATTGTGAGCGGTATGCGGCCAATACCTGAGCCCCGGCATTGAGCACCACCCAAATCCCTTGTGGGAGCTAGCCCGCTAGCGATGGCGGAGTCTCAGGCCATGCAGAGGGTGGATGTGCCGGCCTCATCGCTAGCAGGCGAGCTCCACAGGGGTCGCTGGGGCATTCGGCAGTTGAGTAGACCCAATCCCACAGACCCTTCAGCTGTTCTGGAGACAACAACAATGAACATAGAACCCTGGCAAACCGCCTGGCGGCAATTGATTGCCCCCGGTGCGCCATTCGAGGTGGTGACCCCCGATGACGGCGCGCCACGCTACTTCCGGCATGCCGCGCAGAACCTGCTGCAGGTGCTCGATGCCGGGCGGGTTCACGGTGACCGTGAATTCCTGGTCTGGCAGACCCAACGCCTGACCTTCAAGCAATACTTCGATCAGGCCGACCGCCTGGCCGGGCAGATGATTGCGCAGTTCGCCATTCAACCTGGCGAACGCGTGGCAATTGCCATGCGTAACCAGCCGGCGTGGCTGGTGGCGTTCGCCGCGATCCAGCGCTGTGGCGCGGTCGCTGTCCCGCTCAACAGCTGGGGCCTGCGCGACGAGTTGCAATACGCCCTGCAGGACAGCGGCTCGCGCCTGCTGCTGTGCGACCAGACGCGCCTCGACACACTGCGCAGCGACCTCGACCGCGAACAGCGCGCGACCATTGTGGTCGGCGCCACGCAAGGCCCGTTGCCGGAATATTGCCGGCGTTATGAAGCACTGATCAGTGCCCCGGCACAACCACTGCCCAGCCTGCTGATCGATCCTGATTCGGCCGCATTGATCCTCTACACCTCCGGCACCACCAGCCGTGCCAAGGGCGCCGTGTCCAGCCATCGGGCGATCTGCCAGGCGCTGTTTGCCCTGGAGTTCCAGGGCGCATTTTGCGCCATGAGTTCCCCGGAACGGATCGGCGTGGTGATCAACAGCGGTTTCGCCCCGACTACCCTGGCCGCGGTCCCGCTGTTTCACGTCAGCGGCCTGCATGCGCAGTTTCTCTCGGCCCTGCGCGGCGGCCGGCGTTTGCTGCTGATGTACAAGTGGGACGTGGAACAGGCGCTGGACCTGGTGCGTGACGAGCGTTGCACCCAGTTCAACGGTGCGCCGGTGATGATGCAGCAGTTGCTGGCTTCACCGCGCTTCGGCACCGAGCACACCGCCAGCCTGTTCGGCCTCGGCCTGGGCGGCGGTGCCTCGTCCGCCGGGGTGCTGGACAACATGCTCAAGCTCAAGCCCGACGTGATCGGCGGCGCCGGTTATGGCCTGACCGAAAGCAACGGCATCGGCGCGGCAATCGGTGGCGATCCCTTCGTCTACAAACCGGCCACCGCCGGCTGGGCCTTGCCGATTGTCGATATCCGTATTGGCGATGACCCCCAGCGGCCGCAACCGGCTGGCACCCGCGGGCTGATCTGGCTGCGCTCGCCGACCCTGATGAGCGCCTACTGGAACTTGCCCGAGGCCAGCGCGCAAACCCTGCGTGATGGCTGGCTCGACACCGGCGATATCGGTTATCTCGACGACGAAGGCTTCCTCAGCATCACCGGGCGGGTCAAGGAGTTGATCAATCGCGGTGGCGAGAAGATCTCCGCGGCGGAAATCGAGACCTGCATCCTCGACATGAACGGCGTGCTCGAAGCAGCGGCCTTCGCCATGGCTGATCCGTTGCTCGGTGAGGTGGTGGGGTTGGCGGTGCATGGCCAGTCAGGCTCGCTGCCCCATGAAGAACAGATCCGCGCTTTCATCGCCACGCGCCTGGCCGCCTACAAGGTGCCGGCCCAGGTCTATCGCTCCCTCGAACCCTTGCCACGCAACGCCACCGGCAAGGTGCTCAAGGCACAACTGCAGGAAAAATTGGGCGTATGACGCCTGCTTAGTCTTTCCGGACGATGTTGGGGCCGGCAGAAGGCGAACAATGGCTGCATCCCACACAGCCTTATCAGCGAAGGAGGCAATACATGAAAATAACAAGAACAGGTCTCATGCTCGCGGTCGCCGTCACAGCCAATACCGGGCTGCTGAGCGTCGCGCACGCCGAGGTATCCCCCCAGGAAGCCGCCAAGCTGGGCAAGGAACTGACCTGCGTCGGCGCCGAGCAGGCGGGCAACGCGGCAGGCACCATCCCGCCCTACACCGGCAAGTACCTGGGCGAGGTGCCGGGCTGGAACCATGTGAAGTATTCCGGCGACCAACCAGTGGATCCCTATGCGGCGGAGAAGCCGATCCTGGTGATCACCGCGCAGAACATGGGCCAGTACGAGTCGCACCTGACCGAGGGCCAGAAAGCGCTGCTGAAGAAATACCCGACCACTTACAAGATGAACATCTACCCCGGTCACCGGGATTTCCGTTATCCCGACTACGTCTGCCAGCGCGCGATGAAAAACGCGCTGAACGCCAAGCTGGTGAATGAGGGTGCGGGCTTTGAGGGCCTGGGCCAGGTGCCGTTCCCGATTCCGAAGAACGGCATGGAGCTGCTGTGGAACCACCAGTTGCCGGCGCGTGCCTACACCGAGGAAAAAACCACCGACCTGGCGTCGGTCCTGCCCAACGGCAGCATCGGTTGGGGTCGTGCTTATGCGCGTAACCTGTCGCAGGCCAACTCGCCAACGGTCGAGCCCGCGACTGAGGGTAAGATCCAGGCGATGAGCAACAACATGACCCTCAAACCGGCGCGCGACAACGGCACGCTGAGCATTGCCCACGAGCCCTATAACTTCGTCACCGAATCGCGCCAGGCCTGGTCCTACAGCCCCTCGACCCGGCGTGTGCGGCAGTTGCCGGGCTACGGCTACGACCAACCGATGATCGGCACCAACGGCACCATGACCGTCGACGAGGACCGCCTGTTCAATGGCTCGCCAGAGCGTTTCAGCTGGAAGCTGATCGGCAAGCGTGAGATCTACACCCCGGCCAACGCCTTCAAGCCCAACTCAGGCACCCTCAAGTACGCCGACATCCTTACGCCCAACCATCCCAATCCGGATGTGATGCGCTACGAGCTTCGGCGCGTCTGGGTACTGGAGGCGACCTTGAAAGAGGGCTTTCGTCACGTCTATGGCAAGCGCGTGCTGTTCATTGATGAGGACACCTGGAACGCAGTCATGGCCGATAACTACGATGCCCGTGGGCAGCTGTGGAAACACGCCATGGTCAACTACTACTACCACCCTGACATGAGCGGCTGGCAGGCCGGCTCGCAGTTCTTCATGGACCTGAACTCCGGGCAGTACACCGGCTACGGCATGTCCAACGAAGCGAAAAAAGGCCCGATACTCAACGAAGGCAAGTTCACTCCGGACCAGTACACCGCCGACGCGGCGCGGGCGATCGGTCGCTAATCGCAAACCGCAGTGATAAAGGCCTCGCCGGGTAACTGGCGAGGCCTTTTTTTGTCGTATGCACAACTCCTTTAGGAGCCAGCTTGCTGGCGAAAAACGTTAACGATAACGCGGATTGTCTGGATGTACGCGATGGCGGTGTGTCAGGCGACACACATGCCGGATTTGCCGGCGCCATCCCGAGCAGGCTCGGTCCCACAGAGGGCGTGGTGACCGCCGATCTTGCGACCAGCCACAAAACCCCGTGGGCGCTGGCTTGTCGGACCGGTCCCACAGTTGAACGCCATCCAGGTTTACCCTGCCAGATGCCCGCTCAAATCCCCGCTCATTTCCAGGTATGAATAATCACGGAAACTGAAACGCCAGATCCCGTCCACGCACTGGAACTCATCCACATACCTTCCGGCCGCAATGATCTGCAGCGGCAGGCTGTCAGTGGCCTGCAGCACCGTGTACGACGAGCGCACCGTCGCCGTCTGCGAAGCCTGGTCAATCTCGATGATCGGGTTGCTGATGAGGTGCTTGCTACGTGGCGTGCCGCAGGGGTACAGCTTCAGGCGCTGTTGCCAAATGCCCAGCAGGGCCTGGTGGTCGATAAACCCGTCATGGTTGTGCAGCTTGATCCGCGCATGGCGGAACAACTCGGCTGCGGCGACCAGTTGGCCGCTGTCCAGGTAGTCGGCATAGCGGTACAGCAGATTGCACAGCTCAATGGCGTTGTTGTTCATGAAATCACCTCATAAAAAAGCCGCTGCGACCCGGGCAGGTGGCAGCGGCGTGATGGCCTGAAAAGACCGATCAGGCAGTGACGCTGGCGTGCGCGCTGACCGCCGCCGCAGGCTGCTTGATCTGCTGCCGATAACGCGGCAGCGCCAGGGCCAGAAACACGCTGGCCAGCACCAGCATCGACACCGAGGCCGCCAGGGCATAGCGCAGGGATTCACTGCCCAGGGTCGGAACGAAGAAGTCGCTGAGCATGCCGACGAACAGCGGGCCGACGCCGACGCCGAGCAAGGTCATGGCCATCACGAAAATCGCCGTGGCCTGGGCCAGGCGGGTCGCCGGGAACAGGTGGGTGATCGCGCTCAGGCACGGCGTCGCCCACCACACGCCGAAGAAACCGAAGGCGCTGTAGAACAGAAAGGCTTGCGGTACCGCAGTGCTGCCGATGTAGAACGCCGTGCCCTGGGGCCAGAGGAAGTAGGCGAGGGCGAACGGAATGCTGATCAGCGTGCCCAGCAGCGGTACGCCGATCTGCCAGCCGGCATCGCGGCGTGCCATGCGGTCGGTGAGTACGCCGCAGACCAGGGTGCCGATGGTCGAGCCGGTGCCGCCGACCACCCCCACGAGAAAACCGGCCTGTTGCAGATTGAGGCCGTGGGAGCGGATCAAAAAGCTCGGGCTCCAGGTGCCGATGGCGTAGCCGGCAATCGCCGCCGCGCCGCCGGTGAGCACCAGCCAGACGAAGGAGGGCATGCGAAACAGCTCGACCAGAGTCGCCAGCCAGCCGTCCTCGGCCGCCACCGTGTTGCTCACCGGCATTACCCGCTTGGGCGCACGTACGGTCAGCAACAGCAGCAAGCCGAGGAAAATCCCCGGCGCACCGATCAGCAAAAAGGCGTAGCGCCAACCGTGGTGCTGGGCAATCCAGCCACCGAGGCCGAGGCCGACGATCGCCCCCAGGCTGGAACCGAGCATCAGGAACGCCAACGCCGTGGAGCGGCGGTTGGCCGGGTACAGGTCCGAGACCATCGCCACCGACGGCGCCGTGCCGCCGGCCTCGCCAACCGCCACGCCGATGCGCGCCAACAGCAGGGTCATGAAGTTGCCGGCCATGCCGCAGAGCATGGTCATCAGGCTCCAGGCAATGCAGCTGAAGGCGATCACCGGCTTGCGCCCGACCCGATCCGACAGGCGTCCCAGCGGGAAGCCGAACACGGTATAGAACACCGCGAATGTCACCCCCGACAGCAGGCCGATGCCGGTGTCGGAAATGCCGAACTCCAGCTTCACCGGCTCGATCAGGATCGCCATCAACTGGCGGTCGATGTAATTGAACACATAGATGCTGGCGAGCACGAACAACGCGTAGTGCGTGCGCCATGTCACGGGGGGGGATTGGTTCACTGCGGGTGCTCCGGTTCTTGTTCTGGTGGTCGCGATGCTCGGTCGCCTGCGGTTTATTTTCATCGTCCATTCAGACCATTTCCTGCCGGTGGGGCCAACCGTTCGACACCATAGCCGACCTAGTCTTGTCGGACGATGTTTCGCTCCAGCCCAGCGTCAATCATTGCGCTCATCTTCGCTGGCGTGGCGAGTCCACGACAGCCTGCAAACAATAAGAAGCTGAGGAATTGCAATGAGCGTCTTGTTCGAGCCGGTCACCCTGGGTGAGCTGCAACTGGCCAACCGCATTGTCATGGCGCCCATGACCCGCAGCCGGGCCCTGGCCGATGCCGTCCCCGGCAGCGACATGGTCGAGTACTACCGCCAGCGGGCCAGCGCCGGGTTGATCGTCGCCGAAGGCACGGCGCCGTCCGCCAGTGGCCTGGGCTACTGCCGCACGCCGGCGATCTACAGTGTCGAACAGATGGCCGGCTGGCAACGGGTAACCGACGCGGTGCACGCCGAGGGCGGGAGCATTGTCCTGCAACTGATGCACGTCGGCCGCGCCGCCAGCCGCCACAACAAACCCCAAGGTGCGGCCACTGTGGCGCCATCGGCACTGCGCGCACGGACCCAGGTGTTCAGCGACAGCCACGGCCTGGTGGACACCGACGAGCCCGAAGCCCTGACGCTGTACGCCATCAATCAGGTCATCAACGATTACCGCCAGGCCGCACTGAATGCGCGCCAGGCCGGTTTCGACGGGGTCGAACTGCACTGCACCAGTGGCTACCTGCCGATGCAGTTCATGGCCTCGGGCAGCAATCAGCGCAACGATGAATATGGCGGCGATGCCCACAGCCGGGTGCGTTTTGCCAAGGACGTGATCGAGGCCATGGCCAACGCCATCGGCGCCGGTCGCGTGGGGTTTCGCCAGTGCCCAGGCAACCCCTACAACGACATCGATGACCAGGACCCGGCCGCCACCGCCGCCGCCCTCTGCCAGGCGGTGGCGCACTTGCCTCTGGCCTACCTGCACATCATGCGCTCGCCGCTGGAAGGCCTGGATGCCTTTGCTTTGGCACGCCAGCACAGCCCGCATCAACTGATTCTGAATGACGGTTTCGACGGTCCTTCGGCCAGCGCCGCCCTCGCGTCGGGCGAGGGGGCTGCCGTGTCGTTCGGTCGTCATTTTATTGCCAACCCGGACCTGGTGGAACGTCTGCGTCGTGGCCTGGAACTGAGCCGTTTCGATCGCAAGACCCTGTACACCCCGGGCGCCGCCGGCTACTCGGACTACCCCGTCAGCCAGGAGCGTGCGCGATGAACCAGCAGCAATTACCCAGCGGTCTGGTGAGTCACCCGGTGCCACGTGAGCAGACCCAGGCCTTGCTCGACCAACGTTCGGCCGCTGCCGGGCTGATCAAGCCCCGCGACCTCTACACCCTGGCCGATCGCCTCGAGCAACAGGCCCTGGAGCAGGGCGAGCGGCCCTTGCTGATCTACGGCGAACAGATCCTGAGCTACGCCGAGGTCGATGCGCGGGCCAACCAGATGGCCCACACCTTCTACGCCAACGGCCTGCGCGCCGGCGATGTCTGCGCCCTGGCCATGGAGAACCGCCCGGCGTTTTTCTGCAGCTGGTTCGGCCTGGTCAAGCTCGGGGTGGTGGTGGCGTTCATCAACACCCAGGTCAGCGGCAAGCCGTTGCTGCATGCACTGCAGACCACCGAGGCCAAGGCCTTGCTGGTGGGCGAGGAATGCCTGGCCAATATCCAGGCCACCGAAGGCATGCCGGAGCTGCCGTGCTGGTTGATCCGCGATGCCGAGAATCCCTGGAGCGGCGCCTTGCCCAAAGGCGTCGACGGGCATTTCGACACGCGTCTCGCGCAAGCCCCGCGCAGCGCATTCCCACGCGATATTCGAGCGCACATCGAAGCGCAGACGCCGACCCTGCTGATTTTTACCTCTGGCACCACCGGCCTGCCCAAGGCTGCGCGCTACAGCCACATGCGCTGGATGTCCTCGGGCGACGTCATGCACGTCACCCTCAACGTCACCCGGGACGACGTGTTCTATTGCTGCCTGCCGCTGTATCACGGCGCCGCCGCCACCTCGGTGACCTCTACCGCCCTGCGCGCCGGCGCGGCGATTGTGGTGCGCCGCAAGTTCAGCGTGCGTGAATTCTGGATCGACGTAGCGCGCTATCGCATCAGCATCTTCCAGTACATCGGCGAGATTTGCCGCTACCTGCTCAACCAGCCGGTTCGCGACGGTGAGCGCGAGCACAGCCTGCGCTGCATGCTCGGCGCCGGGCTCGCGCCGGACACCTGGCAGCGCTGGCTGGAGCGCTTTGGGCCGATCCAGGTATTCGAAGGCTGGGGCGCCACCGAAGCGAATGCTGCGGTGATCAACGTCGACAACTACTTCGGTTCCTGCGGACGGGTGCCGGACTGGAACAAGACCAACCTGCGCCTGGTGCGCTACGACGTCGAGAACGACTGCCACCCACGGGACGAGCACGGCTTCTACCAGGTCTGCAAGGTCGGCGAGGTCGGCGAAGCCATGGGCTTTATCGTTGATCATCCGGAGATCGGTGGCGGGCGTTTCGAGGGTTACACCTCCAGCGAAGCCACTGAAAGCAAGATCCGCCGCAACGTGTTCCGCGACGGTGATGCCTACTGGAGCTCGGGCGATCTGCTGCGCGAGGACGCCGAGGGCTATTGCTATTTCGTCGACCGCATCGGCGACACCTACCGCTGGAAAAGCGAGAACGTCTCGACCCAGGAAGTCGCCGACGGCCTCGGCGATCTGTCGGGTCTGGAGCTGATCAACGTCTATGGCGTGCAGGTGCCGGGCCAGGAAGGGCGTGCCGGCATGGCCGCGGTGCTGATGCAGGCCGGCTGTGATTTCGATCCGGCGGCGCTGTTCGAGCTGGCCGATGCACGCCTGCCGCGTTATGCCGCGCCGGTGTTCGTGCGGGTCACCCAGGCCGCCGACCTGACTGCCAGCTTCAAGCTGCGCAAGGTCGATCTGCAACGCCAGGGGTACTGCCCGCGGCGTTGTACCGATCCACTGTTCATCCGCGACGAGGCCGCGCGCAGCTACGTGCCTTATTCGCCAGAAGCCTTGGCCCGCGCCGGCCTCGCGCCCTTCGCGGTGACCGGCAATGACTGAACTCGACGCCAACGGCCATGAACTGCGCGACGGCCTGCGCTATCCCTGGGTGCAGCCGCCGGAGTCCGGCCAGGCACGTGAGGTGGCACCCGGCGTGTGGTGGTTGCGCATGCCGCTGCCGTTTCGCCTCGATCACATCAACCTCTACCTCTTGCGCCATGGCGACGGCTGGGTAGCGGTGGACACCGGGATGAACACCGAGCAGAGCCGCGAGGTCTGGGACCGGGTGCTGAGCGAAGTCTGTGGCGGCCTGCCGCTGCGGGCGGTGGTCTGCACCCACTTTCATTCCGACCATGCCGGCGTCGCCGCCTGGCTCAGTGAGCGTTTCCAGTGCCCGGTGTACATGACCGTCAACGAGTTCCAGTCGCTGCACGTGCGCTTTCCCGCCGATCAGGCGCCGGGCTGGGACTTCCTCGATTTCTACCGCAAGGCCGGGGTCAGCGACGCGCAGAGCCGCGAGATGTTCGCGGTGATGAGTAACGCGCATTTCCTGCCAGCGCCGCTCAACCATTTCCGTCGCCTGCAAGAGGGCAGCCTGCTGCAGATCGGTGGCCGCACCTGGCAGGTGGTGATCGGTCGTGGTCATTCGCCGGAGCATGCCTGCCTGTATGCCGCCGACGACGGCTTGCTGATTTCCGGCGACCAGGTGCTGCCGCGCATTACCTCGACCGTCGGCGTGCACGCCACCGAGCCCCTGGCCGACCCGCTGCGCGACTGGCTGCAGTCGATCGAGCACCTGCGCAGTCTGCCCGACAGCGTGCTGGTACTGCCGGCCCACGAACGTCCGTTTTTCAATCTGCATCAGCGCCTGGATCAACTGGAGGCCCATCACCAGGGCCACCTGGCGCAGATGCTGGCCAGCTGTGCCGAGCCGCGCACCGTGCTCGAGCTGATGGCCGTGTTGTTTCCCAGGCTGTCAGGGCGTTTCGACGAACTGATGGCCCTTGGCGAAACGTTGGCCCACGCCAACTACCTGGTGGCCGAAGGGTCGCTGCAGCGGGAAGAGGACCGGGGGCTTTATCGCTACCGGTGCGCGGTAAAGGGAGCGCGCAAGGCTTCTGCGCTCAAGGTGTTTTGAGCCGGTTGCACGGCGCCCGTGTTGAACAGTCCAGGCAGCCACCCGGCTGCCGTTGAGGAGAGTCAGTGTGATCAACAACAACAAAAATAACTCCAGGGTCATGGCTTCGAGCGTGTTTCAGGTCAGCAGTCTGGCGGCGGCCATGGCGCTGGTGTCGAGCCCGGCCTGGGCCGGCGATACGATCGAATTCGACAACGGCCTGACCATGGACTGGGCAGTGACCACCAGCTACGGCATCGGCGTGCGCACGGCCGACCAGAGTCGTCGACTGCTGTCGGTCAACGCCGACGATGGCAACCGCAACTTCGACCAGGGCGGCCTCACCACCAACCGTGTCGGCGCCCTCGGCGAACTGATCCTGCGCAAGGACAACTACGGCGCCGTGGTGCGTGGCAGTACCTTTTACGACGACGTCTACCACCAGGAAAACGACAACGACTCGCCATCGACAGTGAACAAGACCGGGCGCAACGACGAGTTCACCAGCGACACCCGTTACTACAGCGGCGGCCGTACCCGTCTGCTCGATGCCTATGTGTTCAGCGGCTGGCGTTTCGACAACGACACCATGCTCGACGTCAAGGCCGGGCGGCATATCGAATCCTGGGGCGAGAGCCTGTACTACCCGGGCGTCAACGGCGTGCAAAACCCTTCCGACGCGGTCAAGGCTGCGCAGCCCGGGGTCGAGGTCAAGGAAGTGCTGCTGCCGGTGGGCCAGTTCTCCGGCTCGTTCCGCCTCAATCCGCAACTGACCTTCGGCGCCTACGTCCAGTACGAATGGAAGGGCACCGAGCTGCCGCCAGTGGGAAGCTACCTGTCGAGCAGTGACGTGGTCGGTCCGGGCCGCGAGTTCATCTACGCCAACGGCCAGAAAATCGCCTATCGCGGCACCGACGATCCAAGCGACAGCGGCCAGTGGGGCGTGCAGGTGCGCTATCGCCCGGTGCAGGCTCTCGAGCTGTCGCTGTTCCACATCAACTATCACGACAAGAACCCGGCCACTGCGCTGGTCGGCTATAACCCGCTGCCGGTCGGTGGCGGCCTGCTGGCCATGGCGTCCAACGGTTATCGGATCAAGTACTTCGAAGACATCAAGCTGACCGGTATCAGCGCCTCGACCAAGCTCGGTGACGTGCAGATCGGCGGCGAATGGTCGTACCGCGACGGCGTGCCGGTGATGGTCAATACCGGCCTCGGTGCGGTGCCGGCCAAGGGCAAGGGCCAGCAGATGCAGCTGTCGGCGATGCGCATCCTCGGCGATCGGCCGTGGGCCAGCCAGACCACCCTGACCGCCGAAGTCATTCGCACGCAAGTCGACAGTGTCGAGGCGACCTCGGCGGCGCCGAACCTGCAGGGCCTGAACCTGCTGCCTTCGGTGGCCGGCCTGGTGGCGCCTTCCGATGACTACACCTTCAGCACCCCCAGTGGCTGGAAGACCAAATCCTCCAGTGCCTACACCGTCGGCGCCTCGTTCAGCTATCCGGGCGTGGCCCAAGGCTGGGACCTGGAAGTGCCGTTCAGTTTCTCCAACGTGTTCAGCGGTGCCACGCCCATGGGCGGCAGCATCGCCGGGGTCGCCGGCGACCGTCGCCTGAGCGCCGGGACCACCTTCAAGTACCTGGGCAACCTGGAGCTCGGCCTGAAGTACATCGCCTACCTCGGCGAACCGGACCCGATCAAGCGTCCCTTCGCCGACCGCGACTACGCCACCTTTTCGGCGAAATACAGCTTCTGATCGACCCTCGGCCCGTGCTGCGTTGACGGGCCTTCCAATTATCTTGTCATTGCCGCAGCCCGGCGCTGCGGCAGGGAGGCTCTATGGGACTCAAAGGACACGCGGCCATTGTCGGCAGCGCGCAATACAAACCGGAAAAATACGCCACCGCGCCGAAGATGTTCCATCTCGAGCAGGTCGCCGACCTCGCAGCCCAGGCCCTGCGTGATGCCGGGCTCAAGGCCTCGGACCTCGACGGGCTGGTGATCAACGGTCCGCACTTTCACGAAGCCTCGGTGTTCGTGCCGGCAATGGCCGCTGAGTACCTGGGTTTGCGGCTGAATTTTGCCGAAGTGGTGGACCTCGGTGGCTGCACTTCGGTGGGCATGGTCTGGCGCGCTGCTGCTGCGATCGAACTGGGTCTGTGCCAGGCGGTGCTCTGTGTGATCCCGGCGCGCATGGCGCCGTTCGGTCCTGACGAGGACCCGAGCTGGATGGCCCGCTCGATGCGTTTTGGCGGGCACAGCACGGCCTTCGGCGCGCCCGAAGCGGAGTTCGACCTGCCGTACGGACATATGGGCCAGAACACGGGCTACGCGATGATCGCCCAGCGCTATGCCGCGCAGTACGCTTATGACCAGCGGGCGATGGCGAAGATTGCCGTCGACCAGCGCACCAACGCGTTGGCCAACCCCCAGGCGATGTTCTACGGCCAGCCATTGACCATCGAGCAGGTGCTGGCGAGCAAGATGGTTGCCGACCCGCTGCACGTCCTCGAAATCGTCATGCCGGTGGCCGGTGGCGCCGCGCTGATTATCACCAGCAAGGAAGTGGCGGCGCGGGCACGCAAGCGTCCGGCCTTTATTACCGGGTTTGGCGAGCACCTGGCGTTCAAGTCGCCGTCCTATGCCGAGGACATGCTCAACACCCCAATCGGCCCGGCCTCGCGCCAGGCATTCAGCATGGCCGGGCTCAAGCCCAAGGACGTGGATGCCGCGCAGATCTACGACTGCTACACCATCACCACCTTGCTGACCCTGGAAGATGCCGGGTTCTGCGGCAAGGGTGAGGGCATGGCGTTCGTTCGCGAGCACGACCTGACATGGCGCGGCGATTTCCCGATGAACACCCACGGCGGGCAACTGAGTTTCGGTCAGTCGGCCTCGGCCGGTGGCATGAGTCAGGTGATCGAGGCGGTGACGCAGATCGCCGGTGCCGCCGGTGAACGCCAATTGGGTCGCTGCGACAGCGTCTACGTCTCCGGTACCGGCGGCGTGATGAGCGAGCAGGGCGCATTGATTCTTCAGGGAGCATAAGCACATGTCCAACAACAAACCGATGCCGGTCGCCACGCAGATTTCCGCTCCCTTCTGGGAAGGCCTGAAGGCGCGCCGCCTGTTGATCCAGCAATGCAATGCCTGCAGCCACTGGAACTTTTACCCGCGCCGGCATTGCCCCAAGTGCCTGGAACATGACCTGGCCTGGCGCGAAGTCGACGGCACTGCGACGCTTTACAGCTACACCGTGACGCGCATCGCCACCTTGCCTGACTTCATTGATGAGATGCCGCAGAAACTGGCGGTGGTCGAATTGGCCGAAGGGGTGCGGATCAATACCAACCTGGTCGGGCTTGAAGAGGATGAGCTCAAGATTGGCATGGCGCTGCAGCCGGTGTTTGCCGAGGTGGATGCCAAGGGCAATCGCCTGTTGCGTTTTACCGGGGTGGACAAGGATGCGGCCAGCCTTGAGGGCTTGTCGGGGCAGGACCGCGAGCCGACGCCGGTGGCGGCTGAGCAACCGGCGGCGCGGCAGATCGATTTGAATGACGGCCCGGCGTTGCAGGCGTTGGTCAGCGAGCAGTACAGCGACTGGAGCAATGTGGTGGTGGTCGATCAGGCGCTGATCGATGCGTTTGCCCAGTTGTCGGGCGATGACTACTGGATCCACACCGACCCGGAACGTGCACGCCTGCAAAGCCCGTTCGGCGGCACCATCGCCCACGGTGCCCTGGTGCAGGTGCTGCAATCGCGGATGAAGCTGGCGTTGGGTTTCGAAATCAGCGGCTTCACCACCCAGATCAATTATGGTTCCGATCGCCTGCGCTTCCCGGCGCCAGTCCCGGCCGGCTCACGCATCCACTCGCGGGCACGGGTGAAAAAAGTCGAACTGCTGCCGCGGGGTACTCAACTGACTCTGGAGTTGAATATCCATGTGGTGGGGCAGGACAGGCCGTCGGTGATTAATGATCTGGTGATTCTGTATATCGCTTGATCCCGCAGATTTCCCCGATTCTGTGACCACCCCGCCCCTCTGTAGGAGCGAGCTTGCTCCTACAGAGGATCCAGGTACACCCAGGATTTCCTGATCGCCCCCAAATCCCTGTGCGAGCCAGCCTGCTGGCGATGGCGGAGTGTCTGGCACAGCGGCTGTTGAATGTACCGGCTGCAGTTCCGAACTCCGTGCCCCCCCACACGCCATTTGCATAAGCCATTTGGACGATGTGCCCCCCCGGCCTTGCGCCGACTATCGGTGCACAGGCAACGCCGCAGTGCTTGCCCTGGCGCCTGACAAGAACAAGAGGATTTGGCCCTATGACTTGCCCCCCGCACGTGTGCCCCGAACAGGAGCGTTGCCCATGCGCTCGGTGATCGGTTACATCGTCTGCCTGATGGTCGCCGTGACCATTGGCTACACCTTTTCCCCGAAAACCCCACCCCAGGCCGAAGTGTTGGCCATGCGTCCGGACCGGGTGCAGATCAATGGTCTGCTCAATCTCGGCGCACGGGTGGTGGCGGTGGGTGAGCGCGGCAGCATTCTGCTCAGCGACGACCAGGGTGTCAGTTGGCAGCCGGCTACTGTCGCCACCCAGCGCAACGCCACCTTGACCGCCGTGGTCGCCCTCGACGCCAGGCGTTTGCTGGCGGTCGGGCACGACGGCTGGATCCTGCGCTCCGAAGACGCTGGCAGCAGCTGGCGCGAGATCCGTTACGACAGCGACCTCGGCGAGCCACTGCTGGGCATCTGGAGCGCCGGTGGCGACAACGTCATGGCCTTCGGCAGCTTCGGCAAATTCTACCAGTCGCTGGACGCCGGACAGAGCTGGACCGCGCGGCCCCTGGACATCGACAGCGCGCACCTGAACAGCATGGCCGGCGGCGACGATGGCCGGCGCATGCTGGTGGGCGAACAGGGCCTGGTCCTGCGCACCACCGATGCCGGCCAGCACTGGCAGACCCTGCCGGCGTTCTACAGCGGATCCCTGTTCGGCATCGTGCGCCTGAGCGACGCTGACTGGGTGACCTACGGCATGCGCGGGCATGTCTTCGTCAGTCACGACTTTGGCGACAGCTGGACCCAGATCAATGTCGGCAACCAACTGCCGCTTTACGGCCATGTGCTGCTGCCCGATCACTCAGGGCTGGTGATTGTCGGCGCCGGCAGCTCCGTGGTGCGGCTCAACGCCAAGGGTGCGCTGGTGGGTGTTGAGCGCCTGGCCGGGCTCGGCACCTTGACCTCGGTGACGGTGGTGGGCTCGCGCCTGCTGGTCGGCGGCGAGCGCGGCGTATTGCAGGGGACAGGTGGCAGCGTGGCTGCCCGAGTGGCCACGCAGGCTACCCAGTGAAGGAGAAACGGGTAATGAATCACGGAAAACACTGGGTGACGCGCAGCGTCGATACCTGCGCCGATTACCTGATGGCCTGGCGCAAGGGGCTGCTGTTGCTGTTCGTCCTGGTGACCCTGGGCCTGGGCTACAGCGCCACCCATACGCAACTGGACCCGGGCTTCAACAAGCAGATTCCGGTGCGCCATGACTACATGATCAATTTTCTCAAGTTCAGCCATTACTTCACCGGCGCCAACCGTTTCCTGGTCAGCGTGCGCTGGAAAGGCGAGGGCGATATCTATAACGCCGAATACCTGGAGACCCTGCGCAAAGTCACCGACGATGTGTTTTTCATCTCCGGTGTCAGCCGTCCCAGCGTGACCTCGCTGTTCACCGCCAACGTGCGTTACATCGAGATTACCGAGGAAGGTTTCTTCGGCGACGTGGTGGTGCCGCCGCGTTTCAGCGGCACCGCTGAAGACCTGGCGCAAGTGCGCAGCAACACCGCCGCTTCGGGCCAGGTCGGGCGGCTGGTGGCCAACGACCTGAAATCGGCGATGGTCCGCGCCGACCTGCAGGACACCGACCCCAAGACCGGCCAGTCGGTGTCCTATGTCGACATCGCCAAGCGCCTGGAAGAGATCCGGGGCAAGTACAACAGTGACGATATCGAGATCAACATCGTCGGCTTCGCCAAGCTGGTGGGCGATGTGGTTGAAGGGCTGAACACGGTGATCGGCTTCTTCGTGGTCGCCTTCGTCATCACCGGCCTGCTGCTGTGGCTGTACTCGCGCTCGCTGCGCCTGACCGTGGTCGCGCTGGTAGTCGCGCTGTTGCCGGTGGTCTGGTTGCTCGGGTTGCTGCCGCTGCTGGGACTGGGTATCGATCCGATGTCGATCCTGGTGCCGTTCCTGATTTTCTCCATCGGCGTGTCCCACGCGGTGCAGATGACCAACGCCTGGAAACAGGACGTGCTGGCCGGCAGCACATCGCTGCAGGCGGCACGTTCGGCGTTCTGCAAAATCTTCATTCCCGGTTCCCTGGCGTTGTTGATGAACGCCCTGGGCTTCGCGGTGATCATGCTGATCGACATTCCCATCGTCCACGAACTGGGGGTCACGGCGTGCATCGGCGTGATGCTGATGATCATCACCAACAAACTGATGTTGCCGATCATCATCTCCTATCTGCGCCTGGAGCCCGGCCTGTTGCGCCGTGCGCAGGCCAAGCCCCAGGGCCGGCATCGCCTGTGGTGGCGGCTGTCGGCACTGGCGGAACCGGGGCCGGCGCTGGGCGTGTTCGCCATCAGCGTGCTGCTGCTGGTGGCCGGGGCCTGGAAGGCACGGGATTTGGCAGTGGGCGATATCGGTGCCGGCGCGCCGGAACTGCGCGCCGATTCACGCTACAACCTGGACAACGCGAAGATCATCAGCAGCTACTCGATCGGCCTCGATGTGATGTCGGTGTTCGTCCAGGTCAAGGGCGTCGACGAAGGCTGCCTGTCGCCGGCGGTGATGCGCGCGGTGGAAGCCTTCGATTTCCGCATGCGCACCGTCGCGGGTGTGCAGTCGATCCAGAGTGTGGCGGACATGGGCAAGCGGGTGATTGCCGGCAATAACGAAGGCAACCCGCGCTGGGCGGCGATCCCCGGTTCGCCTCGTGGCCTGAGCCAGGGCGCCCGGGCTTATGTGCCGGATGATGGGCTGGTGACCGACGGTTGCCAGCAGATGCAGATCCTGGTGTTTCTCGCCGATCACGAGGGCAGCACCGTCAGCCATGTCATCGCCGAGGCCAAGCGGATCATTGCGCAAGTCAGCTCGCCCGAGGTCGATTTTCTCCTCGCCGGCGGCAACGTCGGGGTGATGGCTGCCTCCAACGAAGCGGTCAAGCGCGCCGAAGTGATTATGCTCGCTGCGCTATTCGGATCAGTGGCGCTGTTTTGCTGGCTGACCTTCTTGTCGATCCGTGCGGTGCTGTGCATTCTGGTGCCGCTGGCGATCGTCGCGATCCTCTGCAATGCCTTGATGACCCTGCTGGGGATCGGCCTCAAGGTCGCGACCTTGCCGGTGATGGCGCTGGGTGTGGGGGTGGGGGTCGACTACGGGATTTACCTGTATGAGCGCATCCAACACGAAATGCTGCGCGGCGCGAACCTGCGCGAGGCCTTCTACGAGGCCATGTGTCAGCGCGGTACCGCTGCAGTGTTTACCGCTGTGACCATGTCCATCGGCGTCTGCACCTGGGCCTTTGCACCGCTGAAATTCCAGGCTGACATGGGCGTGCTGCTGTCGTTCATGTTTCTGGTCAATGTGTTGGGGGCGATCTTCCTGCTGCCGGCACTGGCTGCCTGGTTCAACCGCGGGCGGCCGCTGGTAACCCAGCGCGAGCGTGCAGCGGCGCCGGTGCAGGGGGCTTTTCCGCTGAAAAACAGTCCGGCGGCGCGGGACTGACCGCCCGCAGAAATAAACCGCGCAGGCCTCTTGTGGACGGCGCGGCGGCTGGAGAAACTGGGGCCGGTCCCATAGAGGGCCACCCCGGCAAGATGCGATTTGAGCGGGGAGCCCCGAGCTCCCCCGGGTCGAAATTATAACAATAATAAGGGGAAGGCCATGTCCTTGCCCGTGCGAGGTAAAGGCTATGCATGATGTTCTGTTGACCCATGAAGCCCTGGCGAGTGTCGGCCTGGACCTCACGCGCTACAACGAGTTGGTGGGGGAGATCTATGACGGCGCGCTGGAACCCAAGCGCATGGCCCACGCCCTCAGGAGTTTTCTCAAACTCTTTGACGCCAATTTCGTCACCCTGATTCTGCGGGTGCCGGACCAGCCTGACACCGGCCTGATGATTATCGTCGGCGAGATCGAGGGGGCCGGTGAAATCAACTACATGACCTACCCGCAGACCAACTCGCCGTTCGGCAACCAGCCGCTGGACCAGGTGTTCACGGTGGACGACATCATGACCGCTACGCAGTGGGAGCAGCACGGCTACTTCAAGACCTTTTGCGGCCCCCATGACGTGTATCACCTGATGGGCGCCGATATTTCCACCCCGGACGGCGGCAAACTGCGCTTTCGCATGACCCGCCCCAAGCGTTCGCCGAACTTCAGCGGCCACGAGCGGGCACTCTGCGCCAGCTTCCTGCCGCACCTGCGCCGCGCCTCGCAACTGCATAACCTGCTGGATCGCAGCGA
Source organism: Pseudomonas sp. Pse1 (assembly GCF_024519635.1). Classification (NCBI taxonomy): domain Bacteria; kingdom Pseudomonadati; phylum Pseudomonadota; class Gammaproteobacteria; order Pseudomonadales; family Pseudomonadaceae; genus Pseudomonas; species Pseudomonas sp. Pse1. The sequence continues at coordinate 38,255 of NZ_JALJRO010000028.1, forward strand.
GTCGATCGGCGAGTTGTACTCCCAGGCCATCAGCCGCCTGTCGGTGGCGACCCTGGTGCTCGACGAGAGCGGCAGCGTGCTGCAGAGCAACCCGGTGGCCGAGGAAATTCTTGCCCGCTCTGACGGCCTGAAGCTGGTGGGCGGGCGCCTGGAGGCGACTTATCCGAGCGACAACCGCGAGCTGCAACGGCTGATCCGTGGCGCCTTTGACCCGGATGCGCCAAAAGGGGCCGAAGCCATGTCGGTGACCCGGCCGTCGGGACTGGTCAACCTGGGGGTGGTGGTCGAATCGATTCCCTGTCTCGATTGGGCGGAAGAGAAGGGCCAGCCGGCGGCGCTGGTGTACATCCGCGACGCGTCGAGCAAATCCCTGGCCAGCGAAGTGGTGACCAAGCAGTTGTTCAACCTGACCCGGGCCGAAACCGCCCTGGCCATGGAGTTGGCCAACGGTTTGTCGCTGGAGGAGGCCGCCGAAGTCCTGAATATCCGCCGCAACACCGCGCGGGCGCATTTGCGTTCGATCTTCTCCAAGACCGGCGTGCGCCGTCAGACCGAGCTGGTGCGGATCATGCTCAACAGCGTGGTCGCCCTGGGCAAACCCAAGCTGGCGCTAAAGGTGGTGGATAAAATCAAGGTGCCGCCGCCCAAGCTGGCCGTACCGGTCTATCGCCAGGCTTGATCCTGCCTCTCCAGCGCCGGGCGTTCCTGCCCGGCGCTGCGCTGTTTTCTAGTCTGCCCGGACGATGCCGCGGTGTGAGCGCCCTGTCGATACTGGGTGGACCCATCACGGAGAACCACCATGCCAACAACAGCTATTACCGGCAGCGCGTCGGGCATCGGCGCGGCCGTCGCTGCTGCCCTGCGTGCCGCCGGGCATCAGGTCATCGGTATCGATCGCGGTAACGCCGAAGTGCTTGCCGATCTGTCGACTGCGCAAGGTCGCGACGCGGCCATCCATCAGGTCCTTGAACTCAGCGGCGGGGTGCTCGACGGCCTGATCTGCTGCGCCGGGGTTGGCGTAACGGCGCCCAACTGCGGGCTGGTGTTGGCGGTCAATTATTTTGGCGTCAGTCAGTTACTCGAGGGTCTGCAGGGCGCCTTGGCGCGGGGTCAACAGGGGGCGGCATTGGTCATCGGTTCGGTGGCAGCGACCCATTGCGGGCCGGATGGCCAGCCGCTGATCGAAGCCATGCTGGCGGGCGATGAGCAGCAGGCACTGGCGTTGGCCAACAGCCTCGGCCAGCCCCATGTGGCCTATGCCGCGTCGAAAGCCGCGATCACTCAACAGGCCCGCCGCCTGGCAGTGGTGTGGGGTAAGCAGGGCCTGCGGCTTAACGTGGTGGCGCCGGGCGCGGTGGAAACGCCGCTGCACCAGGCATCGCTGGACGATGCCCGGTTTGGCCAGGCGACCCGGGATTTTGTCGCACCGCTGGGACGTGCCGGTCGACCCGAAGAGATCGCTGCCGTGGTAGCGTTCCTGCAATCGGCGCACGCGTCGTTTGTCCATGGCAGCGTGGTATTTGTCGATGGCGGCATGGACGCCATGGTCCGCGCCGCGCGCTTCTAATAAGGAATCTGCATGAACAAGGTGGCATTCATTACCGGCGCCAGCCGGGGTATCGGTCGCGAGGCGGCACTGGCATTCGCCCGCGCCGGTTTCGACGTGGCCATCAGCGCACGCACGCTGAATGAGGGCGAGCAACATGAGCATGCCCTGCGTGACGCCGCCGGTGCGCCGCTGGCCGGCAGTCTCAACGGCACCGCCGAGGCCTTGCGCGAGCTGGGCGGCCGGGTGCTGGTGGTGCCGATGGACCTGCTCGACAGCGCCTCGGCCCTGGCGGCCTGTGCAGCGGTGCTGGCCGAGTTTGGGCGCATCGATGTGTTGATCAACAACGCGATCTATCAGGGTAGCGACCTCAACGCCGGCTTCATGGAGTTGCAGCCACAGACCCTGGAGCGGATGTTCCAGGGCTACATCCTGACCCCGTTCTTACTGACCCGGGCCGTGACCGAACACATGGTGACGCGCGGCGGCGGGGTGGTGATCAACGTCACCTCCGGCGCTGGTGAGAGCGATCCACCGGTGGCGGCGGGCAAGGGCGGTTGGGGCTATGCCTATGGCGCGGGCAAGGCGGCGGTGTCGCGGCTGTCCGGAGTGCTGACCACCGAGCTGGGGGCGCAGGGTGTGTGTGCCTATACCCTGAATCCAGGCGTAGTCACCACCGAAGCGCTGAAGGCGACCATTGGTGATAAAGGCTTGATCGCTTTGCGCGCCGGCAGCGCTCCACCCGAAGTACCGGCGGCGGTGATGCTGTGGCTGGCGACCGCCGAACAGGCTCCTGAGTTTCAGCGGCGGACCATTGCGGCACAGCCGTTTGCGCTGGAGCAGGGGATTGTGGCTGACTGGCGATAATGGCCTATACGCCTTGTGGGAGCTAGCAGGCTAGCTCCCACAGTTGTTGTGTTGATCAAGAAGGTCTTTTTATGCCTGCCGACGCTGCCGGGCCAGGGTCATGGCGGTGTCTTCGATCATGTCTTCCTGGCCACCGACCATACCGCGGCGACCCATTTCCACGAGGATCTCCCGGGCCGACACGCCGTACTTTTTCTCGGCACGCTTGGCAAACAGCAGGAACGAGCCATAGACCCCGGCGTAACCCATGGTCAGTGCGTCGCGGTCGCTGCGGATCGGGAAGTCCATGATCGGCACCACCAGGTCCTCGGCCACGTCCTGGATGCCGAACACGCTGACGCCGGTCTCGATACCCATGCGGTCACACACCGCCACCAACACTTCCATCGGCGTATTGCCGGCACCGGCTCCAAGCCCTGCACATGCGGCGTCGATGCGGTTAGCCCCGGCGGCAATCGCGGCGATCGAGTTGGACACACCCATCGACAAATTGTGATGCCCATGAAAACCAATCTCGGTTTCCGGCTTGAGGGCGGTGCGCATCGCGGCGACGCGGGCGCTGACGTCATGGGGCAGCAAGTAGCCGGCGGAGTCGGTGAGGTAGATGCAGTTGGCGCCATAGCTTTCCATCAGCAGGCCCTGCTTGACCAGGCCTTCGGGGCTGTTCATGTGGGCCATCATCAGGAAGCCGACGGTGTCCATGCCGAGGTTGCGCGCATGGGAGATGTGCTGTTCGCTGACGTCGGCCTCGGTGCAATGGGTGGCCACACGGATGGTGTTGACTCCGATTTCATGGGCCATTTTCAGGTGGTCGACAGTGCCGATGCCGGGCAACAGCAGGGCCGAGACCTTGGCTTTTTTCATCAGCGGGATCACCGCCGACAGATATTCCTCATCGGTGTGCGCCGGGAAACCGTAGTTGACCGAGCTGCCGCCGAGGCCGTCACCGTGGGTCACTTCGATCAGCGGCACGCCGGCGGCATCGAGGCCACAGGCGATGTCCTTCATCTGTTGGAGGCTGATCTGGTGGCGCTTGGGGTGCATGCCGTCGCGCAGGCACATGTCGTGAACGGTGATGCTTTTGCCGCGAAGATCCATTGTCGGCTCCTTATGCGTGGGCGGGTTGGGCAGTGGCTTGCAGGACCAGCTCGCCCTTGAGGATTTCCTCGGCGAACATCTCGGCGGTGCGCGCAGCGGCGGCGGTCATGATGTCGAGGTTGCCAGCGTACTTGGGCAGGTAGTCGCCGAGGCCTTCGACCTCCATGAAGACCGACACCCGGTTGCCGTCGAACACCGGACCGTTGACCAGCTTGTAGCCGGGCACATAGCGCTGCACCTGGGCGATCATCGCTTCGATGGCGGCGGTAATTGCCGACTGGTCAGGCTCGCTTTCGGTCAGGCAATGCACGGTGTCGCGCATGATCAACGGCGGCTCGGCGGGGTTGATGATAATGATCGCCTTGCCTTTCTTTGCACCGCCGACTTTTTCCACGGCGCTGGAGGTGGTGCGGGTGAACTCGTCGATGTTCTTGCGGGTGCCCGGACCCACCGATTTGGAGGCGGCCGTGGCAATGATTTCCGCGTATTCCACCGGCTGCACGCTGGACACTGCGGCCACCAGCGGGATGGTCGCCTGGCCGCCGCAGGTGACCATGTTGACGTTCATTACCCCCAGGCCCAGTTGCGCCTTGAGGTTGACCGGCGGCACGCAATACGGGCCGATGGCCGCCGGCGTCAGGTCGATCATTAACACCCCGAGGGCATTGAGCTTGCGCGAGTTTTGCGCATGCACGTAGGCCGACGTGGCGTCGAAGGCGATCTGGATCTGGTCTTCGAGAACGTGGGGCAGCAGGCCGTCAACACCGTCGGCGGTGGTTTTCAGGCCCAGTTCGCGGGCGCGGGCCAGGCCTTCGGAGGTTGCGTCGATGCCGACCATCCACACCGGCTCCAGCACGTCGCTGCGCATCAGTTTGTACAGCAGGTCGGTGCCGATATTGCCCGGTCCGATCAGCGCGCATTTGATTTTTTTGCTCATGGTTTTTCGCTCAAGGGGGAGGGGTCAAGGAACAAAACGCAGGCTGGTTTCACCGAGGCCGCTCATGCTCAGGCTGATGCGATCACCCGCGACCACCGGCACCAGTGGCGCCAGGGCGCCGGAGAGAATGATTTCGCCACGGCGGAACGGAATGCCCAGTTCGCCCAGGGTATTGGCCAGCCAGGCCACCGCTGCGCAAGGGTGGCCCTGCACCGCCGAGCCGAGGCCTGCGCCTGCCGGCCCGCCGTTTTTCAGCAGTTGCATGTGCACGGCGGCCAGGTCCAGCGAGCGTGGATCGATGCGCTGGCTGCCGAGGGCGAACACCCCGCAGGAGGCGTTGTCGGCCACGGTGTCCTGGATGCGGATCTGCCAGTCGGTGATCCGCGAGTCGACGATTTCAAAGCACGGCGCCACCCATTGACTGGCGGCCAGCACGTCTTCGGCGCTGATCCCCGGGCCTTGCAAATCTTCGCCGAGAATAAACGCGATTTCGCCTTCGGCCCGCGGCTGGATCAGGTTGTAGCGGGCCAGGCTGACATCGCTGCGATCCTCGACCTGCATGGCGTTGGTGAGGAAGCCGAAGTCTGGTTGGTGGACATCGAGCATCTCCTGCACGGCGCGGCTGGTGACCCCGATTTTCTTGCCAATCACCCGCTCGCCGAGGGCTTCGCGGCGTTGCAGGAACTGGAGGGAAATCTGGTAGGCCTGCTCCAGGGTGATGTCCGGGTAGCGTTGGGTCAGGGGGGCCAGGGTCTGGCGGTTGCGCAGGGCGTTGAACAGTTCGGCGCCGAGCGCGTTGATCAGGTGGGCGTCCATGGCGAAGGCTCCAGGGGATTAAAAAAAAGCCCGCCCCAACAGCGTCAGGGGCGGGCCCAAAGGAGTGCGTTAGCCAGGCCAGACCGAGGAGTCGGCACCGCCATCGACATCGATGACCTTGCCGGTGACCCAGGCCGATGCCGGGCTGGCCAGGTAGAGTGCGGCGGCGGCGATGTCCTGCGGGCTGCCCAGGCATTTGAGCGGGGTGTTGTTTTCCATGACTTCGCGCATGGCGCTGGGCATTACGCCGTTGAGCGCTTCGGTCAAGGTCGGGCCGGGGGCCACGGCGTTGACCCGGATCTGTGGCGCGAAGTCCTGGGCCAGCAGGCGGGTCAGGTGGCTGAGGGCGGCCTTGGCGGTGCCGTAGGCGCTGAAATGGCGCTGGGCGTAACGCGCGGCCACCGAGCTGATGTTGATGATGTTGCCGCCGCCGGCCTCGCGCATCAGCGGTACGCACAATTGGCAGAAGGCGTAGCTGGTGGCGACGTTGAAGGTCAGCACCTGGGCGAATTGTTCGGGGGGCATGCTCAGCGGGTCGTTGGGGCCACCGCCGCCGACGTTGTTGACCAGGTGGGTGATGCGCCCGAGTTGTTCGACGCTCTGGCGCACCAGGGCCTGGCGTTGCCCGGCATCGTTGACGTCACAGGCAATGGCCAGCGCGCGTCGACCGAGTCCGCGAACCTCCTCGGCGACCGCCTCGACCTCGGCCAGCGACCGTGCCGAGCACACCACATCGGCACCGGCTTCGGCATACGCCAGGGCAATCGCCCGACCAATCCCCCGGCCACTGCCGGTGACGATGGCGACGCTGCCGGGCATCTGGAAACGCTGCAAAATACTCATGGGCCCTTGCTCCGTGGGGTCGGTGGTTGATGGGCTCAATATCGCTGTGGCGGGAGGGAAGGGCATCGTCTTAATGGACTAGCGTTGGTGCCTGGGATTGCAATCGCCGATCAACTGTAGGCGCTGGCTTGTCGGGACGCCGCATCGCAGCGAAAAACCTGAGGCCGCCGCGTACATCCAGGACAGCTTCGTCATCGTAAACGACCATCGCCAGCAGGCTGGCTCCCACAGGTTTTTGAGCTGCGCCGGCTTTCCTGCATAGGCCGGCCGGTAGGCCGCCTCGGTTGCTGGTGATCTTGATTCACCGGCCCCGTTACAGAAGGCTGAGTGGAGGCATTCATCCGGGGGGAGCGCGTAGCGCGCTGCGGCGTAGCCGCAGTCATCGAGAGGAGGTGCCAGCGAAGCCAACCGGAGGCGATGACCCACGGATGGATGCCGGAGCGAAGGTACGCCGAGCCTAAGCGAGGGGGCCGGATGTTGGGGCAAGCGTTTTTTGCTTCCTTTTTTCGGCGCTTGTAAAAAAGGGAGTCGCCGTAAGGGCGAAACCATAAGTAGCCGTTACCGCAGGAATGGATATGTACACAAATAGATCGCCATCGCTGGCAAGCCAGCTCCCACGGTAAGCGGGCGTTACCGCAGGAATGGATATGTACACCCCTAGTCCGCTTTGACGATGAACGAATCCCCCCCGCAACCCGATGATCCCCCTCAACTCGCGCAGTGGCGCAGTGAGATCGGGAGAATTGAGTGATGCACAGCATGCGAGAAAAGACCCAGGACGAGTGTGATCTGCTGGACCGTGCGCGGCGTCTGGTGCCGATGCTCAAGGCACGCACGGCGCAGGCCGACAAGGATTTGAAAGTGCCGGTGGAAAGCGTCCTCGAATTGCAGTCCGCCGGATTGTTGAGGGCTCTGCAGCCACGGGCGTTTGGCGGTTATGAAGTGGACCCGCGGACCTTCTTCGAGATCCAGACCATCCTCGCCGAGGGCTGCATGTCCACCGCCTGGATCTACGGTGTGATGGGCGTTCACCCCTGGCAACTGGCGCGTTACCCGATCGAAACCCAGCGCGAAGTCTGGGGCGATGACCACAGCGCGCTGATTTGCTCGACTTATATGCCAGCGGCTCAGGTCACAGTGGTCGAAGGTGGCTACCGGATCAGCGGACGCTGGGGTTTCTCCAGCGGCAGTGAACACTGCCAATGGGTGTTCCTCGGCGGCATCCTGCCACCCGACGGCGAACTGGCGGCCGAGCACGGTACCTTCCTGTTGCCGAGCAGTGACTACCGCATCGAGCGCAATTGGGACGTGATGGGCCTGCGCGGCACCGGCAGCCACGACATCGTGGTTGAGGACGTTTTTGTCCCGGCCCATCGCGTGCAACGCACCAACAACTGGACCCTCGAAGCGACCCCGGGGCGTCTGGTCAATACCAACCCGATCTACGCGATACCGTTCGCCCAGGTGTTCTCCCGCGCGGTATCAACCTCGGCGATTGGCGCCCTGCAAGGCGCGATCAACGAGTTCCGCGACAACGCCGCCAAGCACATCGGCAAGCATGGCGCGCGCACTGCCGATGATCCGGTGGCGCAAACCGCTGTGGCCGAGGCGATGATCACCGTCGACAGCCTGCGCCTGGTGCTCGAGCGTAACTACCAGCACCTGATGGACCTGGCCCGTGCCGGCGACTACCCGGACACTGAGACCCGCCTGCTGTACCGCTACCAGTCGGCCTACGTCACCAACATCTGCGCCGAGCGCGCCAATGACCTGCTGCGCAGCATGGCCGCCTCCGGGCTGTACAACACCAATCCGGTGGCGCGGCTGTTCCGTGACCTGCACCAGGCCCGTGGGCATATCGCCAACAACTACATGGCCTACGGACGCAGCTACGGCGCGGTGATGCTCGGCCTGCCCAACCCCGACCCCTATGTCTGAAGCCTGCACGGCGGTTTGACCCCATTGGGTTTACACCGGCTCGTGTCGTACGGGCCGGTGGTCATGAGTACCTGAGCTATGAACCATTATCTTCCCCTGCGCGTGGCGCAAGTGATCGAGGAAACCGCCGACGCCTGCTCGGTGGTATTCGACGTGCCCGAGCACCTGGGCGAACGTTTTCGTTATCAACCCGGACAGTTCCTGACCTTGCGCGTGCCCTACGAGGGCGGTTGGCTGCCCCGTTGTTATTCGTTGTCGAGCACGCCACTGCTGGATGAGCCATTGCGCATCACCATCAAACGGGTGCAGGACGGACGCGCCTCCAACTGGCTGTGCCGTGAACTGCAGGAAGGCCAGATTCTTGAGGTGCTGCCACCGGCCGGGGTTTTCGTGCCGCGCAATCTGGACGGCCACCTGCTGTTGTTCGGCGGCGGTAGCGGGGTGACGCCGGTGCTGTCGATCCTGCGTTCGGCGTTGCTCGCCGGCAGCGGTCGGGTGCTGTTGATCTACGCCAACCGCGATGAAGCCTCGGTGATTTTCAAGGAGGAATTGAAGTTCCTCGCCAGCGTCCATCCCCAGCGCCTGCAAGTGCTGCACTGGCTCGACTCGGTGCAAGGCATCCCCAGCGTCGGCCAACTGGCGGAACTGGCGCGGCCGTTTATCGATGCCGAGGCCTTTATCTGCGGTCCGGGGCCGTTCATGGACGCCAGCGTCAGCGCCCTGAAAAGCCTCGGCATGCCGGAGTACCGAGTGCATGTCGAACGCTTCGTTTCGCTGCCCGGCGAGGGTGAGCAACTGCCAGTGAGCAGCAGCGAGGCAGCGGTGGCCGCGCAGTTGGCGGTGCGCCTGGATGGCGAGGATTTCGAGTTGCCCTGCGACAGCGGCGAAACCGTGCTCGCCGCCATGGAGCGTGCCGGCCTCAAACCGCCCAGCGCCTGCCGCGTCGGTGGTTGTGCCTCGTGCATGTGCACCCTGGACAGCGGCGAAGTCGAGATGCTGCTCAACGACGCCCTGGACAGCGGCGAGCTGGCCGATGGCTGGATCCTCGCCTGTCAGGCCGTGCCCACCAGCGCGCAATTGCGTATCCGCTTTCCCGAATGAGCCCGAGCCCACGATGAATCAGAGCCTGAACCCCGCCGCACCCCCTGTCACCCTGGCCCAACTGGTGTTCGCCAGCGCCGAACGTTTTGCCGGGCGCACCGCCATCGAGGACAACGGCCAGTGCATCGACTTCGCCCAGTTGCCTGAGCGGGTCATGGCCTTTGCCCGAGGCTTGATGGCCCTGGGCATCCAGGCCGGGGACCGCGTCGGCATCTGGGCGCCGAACAGCGCCGAGTGGATTCTCGCCGCGCTGGGCATTCAATGCGTCGGCGCGGTGCTGGTGCCGATCAACACGCGGATGAAGGGCCTGGAGGCCGCCGATGTGCTGGAGCGCAGCGGCTGCCGGGTGCTGTTTGTCCAGCAGCGTTTCCTCAACGTCGACTACCCGACGCTGCTGGCAGCCCATCGTCCGGCCAGCCTTGAGCATCTGCTGATTTTCGAAGGCGATGCACCGGCGCTGGCCACGGACCTGAGCCTTGAACAGTTCCTGCTGGGCGCCGCAACCGTCGATGTCGAACGGGCTTTGCAGCGCGCCATGGCAATCAGTCCCGAGGCCATGTGCGACCTGCTGTTCACCTCCGGTACCACCGGCAAACCCAAGGGTGTGATGAGCGGCCATGGCCAGAACCTGCGGGCCTTCAGCGAATATGTGAAAGTCATCGGCCTGCTGCCGGGTGACCGCTACCTGATCGTCAATCCGTTTTTTCACGCCTTTGGCTACAAGGCCGGCTGGCTGACTTGCCTGATTGGCGGGGCGACTATCCTGCCCCATGCGGTGTTCGATGCCGAGCAGGTGTTCCAGCGCATCGCCCGTGAGCGCATCAGTGTGCTGCCCGGCGCGCCGACCCTGTACCTGTCGCTGCTGGCCCATCCGCAACTCAAGCAGACCGATCTGTCGAGCCTGCGCATTGCCGTCACCGGTTCGGCGAGCATTCCGCCGAGCCTAATCGAGCGCATGCGCAACGAGCTGGGTTTTGCCGTGGTCACCACCGCCTACGGCCTGACCGAGTGCGGCGGGCTGGCGACCATCTGCGATCCGCAGGACTCGGCGCAGGTCATCGCCGGCACCAGCGGCCGCCCGATCGCCGGTACCGAAGTGAGCATCCGCGACCCCGAAAACCAGGCGCTGGACGCCGGGCAGACCGGGGAAATCTGCCTGCGCGGCTTCCACATCATGCAGGGCTATTTCCAGAACCCCCAGGCCACCGCCGAAGCTATCGACAGCGACGGCTGGTTGCACACCGGCGATGTCGGGCGCCTTGATGCCGCCGGCAACCTGATCATCACCGATCGCCTCAAGGACATGTTTATCGTCGGCGGCTTTAACTGCTACCCGGCGGAGATCGAAGCGGCGCTGATCCGCCATCCGGCCATTGCCCAGGTCGCGGTGGTGGGCATTGCCGATGAGCGCATGGGCGAGGTTGGCTGCGCCTGTGTGGTGTTGCGCGACGGCGCGCTGCTGGACGAAGCGCAATTGATCGCCTGGAGCCGTGAGCAGATGGCCAATTACAAGGTGCCGCGCCAGGTGCGGTTCTTCAGCGCCTTGCCGCTGAACCCGTCAAGCAAGGTCGCGAAGAACGAATTGCGCGCGGCGCTGGCCGACGCGGTGGTCTGAGACGAGGAGGTTTCACCAAACGGACGATGTGCGTGCCGACGGTTTTTTTCAGGCTGTGGCGGCACCAGTAACCACAACAACAAAAAAGGAGAGGAGCATGTTTACGCGAAACACGGTTGCGCGACGTTCGGGGAGGCCGGCTTACGCTCGCACGCTTTTGGCCACCGCCATCACCCTCGGCAGCGCCGCGGCCAGCGCCGGGCCAAGCCTGCAGTTGGGCGAGGACACCACCCTGGATTCGACCCTGACGGTCAACTACACCGCCTCCATGCGCACCGCCAAGCAGGCCAGCCAGTACCTCAACGACCCGAACAACGACGACGGCACGCGCAACTTCAAGCGCGGTTCGTTGATCAACAATCGCCTGAGCCTGTTCGGCGAATTGCAGCTCAAGCACGACAATCTCGGTGCGGTGCTGCGCGGCAGTCATTTCTATGACGACGCCTATCACCAGCGCAACGCCAACGACTCGCCGGACACGGTGAACAAGCTCGGGCATAACGACGGTTTCAGCGACAAGACCCGCGAGCTCAGCGGTGGCCGCGCGCGTCTGCTGGATGCCTATGTCTACGGCAACTTCGATGTCGGTGAGACCCAGTACCTGTCGCTCAAGGCCGGCCGCCACCTGGTGGCCTGGGGCGAGAGCCTGTTCTGGTCGAACATCAGCCAGGGTCAGGCGCCGGTGGATGCGACCAAGTTCAACGTTCCGGGTACCGAGGCCAAGGACTCCTATCTGCCGGTGGGCCAGGTCTCGGGCTCCTGGTCGCTCAACGAAGACCTGGCGCTGGTGGGCTACTACCAGTACGAGTGGGAGAAAACCGATCTCAACCCGGTGGGGGATTATTTTGGCAGCGACACCTTTGGCCCGGGCGCCGAGTTCTTTCGCCTCGGCAGCGGCCAGGTCAGCAGCCTGCCCAACGGTGCGGCGGTGGCCTTTGCCGGTGACAAGGACGCCAGCGACAGCGGCCAATGGGGCCTCGGCGTACGCTATCGGATCACCGAAAACACCGAAGTCGGTGTGTTCCACTACCGCTACAACGAGCGTGTCGGCTCGATGTTTTTCGACTTCACCGGCACCACCCGTTATTCCTCGCTGAAAAACATCGGACACACCGGCGAAGCGATGACCTATCGCCTGGGTTACTTCGAAGACGTCAAGCTGACGGGTATCAGCTTCAGTTCCAAGGTCGGCGACTCGGTGCAGTACGCCGGCGACCTGAGCTACCGCGACGGCGCCGCGGTGTACCTGGCCAGCGGTGCGCCGACCACCGGGCAGATCTGGCAGGGCAACCTCAACACCTCCTACATCCTTGGCCCGAGCCTGCTGGCGCAGCAGACCACCTTCATGGCCGAAGTGGTGCACCAACGCATCGCCGGGGTCGACAAACTGACCATCAGCGGCGGCGGGCCTGGCGTCGACGGTACCTTCGACAATTTCGAGTCGGACACCCAGACCCGCGGCTCGACCCTGCTCGGCATCGGTGCCTACATGGACTATCCGTCGGTGGCCACCGGCCTCGACCTGAGCACCAAAGTGGTGTGGACCCAGAACGTCGACGGCAGTGCCTATCAGGGCCTGGGGCGCGACGAGAAACGCCTGACCCTGGGCGGCGATTTCAAGTACCTGGGCAATTTCCAGATCGGCATGACTTATGTCGCCTACCTGAGTTCGCCGGATGTCGCTCAGGGCCGCTTGCTGGCGGACCGCGACTACCTGTCGCTCAACGCCAAGTACAGCTTCTGATGATCCCGGCGGCGTCACCCTGTGGCGCCGCCGTCTGTTTTAGCCATAACAATAATGAGAGGCCTGTCATGAACTCACGTCCGACCCCGTCACCGTTCAGCCCTGTGCAGATCGGCCCGTTGACCCTGAAAAACCGCTTCATTAAGGCCGCCACCAACGAGGGCATGAGCGCCGGCGGCGTGCCTTCCAAACAACTGGTCAAGCTGCATTCGGCGCTGGTCGCCGGCGGCACGGCGCTGACCACCGTTGCCTACTGCGCGGTGAGCGACGACGGGCGCACCTTGCCCAACCAGTTGACCCTCAGCCAGTCCAGCCTGCCGCACTTTCGCGCGCTGACCGAGGGCGTGCACCAGGCCGGTGGCCTGGTCAGCGCGCAGATCACCCACGGCGGCTGCTTTACCTTTATCCGCGAGCGTTCGACCAAGCGTCCGTTGTCCGCCAGCGGTGGTTTCAACAAGATCGGCATGATGAGCGGCATGTTCCTCAAGCAAAAAATGAACGAGGCCGACATGCAGCAGGTGATCCGCGACTTCGCCCAGGGCGCACGCCTGGCGCGCCAGGCGGGTTTCGATGCGGTGGAAATCCACATGGGCCACGGCTACCTGCTCAGTCAGTTCATTTCGCCGATGTACAACAAGCGTCGCGACCAGTACGGCGGAAGCCTGGAAAATCGCCTGCGCTTTCCGCGCCGGGTGCTGCGCGCGGTGCTCGATGCGGTGGGCCACGAGATGGCGGTGATCTGCAAATACAGCGTCACCGAAGGCGCCCGTTCCGGCAACACGGCCGAGGACGGTGCGCAGATCGCCCGCATGCTGGAAGAGGAGGGCGCGCACCTGCTGGTGCTCAGCGCCGGGATGAATGCCGAATCGATTACCACCATGTTCGGCTCCTCGTTCCCCAAGGAAAACCGCGTACAGCAGAAGAACAAGATCATCGCCCTGGCCATGGCGATTCAGCGTCGCACCGAACCGGAAGTGGAGTTCCGCGAGCTGTATTTGCTCGAGCATGCGCGCAAGGTGCGGGCGGCGGTGAAGATGCCGCTGGCGTATTTGGGTGGGGCCAAGAGCCTGGCGAGCATCGAGCGGATCATGGCCGAGGGCTTCGACCTGGTCGCCATGGGCCGGGTGCTGCTGGCGGAAAATGACTATGTCGACAAACTCGCCAGCGGCGCCAGTCGCGACTCGATCTGCACCGCCTGCAACCGCTGCGTGGCGATGATGTACACCCCGGGCGGGACTTCTTGCGTGCTGAACAAACCGGGGGATGCGGAGCTGAATCGGCAGCCGGCGGGGAGTTGAAAGCGGTCTGATCTGCGGACCTCATCGCGGGCGATCTCGTGATCGGCCGCAGATCCTGTGGGAGCGAGCCTGCTCGCGAAGGCGGTGGATCAGTCACCAGAGATGGCGCATGTGATGGCCCATTCGCGAGCAGGCTCGCTCCCACAAGGGAGGCATGGTGTTTGCTGATCACCCGTTCTGCAGAAAATCAATGCAGCTGCGGTTGAACAATTCCCGATGCTCTACCTGGACCCAATGCCCGCAGCGGTTGAGGACGATGAAGCGCGCATTCGCGGCGCCGTCGATGATGCGCTGGGCGCCGCTGATGGGGTTGAACTGATCGTTGTTGCCCCAGAAACCGAGGATCGGGCACTGGATCTCGCCCAGGCGGGTTTCCATATTCGGCACCAGCATGGTGCTAAACAGATTCTTCGGCTGGGTCACCGCCACCGCCACCCGTTCCTGCAGCAGGCTGTCCGGCAGGATCGAGTCATCGAACAGTTGCAGGCGCATCATGCTGCGCATCTCGTCCATGCCGATGGGGCCGGCACTGAACAAACTGACCATGCGCACGATGCCGGCCATCTGGAAGTAGGTTTCCCGCTCTTCGACCCCACCTGGTGCCAGCAGGATCAGGCTCTGCGCCAATTGTGGCTGACGCAGCGCCAGGCCCAGGGCGATGGCGCCACCCAGCGAATTGCCCAGCAGGGTGCAGCGGCGCACGCCGATAGCCTCAAGGAACGCCGACACACAGTCGACGAAAAAGTCCAGGTGATACTGCGCGTCCTCGGGCTTGTCCGAGCGACCGAAACCCGGCAGGTCGAGGACGATGTTGCGATAACCGGCCGCGACGAATTGCGGGAAGTTGCCCTTGAAGTTGCTGAAGCCACTGGCACCCGGGCCGCTGCCGTGCAGCCACAGGACCACCGGGCCGGTGCCTTCGTCCAGGTAGTGCAGGCGCAAGCCGCTGTTGGGCAGCGTCGCGTAATGGCCGATGGGCAAGGGCAGGTCTAAGGGTTGATTCATGGGGGTGCTCCAGGTTCTGCGAATGGGAAGAGCACAGTCGCCTCGGGCGCGCTGTTGAAGGGGAACGTTGCGCCCGAGGCGATGTGCTCTGTGCATGCTGGCCCCGGGTGGTGTTGCCGGCATCGTCCGTTCAGACCACGCGGCGCTAGTCCCATCGGACGATGCCGGTCCCGACCTTCGCCGCTAATCATGCAGGGGACGGCGCCACTGCACGGGCAGCGGGTCGCAGCGTATTTGCACATCTGGAGATTGCTGATGAAGTTACTCAATAAAGTGGCGTTCGTGACCGGCGCCGGGCAGGGCATGGGCCAGGCCATCGTCCGTGGATTTGTCGCCGAGGGCGCCAAGGTGGTAGCGGTCGACCTGAACCAGGCGGCCCTGGCCGAGAGCCTCGCCGACCTTGGCGATCAGGTGTTGGCATTGGCCTGCAACGTCGCTGACAGCGCCTCCGTGGCCGATGCCATGGGCCAGACTGAAGCGCATTTCGGTGGACTCGATCTGCTGGTCAATAACGCCGGTGTCGGCGCTCTCGACAGCTTCCTCGAAACCCCCGACGACAGTTGGGCGCGGGTGATCGGGGTGAACCTCGGCGGGACCTTCCTGTGCTGCCGTGAAGGGGCGAAGCTGATGATCAAGGGCGGTCGCAAGGGGGCGATCATCAACCTGTCGAGCACCGCCGCGCTGACCGGCGACGGCCCCAGCCACTACTGCGCCTCGAAGGCCGCGGTGATGGGTCTGACTCGTTCCATCGCCCGCGAATTGGCCGCCAGCGGCATTCGCGTCAACACCCTGGTGCCGGGCCCGACCAACACGCCGATGATGGCCGGCATTCCTGATGAGTACATGCAGACGCTGCTGAAAAACGTGCCGCTGGGGCGCATGTGCGAGACCGACGAGATCGCCAGAGTCGCAGTATTTCTCGCCAGCGAAGACGCCAGTTTCATGACCGGGCAGAACGTTGCGGTCAACGGCGGCATGGCCTTTATCTGATCTGGGAGTAACGACTATGAGCAACCGTCTGCAAGGAAAAATTGCCTTCGTCACCGGCGCCGGTTCCGGCATCGGCGAAGCCACCGCGCTGCGCTTCGCCGAGGAAGGCGCCACGGTGGTGCTGTGCGGCCGCCGGATCGAGCCGCTGCAAGGCGTGCAGGAGAAAATCCAGGCGCTGGGCGGCCAGGCCGAGATCGCCGTGGCCGACGTCAGTGACGAGCAGGCCTACGTCGCGGCACTGCAAGCCACGGCACAACGGCACGGCCGTCTGGACATTCTGGTCAATAACGCGATGGCCTACACCTGGGGCGGCATCGACAGCATGAGCACCGCCGACTGGCACGCCAACTTCGCCACCACCGTCGACGGCACCTTCTTCGGCACCCGTACCGCGATGCAGTTGATGAAGGCCCAGGGCGGTGGTTCGATCGTCAACATCGCCTCGATCTGCGGCCTGTTCGGCACCGCGTGGATGGCCGGCTACTCGGCGGCCAAGGCGGCAGTGATCAACTTCAGCCGGGCGGCGGCCAGCGAAGGCGCGCCGGACAATATCCGCTGCAACGTGATCATCCCGGGGGTGGTCGATACGCCGGCCACCGCCGGCATGCTCGGTGATGCCAAGGCGCGCGGCAATACCGAGAAAGTCATCCCGATGAAGCGGGTCGGCTTGCCGGTGGAGTTGGCCAACGCGATTCTGTTCCTCGCCAGCGACGAGGCTTCGTACGTCACCGGCGCCAGTCTGGCGGTGGATGGCGGGCGCGGTTCGGACCTGTACACGGTGTTCGACTGATGAGCCAGGACAACGACAGCATGCTGGCGCGTATCGACCGCCTGGAATCGCTGGATGCGATCCGCCAACTGGCCGGCAAGTACGCGCTGGCCCTGGACATGCGCGACATGGACGCCATGGCCAACTGCTTCGCCCCGGACGTGCGGGTCGGTCGCGACAAAAGCGGTCGCGCGCACCTCAAGGCGTGGCTGGATGAAACCATGCGCAAGCAGTTCCACGGCACCTCCCATCATTTGGGCCAGCACATCATCGAATTCAGCGATGCCGACCACGCCACCGGCGTGGTCTATTCGAAGAACGAGCATGAGACCGGGCCTGAGTGGGTGATCATGCAGATGCTCTACTGGGACGACTACGAGCGGATCGACGGGCGCTGGTGCTTCCGCCGCCGCTTGCCGTGCTACTGGTACGCCACCGACCTCAACAAACCGCCAATCGGCGGCCTGAAAATGCGCTGGCCCGGGCGCGAACCCTACGCCGGCAGCTTCCACGAGCTGTTTCCGTCCTGGGACGCGTTTTGGGCCCAACGCCCGGACAAGGACGCCCTGCCACAAATCGCCGAACCGGCACCGCTGGAGGGTTTCCTGACCACCCTGCGGCGCGGGGCAGGTGATCCGAAAATTCGCGTTCGCTGATCCTTGTAACGGTAGGAGCGAGCCTGCTCGCGAAGGCGGTGTGTCAGTCGCTGGTGATGGTGAATGTGCTGGCCTCTTCCCGAGCGGGCTCGGTCCCACAGTGGATCTATGTGGATGCAGATTCTGTGTTCGGCAGCGATCAAAACTGTAGGAGCGAGCCTGCTCGCGAATGCGGTGTGTCAGTCACCGATGATGGTGAATGTGCTGGCCCCATCGCGAGCAGGCTCGCTCCTACAGGGGATTCGCGGCGGACGTGGAATTTGCGCTCAACCGCAATCCAAACTGTAGGAGCGAGCCTGCTCGCGATGCGGTGTGTCAGTCACCGATGATGGTGAATGTGCTGGCCCCATCGCGAGCAGGCTCGCTCCTACAGGGGATTCGCGGCGGACGTGGAATTTGCGCTCAACCGCAATCCAAACTGT
>NZ_JALJRO010000029.1:0-53929 GCF_024519635.1 Pseudomonas sp. Pse1
TTCGTCTCGGGCGAAATCAACGCCATCTACGATAAATGGTTTACTCAGCCCATCCACGATAACGCCACTCCGAGCTCGCAGATCGCAATCTCGGTGCCATGTAGATCGCTGCGGGTAGCAACGACCTTCGGACATGCACAGAGGTAAGATAACGGCCCTCTTGTGGAGGGCGCGCCGACAGC
The DNA here is from genome assembly GCF_024519635.1 of Pseudomonas sp. Pse1. Classification (NCBI taxonomy): domain Bacteria; kingdom Pseudomonadati; phylum Pseudomonadota; class Gammaproteobacteria; order Pseudomonadales; family Pseudomonadaceae; genus Pseudomonas; species Pseudomonas sp. Pse1. Next base: position 183 of record NZ_JALJRO010000029.1, read on the forward strand.
GAGAAACTTTGGTAAAGCTCTCCGATTAGGCAGGGCCACTAACGCCGTGGAACGCGTAGCTTCTGCCTGCTGTAAAAAACCGCCTTGGCACCATCGCCAAGGGAGTTGGGATCACTATTCAATCGGCTCGTAAGGGAGACCAACATAGTTTTCCGCAATGGTTTTACGGCCGGCTTCAGAGCCGACGAAGTATTCGAGTTCGGTCTGCTGCATGCGCTGGCTGAAGGCGTCCGTTCCAGGAAACTTATGCAACATTGAGGTCATCCACCAGGAAAAGCGCTCGGCTTTCCATACACGCTTGAGGCAAACCTGAGAGTAACGCTCAAGCAAGTCGCCACGACCTTCCCGGTACACCTTGAGAAGAATCTGGTAGAGGGTACTGACGTCACTGGCCGCCAGGTTCAATCCTTTGGCACCCGTTGGAGGAACGATATGAGCGGCGTCTCCGACGAGATACAGATGCCCATATTGCATAGGTTCAACAACGAAGCTTCGCAGGGGCGCTATGCTTTTTTCAATTGACGGGCCAGTAATCAGTCGCGCAGCAGTTTCTTCAGGAAGGCGAGATTTCAATTCATCCCAAAAACGCTGATCGGACCAATCTTCTACCTTCTCGTCAGCCCCTACTTGCACGTAATAGCGGGTACGAGTGTGTGAGCGCATGCTGCACAATGCGAAGCCCCGCTCGTGGTTCGCGTACATCAACTCTTCGTTGACGGGTGGCGTATCGGCGAGCACACCTAACCATCCGAATGGATAAACCCGCTCGTACTCGGTCAGCACGCCCTCTGGAATCGACTTGCGAGAAATACCATGGTAGCCATCGCACCCGGCGATATGGTCACAATCAAGTCTGAACAGCTCACCATTGTGAGTAAAGGTGACGTACGGGTGAGCACTTTTGAGATCATGCAGTTCAACATCCGGCACTTCATAGAAAGTGGTTGCACCACTGGCCGTTCGTGCAGCCACGAGATCGCGAGTTACCTCTGTTTGACCGTAAATCACCACTGATTTACCGCCAGTCATCTCCTTGAGATCAATACGTTCGCGCCGACCGTCGAAGACCAATTCAAATCCATCATGAACCAGACCTTCTCGATCCATGCGTTCACCAACGCCAGCTTCACGAAGAAGATCGACCATGCCCTGCTCAAGCACTCCGGCCCGAATTCTGCTTGATACATACTCTTGAGATTGACGCTCAATGATTATGTTTCCGATGCCAGCTTTTTGAAGTAACTGACCGAGCAGGAGACCCGATGGCCCGCCACCGATTATCGCAACCTGTGTTTTCATTCTTATTTCCTCTGAACACCTAAATCAAAACAGCTCGAGCAAGTGCCTCTAAAGTACTTTTCCAAGCTGATAGAAGCCATGAAAACAACACACTGGTTGCTTCCAGAGCATGATTTAAAACACTTACCCCAGTCAGTTAATTTTCCTGCAACAACGAAACCTTTAGCGAGGATCGACGTAATACCCAACTGCTACAAGGTAGTTTCCAACCTTACGAAAGAGCGCATGTTTATCTTCGACCTTACCTGTCACGGGATTTCGCCAGCGATAGTCATAACCCCCACTGTCGACCCGATCAACCATCGCTAAAATAGGGGCACCTACGGGTTTTCCCTCTGGGTCCTTGATAGTGGTGAAATCCACACCTAACAGGCGCACGTTGTAACCATGAGCCAGGTAACGATGGCTTTTCAGGTCGACCACGAAGACATACAAATCATCCTCACGGAAACTCGCCGATAAGTCATTGATTGAGCGGAGGGTAACTTTAGGGTCTTTTTTCAGTGACGAAGAAGCTCGTTCAAGCAAATTTTTCGCCTGATCGGCAGATGCTCTAGGCAAGTAGTCGCCAACTGCAATGACTCGGTCGCCTACGCGTTGGTAGTAAACCTGCTTTTGCTCAACTCGGCCGTCTTTTACGTTCATCCAGCGATATTTTGCCGAACCAATTATCCCCTCCGGCGACTTCAGTGCCTGATCAAACGCTGATCGCAACTCTGGCTCTAAGACTTTAGAAACATCACGTCCAATCAGAACAGCTGACGCGCCTCCACTCGCAAGCATTGTCCCATGGGTATCCACAACGAAGACATAATGCTCTCCATCAACAAACTCCCCCTGCCGACTAAAAGCCGCAAGTGCGGAATCTCCCTGAACGCGGTAGTAATCCACTGCGTTATTTAGCAACTGTTGAGCTTGCTGATCGTCCGAGCTAACCGGGGAGTTGGCGCTGGCCGATGAGCATGCAATAACCCAAAGTACCGTAGCCACACCCATAAACTTAGGGAAACGCATATTCACTAACTCCGATTTAAAAATGGACTGTGTAAAAGCACTCGAGACATCTATTCACCGGCGCTCATTTCGAACCTTGGCCTGTTGGCGGGAAGACCACGCCTACCCGCTTTGCATAGTTCTGCCAGGCATCCTTCAACCGCTGTACGGTTTCAGGCTGTTCAGGGGCGATGTCACGGGTTTCGCCTCGATCACTTGCGATATCAAATAACTGCCATTTCAACGGCTGGGGAGGAGCGTTAAAACCTACTTGTGGACGAAGCCCGAGCAGCTTGAGGCTTCCCTCTCGGTAATAAGCATTACCAAACAGCTCACCCGCGAGAGGTGAATCAGCGTGAGGGCTGGCCTTTCCGGAAAGCATTGGGAGTAATGATTGTCCGGTAATCGGATTTTTTCCTAGCTCGTTAGGCGTTGGAATTCCCGCGAGCTCGAGAAAGGTAGGAGCAAGGTCATCTATGCGGGCTACACCGCGCTCGACCCCTTGGCGAAGCAACCCCTTAGGCAGGTGCACAATCGCCGGAACACTGATCCCACCCTCAGCAGTACTTCCCTTGAACAAATGGAATGGTGCCGCGCTAACCTCAGCCCAGCGCATGCCATAGTCAATTTGAGAACCGCGACGGCCGAGATTGCCGTAGCTATTATCGGTGTGCTCTCCAGCTGGATAGAACAGCGCATGGTTTTCACCTGCTGCGCCGTTGTCGGACATGAAAACAATAAGTGTGTTGTCGTACTGACCGCTTTCACGCAGGTAATCAATCAAGCGCCCGACGTTGTGGTCGAGGTTGTCCACCATCGCTGCATAAATTTCCATTTTGCGAGCTTCGATGCGCTTCTGCTCGGGACTCAACTGATCCCAGTTTGGCGTTTGCGCAGTAGTGGGGAGAGGCTGCGCGGGATTGAAGTCTTCCGGCAACAAACCGAGTGTCTTCATACGCTCGATGCGTGCAATTCGAACGCTGTCATGGCCCTGGTCATAACGTCCGCGATACTTGTCCAAATAAGCATCGGGAGCCTGAAGCGGCCAGTGTGGAGCCGTGAATGCGGCGTAGGCAAAAAACGGTTTGCCATCCTTACTGGTGTTTTTTAAGTAGCTGATGAGCTTATCGGTGTAGAAATCGGTCGAGTAGAAATCATCCGGGACTTGCACGATCTGACCGTTCTCTCGGTAGTGTACGTCCTCGATTTTGCTTGGGTTTTGGTTGGCCGGTTTGAAGTGTGTCGCCCCTCCTTCCATCAGAGCGAAAGAGTTCTCAAACCCACGTTGAGATGGGGCTTGATCAGGCTCCAAACCCAAATGCCATTTACCGACCATGGAAGTGTGATATCCCCCGGCCTTCAACAGCTGCGCAATCGAATAGCTATTCTGGTTCAGATAACCCTCGTAACCTGGCATACCTTTTTGAAATGGTTGCAGGGCCTCTGCCATGGTGCCTAGCCCTGCCAAATGGTTGTCCGTCCCAGACATCATCATTGAGCGTGACGGTGAGCACGTCGGAGATGCATACATCCCCGTCATCTGCAGTCCTTCCGCAGCCAATTGATCCAAGGTAGGCGTGTTTATTTCCCCGCCAAAAGACCCAAGGTCCGAATAACCCAAGTCATCCGCCAATATCAAAAGAATGTTGGGTCGCGTTGATGGGGTGGCAGCCCAAGCGGTTCCTTGCACAAATAAGCCGAGCAATAGACTGCACATCAATTGGCCGTATCGCATTACTACACCTTCTGAATTGACGGATTCACGATTGGAGATTTTTAATTGGCACCGATACCCAACCGCGAGCCAGGAGAATAGGCTTGTGCGAAGGCCGGAAGCTTTTGGAGCCGCGCGTACCAGCCGGCGATGTTGGGCATGTCGGCCCATAACGAAGCCAGGCCAAGATCTTCAAGACGAACGATGCTCGGCATCATTGCGATATCAGCCAACGTCAAATCGATATGCGAAATCCACTGGTTCTTTTTAAGCGCTGTTTCCATACGCTGCAGAGACTGCTGTATCCGCTCCATCGCATCATCCAGTTTCTTTTGTGGAAAACCTTCAGACCCGATTTCTAAAGCGAAGTGTTTACGCAGAGGTAGACGGTTAGCGAATGCTTCACGCTGTTCAGAGGACATGGCACGAAGCCCACCACCGAAAAACTTCTGGAAAGATGGGTAACGAATGGCTGGAGTCATAACCTCATCGAGGTACTGGACCCAAGCACGCATTTGAGCTCGCTCATACGGTTTTTTTGGGATCAGAGCGACTTCAGGAAACACTTCCTCCAAATACTCATTGATCACGCTCGAGTCTACGATTGCTCGGCCGTCATGAACCAATGCAGGAAGCAAGCCGTTAGGGTTGATTGCCAAATACTCAGGGGTCAGATGCTCCCCTTTTTCGAGATGAATACGTTTATCGGTATACGCCAGCCCTTTTTGAGCGAGGACAAAACGCACACGCTGGCTGCAGGTTGAAACACCAGCGTTGTAGAGTTCAAGGGTACTCATAACCAACTCCTAACTGATTAGATAGCTACTGCAATCGACCGCACAGCCATGCAGGGCATGAAATAAAACGCCTACGCAGATACGCAATCGGAAACTGATCCAGATGCGTAATCGCCAAGGATCAATCCTCGAAAATTGCCACCGCGCGGACAAATCCGGCTGATGCATGTTTGATCTTGTAAGGGAAACAGGACACTTGAAATCCGTTAGCCGGGAGAGTGTCTAAATTCGCGAGTTTCTCCATCTGGCCATAGCCGATGTCACGTCCAGCCTTGTGCCCTTCCCAAATAATCGAAGGGTCGCCGTCTGTGGCAAAACGTTCCCGCGTGTATTTGAATGGTGCGTCCCAACTCCAGGCATCAGTGCCCACCACACGCACGCCCCGTTCGAGTAAATAGAGCGTCGCTTCACGCCCAATACCTACGCCGGCATCCAAATACCCGGGCTGCCCGAACAATGCGCCTGCTCGTGTATTGACCAGAACAATCTCCAGAGGCTGTAGCACGTGCCCAATGCGGTCCAACTCCGCTTCGATTTCCGTTGCTGTGACTACATGGCCATCGGGAAGATGACGAAAATCCAGCTTCACTCCAGGTTGCAGACACCAGTCCAGCGGTAACTCATCGATACCAAATGCAGGCTTGCCGCCATCGGTAGTCGACGCGTAGTGCCAGGGAGCATCCATATGTGTGCCGCTATGGGTGGTAATTTGCAAACGCTCGGCAGCCCAGGATTCATTACCCGGTAGTTGGTCCATCGAGAGCCCTGGAAACATCGCCGCCATTTCCGGCCAGCCTTGTTGGTGATCGATGTAATCGATTTTCGGTAGCAGAGGTGGTGGATCGGTATAGGGGTTGTTATCCAACGTTACAGAGAGGTCCACTAGGCGGCGTTTAGTTGATTTCATCAGTAGTCACTCGCGATACAGTCTTCGATACACGCGTACGATGTACAGAAGACAACGGATTGAGGGAGTTACGAACAAGAGCAGCGGCAGTCCCGTCATGACGAAAGCCCAAGGACTTTGCGAGTGGTGTTTTCATTGCCGGGAAGGCGGTGAATAAAGACTCCAGCCGAACGTCCGGAACAAAATCGATTAGCTCACGTCGGTCCTGACCAAAGATCACGGCAAGTGCATCGATCACCTGGGCAATCGATAGCCGCAGCACGGGCAATTGCCAAACGCGCTGCCGCCCCAACTTCGACGCCTCAAGTTCGGCTGCGAGCAGCAGATTCTCCACACAGCAGCTTGCCGACATCCACCAGACGCTAGCCTGCGGTGAAACAGGACATGTATAAGGCTCTCCCATGGCAAAATGGCGCATCAAGTCACTCATAAAACCTGAACACAACCCACTCGACCCATGCGGTCTGGCGACCACTCCAGGCAGGCGGAGGACCCGACCATCTACTTCGCCGCGCCGGGCGAGATCATTGATGGCAACTTCGATCATTTGTTTGTGGGCCCCGTAGCTGATTGAAGGGTCCAAGCAAGCGGACTCATCCATACGAGTTGGCACGGGGATGCCATAAACCGAGATGCTGCTGGCATAAACCAATGTCGGAGCAACGGGCAGACAGCGCAGTTGACTGAGCAACTCCAAGCTAGCCAAAAGATTGACCTGATACCCCAGCGCGTATTGCGCTTCGGCAGTACCACTCGGGATGCAAGCCAAGTGAAAAACTACGTCAACCCCGTCTGCGAGTGCTCGGCGTATAAATGTGGGGTCGCCAATATTCCCGCAGAGACGACGCAGGCGTTTATCTTCGGGAAATCCAACCAGCTCCTTGTCTAGCAACATCAAAACATTGATGGTGCGAAGGCCAAGCGTTCCTTGTTCGAGCAACTGCTCTACCAGTGCCCGTCCGATAAATCCGTTGGCACCTGTGACCATTACACGCATACGCTCTCCTTACACAGATGCAGATACGATGCGTTGATCAATGGCCCCAAAAACAGATTGGCCGTCACTACCTGTCACATCCATGCGAACGCGATCTCCAAAGCGCATAAATCCTGTTTTTGGTGCTCCGTGCTCAATCGTTTCGATGGCCCGGCGTTCGGAGATGCAAGCTGATCCGACTCGGCGATCATTATTCGAGACAGTTCCCGAGCCGATTAAGGTGCCGGCCCCGAGTCGCCGAGTGAGCGCGGCATGAGCAACCAGTTCTGGGAAGCTAAAATGCATTGCACTACCGTGCGGGTTGCCGAACCACTCACCATTCCATTCCACCTGAAGTGGCAAATTCACTCGCCCATTGCTCCAGGCGTCGCCCAGTTCGTCTGGCGTGATGGCGACTGGAGCAAAGCTGGACGACGGCTTGGCATGCAAGAAACCAAAGCCAGTCTTCATTTCTCTAGGTCCGAAAGCACGAAGACTGACATCGTTTACTTGCAAAATAAGCTTGATGTGTTCACCAGCCTGATCTGCAGAGCAACCCAGCGGAACGTCATCCACTAACACTACAAACTCGCCCTCGAAATCGATGCCGTGGGCTTCACAAGGCAACGCCACATCATCACGCCCACCGATAAAGTCGTCCCCAGCGCCCTGGTACATAAGTGGCGTGACATCGGCCCCTTCAACCGGGTCGATATTGAAAGCTTTCTCCATTAGATGACCGTGACTCAGGAATGCTGAGCCATCGCACCATTGATAAGCGCGTGGCAACGGCGCCATCGCCACTGTTGGGTCGAAAGTGAAAGCATCTTTTAAGCGCCCGTTGTTAAGCTCTTGGTAAAGCGCTTGCAACTCAGGCTCTACACCCCACCAATTTTCAATTGCCAACTGCAGGGAAGGCGCGATATGCACAGCAGCTACCGCATGGGTTAAATCACGAGAGACAACAACCAGGCGGCCGTCCCGACTCCCATCTTTGAGCGTTGCCAGTTTCATTTCGCGGTTCCTTGACTATTGTTTTTTTTCTCGAGGACCAAGCCTTGTCGCAGAGGGCAAATATCAAAATCCCCAGGAGTTACTCCACCCACCAGCAGCGCCAATTCCCTCAAGCCAATTTGCATGCTTGGTCAAACTCAAGGCGTGGTCCAACCGGGCGCAGTCTTGCAACATCGCCATAGCCAAGGCTGCACAGAAAGTTGGATTTCCAACGACCATCTGGAAAGAAACTCGTGTCTACCAAAGCATTGTCAAATCCAGACATCGGACCGCAGTCAAGACCCAGGGCACGAGCAGCGAGGATCAGATAAGCCCCCTGTAAACTACCGTTACGCAAAGCTGCTATAGCGGCCGCTTGTGGGTTATCGCGGTAAGCGGCGCCAGCGTCGTAGACAGGAAAAAGCTCAGGCAAATGCTCGTAAAACTGCGAGTCGTACGCGACGATTGCAGTGACAGGCGCTGCCAGCATTTTTTCGCCATTGTGGCCCTTCAGTGCAGGTAGCAACTGCTGCTTTGCCACATCACTTCGTACGAATACGAAACGTGCAGGGCAGCAGTTATTACTGGTCGGGCCCTGTTTTAGGGTGTCGTAAAGACGACGCAAAAGCTGGTCCGATACAGGTGTTTCGAGCCAGCCGTTATGTGACCGTGCCTGCAAAAAAAGTTGGTCGATAACAGATGAATCCAATGCAAAAGACATGAGCTAATTCCTTTCGAGTGAATGCAGTGAGCCGGGATCAGGAACCACAGCATCCAGACAAGAAAATCTTGTTAAACCAACGCGCATTAATGCCCTCGGACAAGTCGAACCTGTTTCAGCTTTATCAACGCACTTAGCCATCACTCTGATTCTCCCTGCTAGATATGTGATGCATCTCTACCGCACAGATCGCTGCGCCATAGGCGCTAATGCCCTGGTACCAGATGCCAGCAAGATGGCGAATGATGGACATAAGCGCTCCTTCCGTTACCGAACGGATTCCTTAAACGGCCGACCCGGTGACCGTCGACTGCACGACCTTGTGATGAACCTCTATTGGAACCGCGCTAACCGTTTTGACCGCGCTCGTCGTAGCTTGCGCACGGATGACCACACGGCTCACCGGTAACAAGAAATGAGCCAGTGCAGGCAATAGCACCAAGGCGCCAACCATGTTCCAAATGAACATGAAGGCCAGTAGCACGCCCATGTCGGCCTGGAACTTGATCGGTGAAAACATCCAGGTAGCGACACCGATGGCGAGCGTGATGCCGGTGAGCATGACGACCTTGCCGGTGGAAACCAGAGAGCGGTAATAGGCTTCAGACAGGCTCGCGCCTTGGCGTAGATGCCCTAGCAAAATGCTCATCACGTAGAGTGCGTAGTCGACGCCGATACCCACACCCAAGGCGATGACCGGCAGCGTGGCAACCTTCACACCGATGTTTAGCCAGACCATCAATGCTTCACAAAGGATGGACGTGAGCATTAACGGAATCACCGCGCAGAGCGTTGCTCGCCACGAACGGAAGGTGATCAGGCACAGCAAGATCACCGCACCGTAGACCCAGAAAAGCATCTCGCGGTTAGCCTGTTTGACTACAATGTTGGTTGCTGCTTCGATACCGGCGTTGCCAGCGGCGAGGAGAAATTTCACTTCGTCCGTATTGTTGGCGGCGGCAAATTTCTCTACGACATCCACGAGCCGTGTAAGGGTTTCCGCCTTATGGTCGGTGAGGTAGGCATACAGCGTTAGCAGGCTGCAATCTTCGTTGTACAGACCACGCGGCGCACTGGCAGTGATCATGTTCAGCATTGCCTGATTGTTCTGTAGCTCGTACCACTTCGCGTTGCCTTCACTGAGGCCCACCAGCATGCGGCGGTTCAGCAGCGCCAAGGAGTTGGTCGAGTCCACACCCGGCAGCGCACGTAATTGCCAGTCCAGATTGTCAACCTTGGCCAGAATGTCGTACCGCGAACAATTGCTGGCCGGGGTTTGCACCATCACTGCAAACAAGTCACTGCTGGCACCGTAATGACGGGTGAGAAACGCATCGTCCTGGTTGTAGCGCGAGTCTGGACGAAGCTCTGGGGCTCCGGCATCCAAATCGCCGATTTTCAGTTGCAAACTAACGATGAACCCCATCACCGCCAAGCCCAGGCTGACAGCAATGCACAGGCTGGCCGCGCGTCGGTGAGTGAACAAATCAAGGAAGCGCCAGAAAGCATGGCGACGTTGCCCGGCCTCCTCGGCCTGTTCACTTTTGAGGCTCAGCTGCGCAGCGCGCGGGGAAACACCAACATACGAGAGCAGCACCGGCAACAGAATCAGGTTGGTGAAAATGAGCACCGCTACGCCAATGCTGGCAATCACCGCCAAATCCTGGATGACCTGGATTTTGATAATCATGAGCACGGCAAATCCAACGGCATCGCACAGCAGCGCTGTCAGGCCTGCCAGGAACAAACGCCGGAAGGTGAAGCGTGCAGCGACCACACGGTGCATGCCACGGCCAATATCCTGCATGATGCCGTTCATTTTCTGCGCGCCGTGACTCATGCCGATGGCAAACACCAGGAACGGTACAAGCACAGAATAAGGGTCCAGCTGATAGTCCAACAGCGGCAACAAACCCAGCTGCCAGACCACCGCCACCAGCGAACAGAGCACAACCAGCAGCGTACTGCGCAGGCAACGGGTGTACCAAAACAGCACGACGGTGGTGATCAGGATCGCGACGGCAAAGAACAGCAGAATCTGTTTCAAACCGGCAATCAGGTCGCCGACTTTTTTCGCAAAACCAGTGATGTAAATATCGATCTTGTCGTTTTGATAAGTGCTGCGCAGTGCCTCAAGTTGATCGGACAGCGTTGAGTAGTTCAGCGCTTTGCCATCTGCAGTGTTAGCTAGCAGAGGTACATAAATGATCGTTGAGGTCTGGTCGAAGGCCACCAATTGCCCCAGCTCGTTTGAACGCTGCACGTTACGCCGCAGGTCATCCAGACTGCCTGGACTGCCGTTGTAGTCATCAGGAATTACCGGACCACCGTCGAGGCCATCCTCGGTTACCGCGACCCAGCGGGTGGCCGGTGTCCACAGCGACTTCATGTAGGCGCGGTCGACACCAGGCAGCAGATATAGCTTGTCGCTCAACGCTTGAAGGGTTTTCAGGTACTGCGCGTCGTAGATATCGCCATTTTTGTTGGCCACCACAATGCGCAAGGCATTACCCAAACCACTCAGTTGTTTCTGATGATCAAGGTAGTTAGCGATATAGGGATGTTGAGTCGGAATCATTTTTTCAAAGCTGGCATTCAACTCGATCCGGGTTGCCTGGTAGCCAAGCACCAAGGTCGTCAGCACGCATACCAGCAGCACCCATAGGCGATGATTGAACAGAATCCGTTCCACCACCGAGCCAGAGCGCGGGTCGAAATTGGCAAGGCTCGTCGTAGCCTGGCTAGCCTCATCCAGGTTCGAAATGGAATTACCAGAAGACTTCATAATCTCACTCCGAAGCAGTAACGGTAGGTGGTGCAACACGCAGCACACCGGTGAAACCAGCCAGCACCAAGCTGCCATCGGCGGCTTCGATCACACTGGAGACAGGCATGCCCAGCGGCTTGCCATAAGGCGTCAGCGAAGTGGATTGGCTGCTGGTTCGAAACAACGCACCGCCCTGATTGACGAGTAGTAGTTGGCCGTCAGCGGTGCGGATGGCATCGCTGAACGAGACAGGCACTGGAACTGGCGCAGTAACGAAGCTATTGCCAAGGTCCCTGGAGACAAACGTATTGCCCCTCAGCCCCGCGGCCAGCAATGTGCCGTCCTGAGCGATTTGCAAGGTGAAAAAGCTGCCCGCGTAGGGGCTTGTGAGTTGGGTGTAGGTTTTACCTGCATCATTCGATCGAGCCAGATACCCCTGCTCGCCAGCGAGAAACCAGTGCGCATCCTGGCGTGCGATCGCATACAAATGAAGGCCTGCGGGGTTATCGATTTGCCCCATTACGGAATGCCAGGTCTCGCCACCATCGTCGGTCTGAAAAGCCAGACCGTAAGCACCGACAATCAAGCCGTGCTGAGCGTCGGTAAACCGCAACGCGAGGAAAGGTTTATCGGCACCCTCTCGAAGGAAACGTTCAGCCGTTTGTACGCGCGCATCAGCAGCATCCTTGTCCATAGCAGTATCTGCCTGCTGCCTGGCCGCATCCCACTCCAATTGCGCAGCCCTTTGACCGTCCAACTGCACAGCCCAGTGTTCACCACCGTCCTGGCTGGCCAACACCACACCTGAATGGCCAACAGCCCAACCATGGTTAGCATCGACAAACTGTACAGCGGTGAGGCTGACGGAAACCGGTACTTCAACCTGGCGCCAACTCAAACCATTGTCATCAGAGAGCAGCACAGTGCCGCGTTCGCCGACCGCTACTAAGCGCTTTTCAGCACGAGCCAAATCCAGCAGCACTGCATGTTGCGCCTGCGGCACCTGCATGGCTGGAGTGTGCAAAGCGTCGCTCACGGCAGCATCGGCAAAGCACAGCGGCATAAAGACCATCAGCCACAACAAACGGCCTGCCTGACAGATTCTGTTCATTCCCAACCTCGAGAAAACATTTAAAAGGGTTGCTTCGAAGCAACCCGTTCAAGCTCAACTCTCTTCAACTCAGTTCGTATTGCTCAGCAGATACGCCCTGGGTCGCGCCAGACCAGACAGTGCGACTAGCGAACACCTGCACCGGCCATAGCTGCGGGAGAAAACTCCGCGGGTTTGAATCGATCAACCACGCTGTACTGATCATTCATGCCGGCATAAACACTTTGGATAAACCAAGATCCGGAGGTCAGGTCGTAAAAACCGGCAGACAACTGTGCTTGTGCTGGAAGATCAGGCATCACCGCTGGCAACGACCATAGCGTCTTGGCCAGTTGGCCGTTGGCATCCCACCGATCACCCAACATGGCTTGCCAGGTGTCTTCGTCGAGGTAGTAACGGCCCTTCGGCAGTTGGTGACGCTTACCTGGTGCGAGTTGAGCTTCCACCACCCAAACTCGGTGCAATTCCCAACGCACGTAGTCAGGATTCATGTGGTGATCAGAAAACAGAAGTTCAGGCTTACTGGCGGTTTGCACTTTGTTGGTGTTGTAAGGGATATACATCTCCTGCTTACCGACCAGCTTCCAGTCAAAGCGGTCCATACGGCCCTGGAACACGCTCAACTCGTCGAACGACATCACCCCGGCAGTTGCCGGTGTCGGTGTATCGCAGCAGGCATTCGGCAGCTTGCGCACGCGGCGTTGGCCGCTCAGGTATACGTGCGCCTGGGACAAGTCACCGTTGATATTGGTGCGCCCAAGTATCTGCTCGCCCGCACGGATGGGTGGGCCAACATTGAGCAAGCGAAACAGCCAATAATCCCCGGTAAAGGTTTCTGGCTTGCCGTCCTGATAGTAGTAAGGCATTTCCTGGATGGCTTGGCCTTCAGTGGTCATCACCTGCTTGCCATCAGCAGTCATCAGGTAATGACGGATATGCATCGATACTGACGTACCGCGCCAATTGAGCAGGTGGTTCCACATGGCTTCGGCGCCATTTTTCGGGATCGGGAACGGGATGCCACCAAAGGCGCCTTCCGGAACTGGGCCAGCGCTGCTATCGACGAGTTTGGCGCGGGTAGCGTTTTTCAACGTATTGTCATAAACCCACTGCGGTGCTGCTGCTGTTCGGCGAGTAGGGTAGACATCGACGCGATAGGTATCCGGATAGCGCTTGAACATCTCCTTGGTGCCATCGGTCAGTTTGCCGGCGTATTGCGCAAGGTTTTTCGAGGTGATGCTGAACAGCGGTTTGTCTGCCGCGAACGGATCGGAACGCTTGCCGCCCTCCTTGAACGATGGGTCAACCTTGGTATAACCACCGTCCCAGGCGGGAATGGTGCCATCGGCATTACCGGCACGCTCCGCACCAAAAGGCGTAAGGCTGGTGTTCAGTTTGGCTGCTTCTTCAGCAGTGGCTGCCAGAGTCAGTTGACTGGCCATTGAGAAGGTACCGAGCAGTGCGAAACACAAGGCTTTGAGTGTGAAAGCGCCGCTTTTTTTGTTGTTGGTCATGCGCAAGTCCTCTTAAAACGTGGTCTTGACGGAGAAAGCCAGGTAGTCCCGGTCTTTCAACGATTGCTTGTAATTGAATTGGCTTGCCGCGTTGAGGTTGGTGTCCTCGGCGCCGTAGTAATGGGTGTAGGTCAGGCCGGCGGTGACGCGGTCCAGGTAGGTGGCGGTGATGCCGATGTTCATGTCGCCGCCCTTGTCCGGACCGAACGAACTGACCACCGCCGATTTGCCCAGGGGGAAGTAGCTGAGGCCGACCGGGATGCTGATATCGATGCCGGAGAAAAACTGGCGGTAGGTCGGGGTGTAAACCACCTTGAAACCGAGGCCGTCATCGGTGGCATTGGGATCAAGGGCAGCACGGTTTTTGGTGACGTTCAGCAGGCGGTTCCAGGCGATCTCACCGACCAGTCCGGATTCCCTGGCGATGAAGTTCGGCCCGAACGAAGCCAGGACGTTGAGGTTGACGTGGGCGGTACGGCCAACTGCGTAGAGGGCGTCGTCATCGTTGTCGGCGACCACACCGGGCAAGACGGTTTGACCGTTGGAAACCAGCGGCATGTTCCAGCGCATCGAGGCTTCACCGGCGAAGCTGTATTCGTCGACGGTGGTGGAAAAGCTGGCACCAAACGCGCGAATGTCTTCCGGGTACACCCAGTAGTACTCGCCGATCTGACCAGTGCCGAAGTTCGGCGCACCGGTGGAGGGTTTGAGATACAGTTTGGGGGTTTTGTCATGATACTGGATCGCGTAAAGGCCGTACTCGACCGTCTCGGCGCTGTACTTCAACTGCAGGCCACCCTGCCCCGAACTTTTCGCTTCCTTGTCATTGCCGTGGAAGAACGCCGCCGGGCTGCCGGGATTGCCGCCAAGGAAAGCAGGAAATGGCGCGCCCACGATCAATCGTTCGTTGCCTTCACCGATGGTGTCGCTGGTGGAGAAGTAACTGCCGGCACCCGGCAGGCGCGTCTCCTCCCACTCCAGCTGGTAAAAGGCGCCGAGCGAGACGTCGTCGGTCAGCTGGAAAGTCCCCGATAGTTGATTGACCGGCCGGGTGATTTCTTTGAACTGGGTGTTGGGTACGGACTGCGCTTTCACCACGTCGACCGGCGCCATGCCACCGGCAATGCCGTTGGCCCCGAAGAACAGGCTCTCGCCCCAGATCAAGCCGTGGCGACCGGCACGCACGGACGTGGCGTGATCGGCCAGCTCGCCGTTCCAGTACACGAACGCATCGAGCAATTCACCGTCGCCGCCATGCAAATGGCGGGTGTCGTCGGTAAATTCGTCGTAGGCCACCGAACGCGCGTTAGCCCGAGCCGGGTCGTCGTTATCGTTGTCGTGCTGGTATGAGCTGTCGTACCAGGCGGCGCCGCTGAGGCGAGCGCCAACGTTTTTGAACGACATGTCCAACTCGGAGAGGATGTCCGTGCGGTTGGAGATCAGGCCCTTTTTGAACGCCCGATCGCCATCGTCCTGATTGAGCGCAACCCGCCCCTCACTTAGTTTGCTGCTGGGATTTTGGGTACGCCAGGCGGCGCTGTACTTCACGGTGTTATCCCACCGCAGGCTGAAATCCGGATTACCGGTGTCAACCTGAAATGCTTGAGCAACTGGCATTCCGAGCACTAAGCCGGCCGCTATTGTTAGTGTGAAAGGCGCGCGTCGCAGGGCCGCCGGTTTGCGAGTAACCATCGAATTAACCCTCTTTATTATTCTTGTGTGTGTCAGCATTTTCTTGCGTAACCGCACCAATCGAGGACATCAGGTCAATATTGGTTTGGTTATTCCGTTACCCATGAGCGAGCCAATCAGGACACTCAGGTGCACAACTGAATCAGGAGTAGAAATAAATCCCTGTTAACAACTGATCAGAATTGAGCGCTGCACTTCTCTTCTGCACGCTTGACGCAATACAAATTTCTGGGAGCGACGAGTGCGACAGCCGTGTTTGTCCGAGACTCGGGCAGTGCTGTCGACATGCAAGGCATTTGTAAAGGCGGAGGACTGCATGGATTGTTTATTCATTATTAGCTCCACGAATCTTACGTTCACCTGCCACCTACAGCTTGAGTTGAGATGGTTGGCGGTGCGTTGAAAGGGAGCTTGTAGCAATCTCAAGAATTTGGGAAATCGCTTGTAAGGATGCGATGTATCGTCAGAAGCGTTAGCTTGTCTAATCGCCACAGACCCATCTAAAGCGACATTTGAGGCAGGATCAGAGGGTCACCGAAGAATCGGGCGAAGAAAAAATCAAGTGGACGGGTGAGTCAACCAGACACCCAAAACAGGGGGTTGTTAACCCTGCTTTGTAGGTTGGGGATTCAAAGAAAATGATGCGCAAGAGCTAGGGCAAATACCCAAATCCAGGGTATGAATTGTAGAAACGGCTAACTGGCAGGGCTGTTGAAAATGTAACTATTTTTCAGAGCAAAGCTCCGCCTACTCACTCAGGGTGGAGATTTAAAAATCGATGCCGCAGTAGCACTTACTCAGCGCGCAATGCCAGGCATCGGAACAGGTGCCAGGCCCGGTTCGATCATGTTTGAAAGTGCCAGACTGCCGTATTGAGCTCCCCACCCACACGCTGCAATTCAACCGTCGATTTCTGCAGCGCTATACTTTCCCGAGCATTGTCCTCAGCAACCTCTCGAACACGTTGCATGCTAGAGCTGACTTGTTCGGCCACCCGGCTTTGTTGCTCTGCAGCGCCTGCAATCTGCTTATTCATTTGCTCAACACTGGATACTGCTCTGGTGATGCGAGCGAGAGCGTTCGAGGCTTGACCGGCCAAGGCGACCGTCTCCTCAGTCAACACATGGCTGCCTTTCATTCGCTCTGATGCCTGTTGCGCAACTGTGCGCAACCTTGAAATCAGGCTCTCGATTTCTAACGTCGATTTTTGCGTACGCTTGGCCAATCCACGAACCTCATCGGCGACAACGGCGAAACCTCGGCCGTGTTCACCGGCACGGGCGGCCTCTATCGCGGCATTGAGTGCCAGCAGGTTTGTTTGCTCAGCGACAGACTTAATGACATCGAGCACCCCACCAATAGAGGCACTTTCATTGAGCAACAATTGCATAGACTCCGCGCAACCGACCATCTCCTGAGCTAGCTGGTCAATTTTGCTACCCGCCAGGCGCACAAGCTCATCACCTTCACGGGCTTCGCTGTCGGCTTGCGCCATTGCGATGCGAGCTTCATCGGCATTGCTTGCGACCCTGAATGCAGTCGCAGTCATTTGCCGCATCGCGGCAGCAGCGAGTTCGGTTTCCTGGCGCTGCATTTCCACGCCATGGCTGTTACGTTTTATAACGTCAGCCAAATCGGTTGCGGTTACATTGAGCAATCCGACACCTTGTCCAATCCGCCCCACCAACCCACGCAAGCTACTAAGCATATCGCCAACTGCATTCAGTAACTGACCTGGTTCGTCCTGGCGTTTTGCGCTATTGATAGAGCCACCCAAATCGCCAGATGCGACCCGCCGCGCCAGTTCCACGGCGTAATTCAATGGCTGCAGAATCAAATGGCGAATTAACAGGCCGGCCCCCACGCCTAATGTAAGTGCCAACAACGTTATCAGTGCCAGCTGTCGGTAGGCGTGTTGACTGTCAGCCTCAATTGCCTCTCTTTGCCGCTGGTTGGCACTTGAGAGTAAATCAGCAACTTGCTGCGTTTCATTTGTCATGGAAGCCTTGGCGTGAGCGATTTGCAGCCGGCTTTGCGCAAACTGTTCAAACGCCTGACGGTAGTCCGCCAAGGCTGCCGTCGCAGTCTTTAACGACTCGACATCATCAGCACCTAAATTGGAGCTTTGAGCCTGCAAAGCCGACACCAGATCGCTCATACTCATTTCCCAGTCCTGACGAAAACGGTCGGCGCCATCCAATGAGTATTGAAGCTCGCTGTCGCGCAGCTTGATCAGCTTTTCACGCAGTCCCGCCAACCGCTCAAGCAGCTCCATACCGTCAGCAGTGGGCAGCAATTGCTTGTCAATTTGCGCATTGATGGCGTCAAGCTGATCGAGAAAGACGCCAGTAAAACTGTCTCCCGCAGACTGCGCACGATCTTGCATCAGTAGACTCGCCGTACGCGCCACACGCAGAGCGTCTGCATACCGGACAAACTGCTCCAAATAGGCGTTCGTGGCACCCTTTATTGGAGCGCTGGACTCGTCGCCGGATCGACCGCCACCGAGTAACATCGCCAATTCGTTGATCGCCCCATGCACTTGCTCTGCGACTTGGGAATCCAGACTCAGGGCAAACTCCTTCTCGTCGATACGCGCTTGCATGATGAGGGCCTGAATTGAAGATTCGTCCCGCAACTCCTCGCTGCGTAATTGAAGCAATTGAAGAGAATGGAAGGCTGTAGCAGCGACGCCGACAGTGAATAGCAATACCAATCCAAAGCCGAATGAAAGCTTTGTTCCAACGGATAGATTTCCGAACAACCGAATAAGCGCAGACATGGCAGACACAGCTCGATGGTTTGGAGTGGTTGCTCTGATCAGGGGCGGCGCAACGGTTAAATCAACCGTAGGGAAAATCTGTTTACTCTTGCCGGACTTATCAGCAGAAACACCCGTCTGGCGACGGGTGCACGACACTCCGAAATTATTATTTTGGTCTGTTCAGGCGCTGCTCGCACCAGAACATCGATGCAGGCGACTATTTACCGCTAAACAGTTTGTGAGGGTCGATTACGAATTTCTTCGGTACTCCTGCATCAAACTCACCATAGCCTTTCGGTGCTTCGTCCAAGCCAATGACCTGGACACCGACGACTTCTGCAATATTGATTCGATCCCACATGATCGCTTGCATGAGCTGGCGGTTGTATTTCATGACCGGAGTTTGGCCGGTATGGAAACTATGTGACTTCGCCCAGCCGAGACCAAATCGAATGCTCAAGCTACCAATCTTTGCCGCAGCATCTACGGCACCAGGGTCTTCGGTGACATAGAGACCTGGAATACCAATTTTGCCTGCGACACGCACGACCCCCATCAATGAGTTCAGCACCGTCGCAGGAGCTTCGTGTTGTGCCCCGGAATGGCCATGTCCACGTGCCTCGAACCCCACGGCATCAACCGCACAATCCACTTCGGGTTCACCCAGCAAAATAGCGATCTGCTCGTGTAAGGGTGTATCTGTCGACAGATCAGCGATCTCAAAACCTTGAGCTTTCGCATGCGCCAGACGAACAGGATTAACGTCGCCAACAATGACCACAGCCGCCCCCAGTAGGCGAGCTGATGCGGCGGCAGCAAGACCTACCGGACCCGCACCCGCGATGTAAACAGTGCTACCCGGCCCCACGCCAGCGGTCACTGCCCCGTGGTACCCGGTTGGCAAAATGTCTGACAGGCAAGTCAGGTCACGGATCTTTTCCATGGCCTTATCGCGGTCAGGCAGTTTCAAAAGATTGAAGTCTGCATAAGGGACCAAGACATATTCGGCTTGACCACCGGTCCAGTCCCCCATATCCACATAGCCATATGCACCGCCGGCGCGGGCCGGGTTGACCGTCAAGCAAACGCCGGTATGTTGTTCCTTGCAGGAGCGGCAACGGCCACAGGCGACGTTGAAGGGTACGGAGACCAAATCACCGATTTTGAGATTTTCGACGTCGCTACCTTTTTCGATGACCTCGCCAGTAATTTCATGGCCGAGCACCAGGCCTACCTGAGCGGTCGTTCGACCACGCACCATATGCTGATCGGATCCGCAGATGTTCGTTGATACCACTCGCAGAATCACACCGTGTTCAATTTTCTTACCACGCGGGTCCTGCATTTTTGGATAGTCGATGTTTTGCACTTCGACTTTGCCTGCGCCTAGATAGACGACACCACGATTACCGGACATTGTTATTCCTCTTGTTGGTGAAGCAGTCATCTTTCAAACGAGTTACGCGCTCAGCCGGTGTTGCGCATACCTGCAGCGACTCCGGCAAAAGTAACGAGTAATGCTTGGTCAACATGTGAAGAAGGCTCAACGGAGCCTTGAGCGGCGCGTGACCGGCTCAACAATTCGGCCTGTAGAAGGTGAAGCGGATCCGTATAGGGATTGCGGATACTCATCGACTCGCTGAGTTCAGGGTTCTCCTCAAGAAGTCGAGTGATCCCTTTGAGCTCCAGTACAACGCCAGTTGCTTCGATGAGCATCGCTCGCAACTGCAGGCCAAACGACCGAAGCTTTGGCTCAACAAGGCACTGCTCATAGAATCGAGAGATGTCGATATCAGCTTTGCTGAGGACCATCTCCAGCATATCGATACGCGTTTTGAAAAATGGCCAGCCGGAAATCATCTCTTTCATGAGTGCCGTCTTCCCTTGCAAAATTGCAATGCCTAACGCCGAGGCAGCGCCAAGCCAGGCAGGCAGAAGCAATCTATTTTGGGTCCACGCGAAAATCCAAGGGATAGCCCTCAAACCCTCAACACCTGCGCCATGTCGACGCCTGGCCGGGCGACTTCCAAGCGGCAGTTTTGCCAGCTCCAACTCAGGCGTTGCTTGTCGGAAGTAATCGATGAACTGGGGATTGTCACGAACAACGCTTCGGTAGCTCAGTAGCGAATCATCGGCGAGTAAATCCATTAACTGACGCCAGTCGTCACAAGGCGATGGCGGAGGAATCAGTTGAGCCTCAAGTACGGCACTCAAGTAGAGACGAAGACTCTGGATTGCCACATCAGGCACCCCAAACTTGAACCGAATCATTTCCCCTTGCTCTGTCACCCTCAACTCCCCCGCTACCGAACCCGGTGGTTGGGAAAGAATGGCCTGATGGGCCGGCGCACCTCCACGCCCAATCGTGCCCCCGCGGCCATGAAACAAACGCAGACCCACGTTGTGTTTCTGGCATACGGCTACCAAATTTTCCTGCGCTTGATACTGCGCCCAGGCCGCAGCAAGGGTTCCCGCATCTTTTGCTGAATCGGAGTAACCGATCATCACCTCTTGAGAGCCTACGAGCTGTGCTCGATACCCATCGATTTCAAGAAGTTGATCTATGCACGTAGAGGCGTACTTGAGGTCATCCAGCGTTTCAAACAATGGCACCACAGGAATCGACCGAGCCAATCCACACGCTTTCAACAGTAGCTTCACCGCAAGAACGTCGGAAACTCTTTTCGCCATCGATATAACGTAAGAGCCGATCAGTTCATCTGGTTGTAAAGCGACCGCACGGCAGCACGCAAGCAATTCAGTCGTTTCGGCTGATGGCTCCCAGCCCTCAGGAATAAGCTGCCGTTGAGCTTGTAACTCAGTAAGCAGAAAAGTTCTGCGTGCCTGCTCATCCCAATCCTCATAGCGGCCCAGTGATAAATATTCCGTGAGCTCCGTAAGCGCCTTGGAATGCAAGCCGCTGTCTTGCCGAATATCCAAACGTGCAAGTCCAAGACCGAAGGAACGAACGCGACGAATAGTATCGAGCAATAAGCCATCAGCGATTCTCGACAGGCCTTGAGAACAAAGTGAGCGATAACATAATTCGAGTGGCGCCAGGAGTTCTTCGGAACTGTGAAAAACGCGATTGGGGTCGATCGAATTGCCCTGAATAGAGGCTTGTGCCCATTCCAGCGTAAGATGAAGTTGCTCACGAATGGGTTTTAATACAGCTCGGTACGGTTCGGTCGCTGCATTCACCTGTAGTAAAAGCTCTTCGCTGGCACGCGACATGGATAGCTGCGCGCTAAGCGCGTCGATATCTCGCAAGTAGAGATCTGCCGCCATCCACCGTCCCAAGAGCAAAACCTCATGGGTAACGGCCGCAGTCACGTTGGGATTACCATCCCGATCGCCGCCCATCCAAGACGAAAACCTCACCGGAACAGCAGAGAGAGAAAGCCTCTTCCCAGTAGCAGCACTCAAATCGGTGTCAAGCGAGCGAAGGAACAGAGGCAGCGCCTCCCACAGCGTATTTTCGATTAACGCAAAACCCCATTTCGCTTCATCGACGGGTGTCGGGGGAGTTTTTCGGATCTCACTTGTGTGCCAGATTTCATCGATCAGGCGAGCAAGATTTTGATCAAGCGTTGCGCGCTCGGTTTGACTAAGGTCCCGGTCCGATTGATCGAGCAAGTGAGCAATTGCATCGTACTTTTGAATCAGTGTTCGACGGGTGACCTCGGTAGGATGAGCAGTCAGAACCAGGTCAATTTTCAGTTCTGAAACCTGCTCATGTATCCGCTCAGCGGAATACCCTTGTAGACGGAGCCGGCTTATCAGTTCAGAGAAACAGCTGTCAGCAAATCTTGTCGCTTCATCAGGCCTACGCTTGCGAACCTGATGGTGCTGCTCCGCGATATTAGCGAGGTTCAGGAACTGATTGAAGGCGCGCGAGACAGGAAGAAGCTCCTCGTCTTTGAGGCCGTGAAGGAGAAGGAGTAAATCGTTCTGAGCTTGAGCCTCGCCCGTTCGCGCTCGCTTGGCGCCTTGACGAATCGCTTCGATTTTCTGCAAAAGGTCCGTGCCGAACTCATCCTGAATGGTGTTGCCCAGTAACGTACCTAATTCATTCACGTTCCGACGCAAGCGTGGATCGATTAGTAGCTGAGGCGACTCGAGTTGAGCGTTGGCGCGAATATTCACGGAAAAAATCTCCTGCTCACTGAGCGTTGACGGGGGTTGGAGGACCCAGTGCCGTCGCTTGGAATACGGTGACCCTCCACTGCCCATCCGACTCTTTGGCCCATACCTGGACGACTTTCGACTCGATACGCATAACTGTCCCGTCACCACTGCGAAGACGCGCGGTATTCACCTGAATCCCGGTCATTACGGCTACAGATCCATACTCACGAATACGCAACTCACCTCGCTCGACATTCAGCAACTCAAGCTTTTGCTGCACGTACTCCAGGTAGCTTTCATAGCTATCGCTATTTCCCCTGGTATGCGTATGCAAAAGGTCTCGGGAAAGCACTTCTCCCAACAGGTCAAACGCGCCGTTGACCAATGTCTGGCATCGTTGCTGCTCGCGCTCAAGCAGCTTCTGGTGAGTGGGTTGCTGATCTGAATCGGATGTAGTCATTGATAGGACTTCCAAAGTGGTTCGAGCGCTGTTTGCAACGCTGAAAATGCCGACAGGTATCTTTGCGTCTTACAAAAATCAGGCAGCACGATCCCATGGCCGCTGGAACGCGGCCAAGGAATACGCTTGTGGTAACTGCCCGCTGGCTTTGCCCTAAATAGGCTGAGCGGTAACCTCAACCATTTTTTGCACCAGACCGTTAAAGTCCGCTGTGTGGTTGCGCTCCAACTCCCACGTGCCTATTTGCAGTGAGGAGTTCACGATGAACTTGCAACGCTCAAAACGCCTGGTCATGAAGGACTCAAGCGCTTGGTCCACCGACTTGGCCTTGAGCTCCTCGGCAAGCACGATGCCATCTTCAATTGCCATGCCTGCGCCCTGCCCCAGATGTGGGGTGGTAGCATGGGCTGCATCGCCGATCAAAACGAAGCGTCCCTGATACCAAGGAGCCTCCAGAAAGATTGTCTCGAATGGTTTGTAAATAACCTGTTTGGGATTGGTGATGAACTCATCCCTTGCTCGTGCAACTGGGCCTTCGAATTCTGCCAATCGCTCTTTGAACAGGACATCCAGTTTGTCCTGATCGAACCATGGATTACCGGGTTCAGAGGTTGTCTGCAGCAAATACATCAAGTCATTTGTCAGAGGGCAAAAACCTGCCTGGCCACCATTCCTTCCGCGGTACATGGTGAGGCAATCGATTTCTTGCATGCGCGGCATGTTGCAGCGCCACCCACCTTGACCAGTGAACTTCGGCTTGAGGTGAGTGCCGAAAAGCAGACCACGGATTTTTGAGAAAATCCCATCAGCGCCAATGACCAAATCATATTCGCCATCGCGACCATCGCTGAATTTAACGAGTGCTTTATCTTCACCATTTTCGAGGCTATCGACGGTCAGCCCGAGGGTGATTTTGGTCCCCAACTCCGTCGCTTTGTTCAGCAAAATCGTATGAAGACTAATACGAGGCAGTGCCATATTGACGGGGTAGTCCGGGCCTGCCACACGAGCACCTGGGATGACCGCTAACGGGTTGCCCGCCCCATCACAAAGGCGAACCTTGTCGAATGAAAAACCTTGTTTCATGCAGTCACTGGCGACACCGAGTCTGGCCATCTCGCGAACCACGTTGCCTTGCTGAATGATGCCTACACCGTAGACCGTCCACTCAGGGTTCAGCTCAATCAGCTCAACATCAAAGCCTTGCTGACGAAGCGCAATGGCTGTTGACAGGCCACCAATTCCACCGCCCACGATGAGGATGCTTTGAGCTTTTTTGTTATTCATTGTTGGAATTCCTCAGTCAAATTTTCCATTCACACGAGTGAATCTAATGCTTCGCTCCACAACTGCGCGATACGTGCGAGTTTCAGCGGGGGTGCCAAAATGAGCGGTGGAGCGAAATCTCGAATCAGCCTCTTTGGCTGCTCGGACACCAGGTATTCGACCGGAGATTTCCCATCTACCCGCGCAAGAAGCAAGGCAGGCAAGAGTGCAGCAGCGCGCTGCTCGATTGCCTCCATGCCATCGTTGCAGAAGTAGCCATCGAAAAACTCGCCGTAGCAGTCCAAATAGCGTGTTTTCAAATGCGGATTTACCAGGCACTTGAGGAGCATATGATTGAGGAAAAAGGCAACATCAAATGCGGGATCGCCATACCAGGCACACTCAGCGTCTAGTATCACCGGACCATTCGGTCCAACCAGAATGTTCTTCGGACTGATGTCCCCATGAACCAGGGCTTCATGATGAGCTGCGGTTGTTTCCACCAATTGTTCGAGGCGCTGCGCGAGGCCAGGATGACGTCTCGCTGTTGCCAGCAAATAGGGTTCAAGACGGATCGCAAAAAAACTCTCATCTGTGGCAAACGCCTTGGCCAGTAAAGAAGAGTTGGAACTTGCGGAATGAAGCTTGGCCAGCACCTTACCTAGCGCTAGCGCAATCGAAGGTTCAACCAAACCATCAAGTAATTGCTGCTTCCAGACTGGGTGTTCGGCCTCAGGCAAAAACTCCATTGCGAACAAACCAGCTTCAACGTCGTGGGCAATGGGTGCAGGAACTGCAGCAGGAACCTGTTCTGCGGCAAACTTCAGCCATTCCCATTCGAAGGCATTTCGGGAAACCGGGGCTTCCCAATCGTCTGCCACCTTCAGCTTCGGGAGTGCCCGCTTAATACATAACGTGCAATCCGGTAGTTCAACCTTCCAGATGTCAGAAGACACTCCGCCAGTCAGGGGAATCCAGCGACCAACGACGCCAGCACTGGACAGCCCCGCACTGATCAAAAAATCCTGAAGCTCGGGGGCAACAGGCACATTATTGTTTTCGGCCATGAGCTATCCCCTTCAGCGCTTCAGAGCAATTGCGGAAAGGCCTGCGAACCGGGCACCGCTCTGCTCCTCGATTCGAAGCAGCTGGTTGTATTTGGCGAGTCGATCCGAGCAACGTACGGAGCCAATCTTGATTTGCCCTGCGGCTGTACCAACAGCAAGATCCGAGATGAAGCTGTCTTCAGTCTCACCCGAACGTGCTGACACAACGGGGGCGTAACCGTGTCGACGAGACTCTGCAATGACATTCAACGTGCCGGTCAACGTGCCGTTCTGGTTCACCTTCACCAGAACTCCGTTTGCCACCTCACTGGATATGCCATGGCGTACGCGCGCGAGGTTGGTAGTAAAAAGGTCATCACCAACTAGGCGCACCTTCCCACCTAAACGAGACGTCAGCTTTGCCCAGCCTGCCCAATCCTCTTCATCCAGGCCGTCTTCAATTGAGGCAATGGGAAAATCGCGAACCCAGCCATCCAACAGATCGATAACCTCAGCGCTTTGGTAGTCGCGCCCTTCACGCGCAAAACGGTAGGAACCGTTTGGTCCCTTCAATGAGCTAGCCGCGACGTCAATTGCAATGAGCATGTCCTTGCCTGGCTCCAAGCCAGCCTCGAGGGTGGCCTCTACCATCAGTTCCAAGGCTTCACGACCGGTGGCGAATCCAGGTGACAGTCCACCCTCATCTGCGAGCAACGTCGTTAGGCCACGCTTGGCCATAACGCGAGTGGCAGCACTACGAATTCTCGATACAAGATGAATAGCCTCCTCGGACGACTCCGCGCTCGCAGGGATAGCCAAGAAATCCTGTACGTCCATACCGCGCCCAGCATGCAAACCGCCGCTGAGGATATTGACCATCGGCATCGGCATCGTTAACTCAGAGGTACCGGCAAGCTCTGCAATTCGCTGATACAGCTGCTGCCCGGTACTGAGAGCAGACGCTCGACAGATCGCCAGAGAGCACCCAAGGATTGCGTTGGCGCCAAGGCGACTGAGTTGAGAAGTGCCATCAAGCTCCAGCAACGCTCGGTCGATAGCTTCCTGATCCAGAGCATCCGCCCCCTTCAAGGCATTGTTTATTTCCGTATTTACATTTTTGACGGCCTGAAGCACTCCACGACCCTCGTATAGGTTCGCATCTTCATCACGAAGTTCGTGAGCTTCGGCGGCCCCTGTGGAAGCACCCGACGGAACCGCAGCGCGGCCCAGAGTGCCATCGACTAAAAGAACGTCGACCTCGACGGTCGGACGCCCGCGGGAATCGAGAATTTGGCGGGCGTGAAGTGATTTGATAGCACGGGTAGGCATGGAATTTGGACTCAATAAATTGGAGAGGGTCAGGCGTTCGGCTTATTACGAGCCTGCTCAGGTGCTTCACCTTTCAATACGCGAACCACTTCCTCGCTTGCACGGCGGCGCAACTCGAGAAGCGACGCATCTGAAGAGAACGCAACGTGCGGAGTGAGCATTACGCCTGGGTGATCGAGCAGCGCTGCCGGTACGTCCGGCTCACTTTCAAGGACGTCCAATCCAACGCCATCCAATCGGCCGCTCTGAAGCGCCTCGATCAACGCATCAGAATCGACAACTCCACCGCGGCTCACGTTAATCAAGAGTGCGCCATGCTTAACCGTTGCCAGATTTGAGCGATTGATCAGGTGATGGGTGCCCTCCGTCAGAGGTGCATGCACAATCACGATGTCTGACTGACTCAATAGCTGATCGAGGGTGACAAACTCGACCTGACTTTCTTCCTTCGGCGGATAGGGGTCGTAAGCCAGAACACGAGTATTGAATGCCGAAAGCTTCTGAGCAGTGCGCCGGCCAATACGGCCATATCCAACAATGCCGCAGGTCAGATTACGCAAACGACGAAGTTTCGCGCTCGCAGGGTTCCAGGAACCCTTTTTGACATCACGATCAAAACGAACCAGACCACGCGTCCAGGCGATCGCAAATCCAACCGCATGATCGGAGACCTCTTCGACACAATAGTCCGGCACATTTGTGACCCAAAGGCCGCGCTGCGTAGCGGCGTCTACTGCGATATTGTCGAGTCCGACGCCTAAGCGAGCGACGATCTGAAGTTGCTCTGACGCGGCGATCGCTTGAGCAGAGACCGGCGCCCAGCACGTGAGGATTGCCGAAGGTTGATGCTGTTTCACCAGCGCTTCAATTTCCTCAGCGGAAGACGGTTTAGCCGGTCCACTGACTAAGTTGAACCCGGCTGACTCAATGATTTGACGCTCAACACTATCATCTGGCCAGGCGAAGTCCGTGAGCAACACGCTATGAACATCGGCAGTCAAAGTCATTTCACTTGTCCTTATTATTAATGCTGTGGTTATGGGACCAACGTGTGCTGGCTGCCGAAACCATCAATAGATGCATGCAGGCGATCACCCGATCGCAGGTAACGTTGGTGGTGACTTCCAAATCCGGCAGGAGACCCTGTACAAATCACGTCGCCAGGTAATAGCTGGACGTGGCGCGAGATATAGGCAAGTTGCTGCGAAATACCAAAGATCATGTCTTCGACAACCCCGCTCTGCATAAGCTGACCATTGAGCAATAAGCTCAATCGCAAACTTTCAGGATCGCTTACGCAACGCGCAGGTATCAGGTAAGGCCCTAAGGGTAGAAAGCCCGGGGCGTTTTTTGCCTGTAGCCAATCGGTACCAAACCCACTGGGTTCTGCGCGAAAAACGCGATCGCGAATGGTGATGTCGTTGGCTACGGTGAAAGCAGCTATGTGTTCAAGAGCTCGCTCAACAGGGACGTCTTTCGCGGGCTTACCAATGACCACTGCAAGCTCCACTTCCCAATCGACCTGGTCAGTCGTAACCGGCAAATGCAGAGGATCGTGGGGCCCTGTGACAGCCGTTGGAGATTTGCTACAGACGTACGGAACACCTTTTTCACGCTGGGCAATGAACGCCTTCGCCTTCTCAAGCAGCATCGCCTCAGAGGGCTCTTCAGATGCGGAATCTCGTTGAGATAACCCAGCGTCGAGAATGGCTTCGGTCACTTGTGCACGATAGTTACCGATGGTGCAGAACACTTGTCCTGGTTGCACGGGCGAATGCAACTTGAGCACGCTTTGCGGGATAACCAGCCCATCCAATCCAGACGAATCAAAGTGAGCCGACACTTGCATCAACGCCTCTTGATTACCCTCCCAATGTTCAAGGAGCGTGTTCATACAATCGGTCCCCACCAAAGGGAAACCTAACTGCATAGCGAACGCTTTAAGTGCCGTCAGGGCAATTGCGTTTTCGCCCACAATCAACGCAGGAAATGGAGGGCAACCCGCCATTGATACATTGCCAATTCGGCATGAGCTCGCGATGGAACTGTGCACGAACATTTCTCCTTAAATCCGCGATTTCCAGCCAGATAACAAATCAATAAGCAAAACGCTCTCACCCAAGTGCTGCTGCGCTCGAGAAAAAACTGTCGAATTTAGTGACGCTGTTATCTGACTGAATTATGAGGCGACTACGCGTGTGGCTTTTTCTCAGGTGTGTAGCCCGGAGCGTATTCGTACTCCCATGCCGCAGCGTCCAACATAAAAGGCGCCATGTTGGTGACAAAGCTGAAGAAGCCAAACATCGGATTCCAAACACGTGGCACCCAACTGTCATCCACATGATCAGAGTCCGCGCCGTACTCCGCCTGGCCACCTGTAGGACATGGCAAATAAAGGAACAGTGAAGAAGCAATGCGATGACGACCCAAGCCCCAAGCCGACTTTGGCCATCCCTGACGCTGCATATGGTTCGCGCCCACCATCACTTCATCAACATCATCAACACCAAAGTTGACGTGATCAAAGCGCAGCTGTCCGTCCATACCCCAGACATCCGGGCCCTTGAACGGCAGGTTGGCGTTCAGGAAATAGATGTTGTGGTGATCATGAGCACCAGATGCGCGACCAAAGATACCGAAGCCTTTTTGAATATCAGACACACGGAAATTCAGGCGATCACGGTAGAACGCCCAACTTTTCTCCACGTCTGGCGTCTGAAAAACCACGTGTTGAATGGTCTTGGGGCGAGCCTTAACGATCCATTTACGGTGCTGGTTGATGCGATTGACGTTGCCAGGTGAGTTCGAAGGGCTTGGCGCAGATACCACCGGAATTTTGGTGAAAACCTTGAAACCTATAGCCAGGCCGTCATCCGTCAAACAGTGAGCGGTGCCGTCCTCGTCAAATCGTACTTCTCTGTCTCGACCGAGATCCTTAAGCAGCTTGTCGAGGTTCTGTGGAGTGTCGACCCCCCAGATCACTTCCTGCACACCAATACCCACGATGCTACTTTTAGGGATAAGCGGGTCATTGATGGAGCGGATGATTACGCTCGATCCTTCGTCCAAACGAAAGTGAGCATGCTCACTCGAACTCTCAACAAGTGGCAGCCCGAAATCGACAAAATAACGAGTGCAAAGCTCGACGTCATCAACGCCATACAAGACTGTCTCAATACCGTTGATCATTTATCTGTTCCTTCTACTAAGCATGTATTTCGTTGAATTCCCAAGCCGCTAATAGTCGACTCGACAATATCCCCGTGTTGGAGGAAGCGATTGAAGTGAGCACCGTTTCCGGCAGGCGATCCGGTGCACAAAATGTCGCCGGGGTTCAGTTGAACCAGGCTGGACAAATATTCGATTTGCCTCGCAACATCGAAAATCATGTCGCAGGTACTTTCGTCCTGTTTCACTTCAGCGTTGAGCTTCAGCGTCAGGCGCAGATTCTGTGGGTCCTCCACAAAAGCGCTGGGAACCAGATATGGACCAAGGGGCAAATAAGTAGGGCTACTTTTCCCGGCAATCCAGTCAGTCCCCATTGCCTTCATGTCGTCTCGACGCCAAATCTGGTCGCGGTTGGTAATGTCGTTAGCAATGGTGTATCCCGCGACATAGCTCAGTGCATCCTCCCGACTGATGTGCCGCCCTGCTTTGCCTATCACGACGGCTAACTCGAGCTCCCAGTCTGCTTTCTTCGTGTGAGGAGAAATCAAGATAGGATCGTACGGGCCAGTAATGCAGGCGGCAGGCTTACTAAACATGTAGGGATCGCCGGTTAGAGACCTCTCCTTCATGATGTTTTCGGCGTGTGCCCGCAGTTGTTCGGGAGTAAAGCCCTGAGTGTCTGGACTATCACCTGGACCCGCCGCAACAATCAGGTCCACTACGTGCTTGAAGTAGTTAGCGCCAGAACAAATAACCTGTCGCGGGCGATCCAGGGGGGCATGGACGCGCAAGCGCTCCACTGGAACAAACTTCGCTCGAATATCTGCGGTATCCAGCTGCGAGAGGACCAATCGATTAACTGCAGCAGTCAGAGCCCTTATGGTCGTGCTCCAGTCCTGCAGGAGTTCAAACATTCCGGAGCTTTCAGGCAAACCGCATCCGAGGTCGAGGCACAACGTCCGCAATGCCTCAATCGCGATCACCTCATCGTTCAAAATGATTCCAGGAAATGCAGGCCCTCCAGCCGCTGAAAATGTCCCTAGCGCAAAGGGTGAAAGCGCTGTTACATGGCTCATCTGCCACATCCTCATCTTATTGTTTTTGAGGAATCACGTAGTCGCCCAGCCCGATGCTGCGGGCGATCTTCGTCTCCGTTGAAGGTAAGACTATTTTTCGAGCGACCAGTCTGTAAAATGGTTAATTCGGTTTCTTGCTATCGCTAACGTGGATACCTGGAGGAGCGATGCGCTTTAAAGGCTTGGATTTGAATTTGCTCGTGGCTCTGGATGTTTTGCTCGCACAGAAAAACATCAGCCATGCTGCAGACAGCGTAAACCTGAGTCAGTCGGGGATGAGCGGTGCTCTGGGCAGGCTAAGGGAATATTTCAAGGATGATTTACTGGTATTGGTGGGCAGAAATTTAGTGCTGACACCGCTGGCTGAATCTCTGGTCATACCCGTTCGCGAAGTTTTGATGTCGATAGATTCAACAATCGTTACTCGTCCGGACTTCAATCCGGCGACAGACGAGAGAACCTACCGAATTCTCGTTTCCGAACTGACCATGCTCTTGCTCATACCCACGGTTGTTCGGCGGC
The DNA here is from genome assembly GCF_024519635.1 of Pseudomonas sp. Pse1. NCBI lineage: Bacteria > Pseudomonadati > Pseudomonadota > Gammaproteobacteria > Pseudomonadales > Pseudomonadaceae > Pseudomonas > Pseudomonas sp. Pse1. The sequence goes on from NZ_JALJRO010000029.1 coordinate 31,426, forward strand.
TGGCTCACGAAGCTCCGCTGATCAAAATCGAGCTAATCGCCCAGCACACCCCTCAGGAAATGCTCGAACGTGGAGATGCAGACCTGATGCTAATCCCCGAACAGTTTCTCGCTCCGGAGCATCCGCGACGCAAACTTTATGAGGAGAGTTACGAGTGTGTGGTGTGGTCCGAGAATGACCGATACGGCGACACTTTAAGTTTTGAAGAGTACATCGAAGCGGGTCACGTGACGGTTCAACATGGCCCAAATCACATTCCTGCATTCGATGGCTGGTTTCTCAACCACTACGGGGTTTTACGCAGGACGGAGATCATGACTTCGAACCTGACTTTCCCTCCCTTGCTCGTGGTAGGAACACAGCGTATTGCGACGGTTCATAAACGTCTGGCTACAAAAGCAGCGGCATATTTACCCATTAGAATCCTGCCACCTCCCATCGATATTCCGCCGCTAAGTCAGATGCTTCAATGGCACAAAAATCGCTCAAGTGATCCCGGCCTCATGTGGGTATGTGATGTCCTGGCAGAAGAAGCCAGCAAGGTCTGACACTGCGAATTCAAATGCCTTGAGGGTTTCTCACCGAGCGATTTGAAGAGCTAACTTATCACGGCTCGAGGTATCCACCCTGAGGTTACCTCGCATCCAGACAAACGATTTGATAAATACACCCTCCCCTCCCTAACCTTCTTCCAAGGTCGCAAGTCCAGTCGGCCTATGCACTTTCATCTCCCAATGAAAGCGGCATGTTCTTCATGAGCTGGAAGTGACATGAACAAAAATAAGATAAGTGCGGACGATCTCGTACCCGCAATACATCGCATCCTTCTAAAGACCACGGCACGGCTAAACACCACTGCGCCAGTCAGACCGTGCTTGGCTTCTAAGCCCCTGCAATCCTCCAACAAAAATCAATGCCTATGGCCGAGTATCCCTTTTTCGATTGAATTATCAGATTCGAACAGGGACACGCATTCACAGGTTGATGGGTGCATCAGACATATCCCGTGGCCATGACCGGAAACCAAAAAATTCAGATCAGCCAGGGAAACGGCTCCTCTTACGCACTGCAGGTGAGTCGTGCATCATCCGAGGAAATACACGCATGTTAGATGTCATTGTCAGTCAAAAAACGAAAGAAGCAGAGGGGATTTACAGCTTCGAACTGGTAGCTGTAGAAGGGTCATCCTTACCACCTTTCAGTGCCGGATCACACGTAGACGTTCACCTGCCAGACGGTTTGGTTCGCCAATACTCTCTATGCAATTCGCCCAACGAAGTACACCGCTACCTGATTGCCGTGTTGCTCGATCCAGCCTCCCGTGGCGGTTCGAGCGCCATGCATGAGCAGGTTCATGCGGGATGCCGCCTAAAAATTAGCGAACCTCGAAACTTGTTTCCTCTGGAAGGTGCTGCAGCCAAGTCGGTTCTTTTTGCCGGAGGCATAGGCATAACGCCCATTCTTTGTATGGCAGAACGGCTAACACAGGCTGATGCCAACTTCACACTCCACTACTGCTCCCGCTCCGAAGAACGAACTGCCTTCGTCGAGCGTCTTCGTAACTCGCCCTTTTCCGAGCAGGTCCATATCCATTTCGACGATGGCGATGCGACTCAGAAACTGTCTACAGAAGCCGTTCTCACCGGTGCTAGTCCGCAGGACCACCTATACGTGTGTGGACCCGTCGGATTCATGGAGTTTGTGCTCAGCGAAGCACGAAAGTATGGCTGGGCAGAAAGTCAGCTCCATCGCGAATACTTCAGCGCAAACGTCGTAGCCAAAGATGATGACGGCAGTTTTGAAGTAAAGCTGGCCAGCAGCGGTACTTCGTATTTTATCCCGGCCGACCGAAGCGTCGCTGAAGTACTGATCGACGCGGGTATCGACATCCCCCTGTCCTGCGAACAAGGCATTTGCGGAACGTGCATGACCAGGATCATCCAGGGCACCCCGGACCACCGCGACATGTTCATGACTGACTCGGAGCACGCTGCGAACAATCAGTTCACACCCTGCTGCTCTCGATCAAAGTCACCATTGCTCGTCCTGGATATTTGAAAAAAACTCCAGCGCACCGCTATGACTGCCACCGCTAGTAGCCCGAAAGCGAACAATAAATAGGAGACACACCGTGAAAACAGCGACTATTCAGCAGTTCGATCCACAGAGCAATTCCACGCCGGCAGGCTTTCCACAGGATCAGTGGTATGTGGCAGGTTTCTCCTGGGAACTGACTGACAAGCCCGTCGCACGCACGCTTCTTGGCCAACCGCTCGTGCTCTTTCGTGACAAAGATGGCAAAGCCTCTGCACTTGAAGACCGTTGCTGCCATCGCGCCGTGCCTCTCTCTCTTGGAACACTTGAAGATGGAGCGATCCGCTGCGGTTATCACGGCCTGCTCTTCAACGGCAAAGGTCAGTGCCTGGAAATTCCTGGCCAAGTGAAAGTTCCTGGTGGAGCCCGTGTGCGCGCGTTTCACGTTGTCGAGCGCGATCAGATCATTTGGCTATGGCATGGGAAAAACCCGGCTGAAGCGCCCGAGAGTGAACCGCCAGAGTATCCGCATCACTCCAGCGGAAAGTACCTCTTTGACGGCGACGTGTATCACTACGAAGCGCCCTGGCAGCTCATTCACGACAACCTGTTGGATCTCAGCCATCTGGGTTATGTGCATCTGCGCACTATCGGCGGGAACGCGAAGATTCATATGAATGCGCACATGCAGGTCACCGGCGATGACAACTCTGTCCGGGTTGTGCGGTATATGCCTGACTCTGAACCACCACCCACTTACACAGCGGCATATCCCTTCAAAGGTCGGATCGATCGGTGGCAGGAAATTGAATTCCACCTGTCACATCTCTTGATCTGGACAGGTGCGGTGGACGCTGGAAGCGAGTCGGTGACGGCCCCGGACCGGGGCGGCTTTCACATGCGAGGGTTCCACGGAATCACCCCTGAAACTGAGACGACCTGCCACTACTTCTGGACGATGGCGACCAATCCGATTTCGGACCCAGAGGAGACCAAACGGAAAGTCATCGAGCAGACCACGCTGACTTTCGATGAAGACAAGCAAATCATCGAAGCTCAATACGCAAACATGTGCCGCTTCGGTGCAAAACCGATGCTCGACATCCACGTTGACGTGGGTCCCAACCGAGCCCGGCGTATCGTTGATCGTCTTTTGAAGGACAACCCATAACACCGTACAAGCGTGGCTTTCGAGTGATCGCGGCACAGCAACAGTGTTGCTCGTTCGTCCCATCTGCGACCTGAGGCTTTGCAGCACTCAGGCCCTTTCCCACAACTGGAACGCGACTAGGTTGGAGTGCGGCCGGCACATGACGGCTTTGTCAGGATCCGCATTCACGACCTGAAGCACACCTTTGGCAGAAGGCTGCGTGCTGCAGGCGTGACGGAAGAGGATCGCAAAGCGCTGCTCGGCCACAAGAACGGAAGCATCACCAGCCACTACTCAGCGGCGGAACTGGATCAGATTATTGCGGCGGCAAACAAGGTTTCAGCAACCGACTCGCGCGCACCAGCGCTGACGATTCTGAAAAGGAGGGAAGCATGAACGAAAACGCCAGGGCACTCGGAAAGTCACTATGGCAGAAACAACAAAGCCGCTCGAAAGCGGCTGAGTCATTGAATAATATGGTCGGGACGGAGTGATTCGAACACTCGACCCCTAGCACCCCATCTACTTTTTCGTACTTCTTGAAAGCTTCCAAAATTTTACTCTGGATTTTTCCAAGCGAGTATTTACTTGAGCTCCAGCGGTGTTCTGCTCTACGAGAGTCCAGTAACGTCCATCAAGAGCCGACGTTTTTGTGGGGGTAAAAGTAGGGGGAGTCTGATTTATGGCCAAAATTACCATCAAAGAACTCGAGTCGCTGACCGCCAACGATGCCGGCCGCATCCTCCGGGAAGATGGCAATCTCGCAGGTCGAATTTCCCTGCGTAAGGACGGCGTGTCGGTCAGCTTTTTTTATCGCTATCGGTGGGGCGACCAGAACAAAGAATACGCCTGCGGGTCCTGGCCACGCAAATCCCTGACGGACATCCGCAAGGCCCGCAACCAGGCACGGGCACTCATTGATGTGCAGATCAATCCCAACGAGCACAAGAAAACCGCCAAGGCACAGGCATACGCCGCGGCTAACGTAGAGGCCGAACAAGTAAAAACGACGAAGGTGCAAACACTGACGGTCCAAGATTTGGCGAAGGCCTGGCTGTTGGATGGCGTGGCGCGTAAAGATGGCAATGCTGAATTGCAACGACGCTTTAACAAGGACCTTTTTCCGGCACTTGGCAAGACCGCGGTGAACAATGTTTCAGAACACGATGTTCGGGTGCTGATCCGGGCCGTGGTCAACCGCGGCGCTTACCGGCAAGCCATCAGCTTCTTCGCCGACCTCACCCAGATGTTTAGCTGGGCTAGAAAACGTCAGCCCTGGCGGGCCTTATTGATCGAGGGTGATCCAACTGAGCTGGTCGACATCTCCCCCTTGATCCCTGCCGACTACGAAGCCGAAAGAAGCCGCATCCTTTCGCCAACTGAGCTGTTGGAACTGCACAACCGCTTCCAGCAAATGACCGCCGATTACAACGCCCTCCCCGCCGGCCAAAAATACGAGGGCATTCGGCCGTTAAAGAAAGAAACTCAACTCGCGCTCTGGATCAGCCTGGGCACCTTGTGCCGGATTGGCGAGCTGCTCCAGTCCGAATGGAAAAATGTCGACCTGGACCGGCAGACCTGGTTCCTCCCCAGTGAAAACGTCAAAGGCACCCGGGGCAAGAAACAGGACCACCATGTGTTCCTCTCGCCATTTGCCCTGCATTTCTTTCAGGAACTCAAGACGCTGACGGGAAACTCTGAATGGTGCTTTCCCAACAAGCAGGATGATGGGCATGTGGATGTGAAAGTGGTGAGCAAACAGGTCGGCGATCGTCAGGCTCGGTTCAAAAACCGTAAGGCCCTCTCTAGACGGCGTCATGACGATACCCTGGTGCTTGCTGACGGCCAGAACGGTGACTGGACCCCGCATGACCTGCGCCGTACCGGCGCGACCATGATGCAGGCCTTGGGGGTCAGCCTGGACGTCATCGATCGCTGCCAAAATCATGTGTTGGCCGGCTCTAGGGTGAGGCGTCATTACCTGCATCACGACTATGCCGAAGAGAAGAAAAACGCCTGGGACCTGTTGGGCGATCGACTCAGTGCCGTGCTGTCCTCAACTTACGAGCATCCACCAAGCAAGTCGATGATGTCTTTTCCAGCGTACGCCGCCACTGAATCCTTGCCGCCTTCATCAGCCTAATCAGCTCGATTAGCCCGGTAGCATCCTTGACCACCGCTGTGTCTGATCTCACGACTGATCTTAGAGTCTGCTCGCCCTAGCAGCGTGTCCATGGAACGGATCGAGTTACCTGCCACCACTGCACGCGAAATCTCTTCGCGTTCAGCCAACGTCAGGCCCAATCCGGACCTGCGCTGTACAGAGGGGCTGATACCGCCTATTTCCGTCAGGATGCGCTGTATCAATGAGCGGTTTCGTTCAAATAGTAGGGCGACCTGCTGGATAGTCGCCTTTTTACCAGTGATCCCACATCAATTTTTTCTGACTTTCGGTGTAATAGATCCGAGGTCTCTGCTTCATCTGTAACACTCCTTCTGCTTACACAGAATTTAATTGTGGTGCATCGACCGGTTGAATCCACAGTAGATAGCAGCCCTTTCATAACAGGCTGCAACGGACCAAGATTGGTCATTGTTTTCGAACTAGTTGTAGGAGGAACAACACCAGTATCACATTCAACATAGCCAACGAACTTAGCCCAGCAAGCACACCGCCCGCCCCCCACGTTTGCAAAAGGTAACCACCAGCAAGAGGTGTGAGTGCCTGTCCAATAAGTGAAGGTCGAGACATGCGACCCATTAGCAAAACATAATGCGTTGGCGACATCAGCGTCAACGGTAGCAGCCCCCGAACAATCGCTCGCAAACCATTACCAGCACCATAAAGTACGAGGCCAAGACCCGTCATTGCCGGCGTCATGGTCACAACCGACAGACCGATTGCCACTAGTACGACAGAGATCAACGTCGTCCAAATTGGGTGTCGCTTTCGTGAAAATACTTGCAGAATCCGCGAGCCTACCTGACTCGGCCCCAGTAAAGCGCTGAATCCGATGGCAGCTGCAAGTGAATACCCCTGACCTTGAAGCAAAGAAATCAGCTGAACAGAGATTGCCGTCATGATCACTGCGCCCAACGCAAAAATCGTCGTGAGGAGCCAGTAAACCCGTCGATCAATCGACAGACTTTCATCGTACAACGCGTCATTTTTTCTGAGTGAAACCGAGCCTCTCGGTAGCACCCACATATAAAGCGGTGCCACAGTCAGCACTAACAACGCTCCATAGGACAAACACGTTGAGCGCCAACCAATGTAATCGATGACTAACGCAACCGCCGGCCAGGAAAGCGTTGTCGCAAACCCTGAGATCAATGTAATTCCTGTAATCACACCGCCCGCTCGCTCACCGTAAAGTGAACCTAAACAGGCGAATAGTGCTTCATACAATCCAAGCGCCATGCCAATGCCGATGACTGACCAAGCCAGTAAAAAAAACGGCAATGACGTGGAATTGGCCATCAGAAACAATCCAATGGCGACTCCTAGACCACTACTGGCAAGAATTGGGCGACCGCCATAGCGGGCAATCAGTCGACTGATCAACGGAGCCAACACCGCAGAAACAAGAATGCTCAGAGACAATGCGCCATAGACCCACTGGCTAGCCCAGCCTGTCTCTTCAATGATCGGATCGGCCATTACGGCCATAAGGAAGAACGAACCTCCCCAGACCAAAACTTGCAGTATCCCTAACAAGACGATGCCGAACTTTCCAGGTAGTGGAGTTTGATTTCTCAAAACAATGTCATCAAAGATAAGAAATGCATGCAAAGCCACGAACGCATAAGCGACTGGGCTCAAGGGTGTTAACTATCTTCAAGCCACCGACTCAATAGCAGAGTCGTCAGTTGCGGCTGCTCAAGCGGCGGCAGATGCCCACATTGAGGCACCACCACCAATCGAGAATGCGGTATGCCGCGATGGATTTCTTCGGACTCAACTGGAGGGGTGATTTCGTCGCTTTCACCAACAACGATCAAGGTCGGGACCACAATGCTCTTCAATAATGGTCGATAATCGAGACGCTCTATAATCGCCAATTGCTGCCGAACAAACCCTTCCTTTCCTACTGCTGCGGCCATTTCCTGCACCGTATCGGCAATCGCAGTTCCAATGCAGCGGGGATGCACAAGCTTGGGCAACAGTTGTGGTGTTACGCCCTTGAACCGGCCAAGTTGTGCAAGAGTCAGCAGGCCACGTCTCGCCTTGGTACGGGCTTCATCGTCCGGTCGCACCATCGTGTCTATCATTGCCAACTTCAAAACCCGCTCAGGTGCCTTTTTCATAATTTCCATGGCTACATATCCGCCCATGGACAACGCAGCGAGTGCAAAAAAAGGTGGTGCTTCATCCAGAGTCCGCTCCGCCATCTGAGCAATGCTGGAGTCAAGGGAGACATCAGGGATGCAGATATGCGTTGAGTTTTCCAAGACGGATTTTTGATGTGCCCAAAGGCGGTCATCGCAAAGCAATCCGGGGATAAGCACGAGCGGCGTAAGGTTGGAAGACAACGGGGTTTCCTTCATAGGTTCATGGTCGAGGATTGATGTTGTTCAAAGCATGTGCCCTGCCCAGATTTCGCGACCTACTAGATCGGCGGCAATCTCGATGAACGCATCTCCAACAAATTTTGCGGCGGGGCTGACTCGCCTGTCCGCGGGAAATACCTGGACCAATTTACGCATGGGAATAGGGTCGACCAAAGGTGCAGCACTGAGCACTCCCGATTCAATTTGCGTGTAAATCGATGCCAGTGGCAAAGCTGTCAAACCGAAGCCATTGCGAACCAGGTCAATCATCGCGCCGAAGGAGTCAGCTTCAACACTGGTTTTGAGCTTGATGCCGACTTCTCGCGCACAATTATCCAGAATCACGCGAAGACTGTGGCGGGCGCTTGGCAACACCAATTGCTGCTCGGCCAAAGACTCGAATGACACCGGCGCATCCAGGCGTAGATTGGCACTGGCAGGTCCGACCAGCAGCAAGTTTTCCATCATCACCGGCACGATACGCAGCGTATGCAAGGGTTGGGGATCGTAAGAAATCGCCAGTTCCAATTCGCCACGCTGAACCCAATCCAGCAGGTAGCCGCTAAAGGCGGAGGAGAACCTGATGGCAAGATTCGGATGCTCTTCTTTGATTTTCCGCACCAGCGGAACGGTGACAATTTCCGCTACCGTCGGTGTTGTACCGATCATCACCGTGCCCCGAAAAGAAGACTTCCCGCCCACGACCGAACTTCGAATGGACTCCATCTCTTCCATGATCCGGGTGGCATGCGCCAAGACTTCACGGCCGGCATCGGTAATTTCCATGCCTCGTCCATGCCGATCAAAAAGGTAGGCCCCGAGTTCCTTTTCCAACAGACGAATTTGCCTACTCAGCGCCGGTTGTGCGATGTGAAGCCGGTCGGAGGCCTTGCTGAGACTGCCAAGCTCGGCCACATGAATTAGGGTCTTGAGTTGAACGACATCCATTACCAGGCCAGTCAAAGTCGGGCTCGGCGCGAAATGCGTCGAAAGTAGTATGAGTGTAAACGCATTAGCGTTCCTTGGAATGCCACAGGACCCGCGCCGCATGGGGCCTCGCGGCTTTCGAGCCAGCTGTATCCCCCAGCCCGCACGGGTTGCAAGGCAAGCTATAAAATTTCGGTATATCAGTTAGGCCTGGCTGACGGCTTATTACCCTCGTCACTCTGCGGTAGCGTGCAATCAACGTCGACGCCAAGAGCGATCGACTGAATACAAGAATAAGATTCGAGGGCTTGCGCCATGATTTACTACCTTTCTCGTTACCTGACCGACCCGCCTTACACAGTCAGTGAACAGCTGACCTCTCATATACATCCCCCCTCTTCATGTGCCTTGGTCGTCAAAGGGTCACAGCAACTGCGTTAAGCACATCAACCCATCGAGCTAGCAACGTCGGACACGCATCAGCGTGCGCCTCGTATCGTCTCGCCTTGAAAAAAGGGTGAACAGAATGTCTGCATCAACCAGCGACTCAACACTCCACACTGAAAAGTCCGATCAGATAAAAAGTCCGAATCGCGTCAGAGCCATCATGGGTGCCTGCTCGGGCAATCTGGTGGAGTGGTACGACTTTTTCATTTACGCCTATACCGCCATCTATTTTGCAAGCTCGTTTTTCCCCAAAGGCGACACCACCAGTCAGTTGCTCGCAACCGCCGGCGTCTTCGCCGTCGGCTTTTTCATGCGGCCGCTCGGCGGTTGGATTTTTGGCTGGATTGCTGATACCCGCGGCCGCAAGGTATCGATGATTATCTCGGTGTTCATGATGTGCGCCGGTTCCTTGTTGATTGCCGTCATGCCGACCTATGAAACCATCGGTGTGGCGGCGCCAGTTTTGCTTGTCGTCGCCAGGCTGATTCAGGGGCTGTCAGTCGGCGCGGAGTACGGCACCGGCGCCACCTACATAAGTGAAATCGCGACACCTGGGCGTCGCTGTTTTTATGGCTCCTTTCAGTACTTCACCATCATTGCCGGTCAGCTCTTGGCATTGATGACCGTGGTAATTCTCCAGCAAACCCTCACCGGCGAAGAATTGCGCGACTGGGGCTGGAGGATTCCGTTCTTCATCGGTGCCCTGAGCTCAATCGTGGTGGTGTATCTGCGCCGCGCCATGCATGAAACCGCCACCAAGAAAGACATGAGCCGCAAAGACGCCGGCTCGCTACGCGGCATGTTCAAGCACAAACGGGCGGTCGCGCTGGTGGTAGCGTTTACCATCGGTGGTTCTTTGTACTTCTACACCTTCACCACCTATATGCAGAAGTTCCTGGTGATCTCAGCCGGTTTCAGCCCGGAAACGGTTAGTTTCATCATGACCGCGGCCCTGGTCGGTTTCATGTTCTGCCAGCCACTGTTCGGCTTGCTGGCGGACCGTATCGGGATCAAGGCGCACATGCTGATGTTTTCCGGGTTGGCGATGCTGTTGGTGATTCCCCTGCTCTATTCACTGCAATCGGTCAGCAGCCCGTTTACGGCGTTCCTGCTGGTGTTTGGTGGCCTGGCCATTGCGTCGCTCTACACCCCGATTGCCGGGATCGTCAAAGCTGAACTGTTCCCACCTGCGGTACGCGCATTGGGCGTAGGCTTTCCGTATGCCATCGGCAATGCGGCATTCGGCGGCACCGCCGAATACGTCGCCTTGTCGCTCCGGTCCCAAGGCATTGAGGAATATTTCTTCTTCTATGTCGCGGCCGTCGTGACCATCACTTTCATCGCCGCGATGCTGATGCCGAATCTTTCGCGCTATGGGTACATCAGCGGTTCCGGTGAGATCGAAGAGCGCACCGGTTTGAAGGGTTGCGCAAAGTCACACGCTGCGAGCGTTTGAAGCACTGACGATTACAGCAGGTATTTGAAAAGGGCCCATGAGATCCATGGGCCCTTTTTGCATCACTGGGTAGCGGATGCAGGTGCAACTTGAGTGATAGTTTCGGCGGGGACGTTGGCCGCGTGTTCCCGGTTCGGCCATGCCTGCAAATCAAGATCAAGATCCTTGAACTGACTTGAATCGAAGACAGGCGTCTTGATACCGGCTTTGCGTTGCTGGTCATAGTCGCGCAGCAAGCGCATGCCGACATTGAACAACAGCGCCAGGGCGATCAGATTCACGAAGGCCAGCAGCGTCATGGTGATATCGGCAAAAGCGAACACAGTGCCCAGATTTTGTACGGCCCCCCAAAGGATCAGCAGCAGCACCAAACCACGATAGACAATGACTGCAGCGCGCTTGTCGCCCAGCAGAAAGCGCAGGTTATTCTCGCCCAGGTAGTAGTTGTAGAGAATCGACGTGAAGACAAACAGAGCCAACGCCACGCTGATGAAGGTGCGTCCCCAGTCTCCGACCACTGCCGCCAACGCGTTCTGAGTCAGCACCAGGCCATCGCCTTCAAAACCAGCCGTGTAAAAGCCTGACAGCAGAATCAGCAGCGCCGTACAGGTACAGATCACAAAGGTATCGAGAAAAACGCTGAAGGCCTGAACCACCCCTTGAGCCGCCGGGTGATCCACTTTCGCCACCGCAGCTACGTTGGGAGCACTCCCCAGTCCCGCCTCGTTGGCAAACACCCCACGTTTGACGCCCATGACAATGGCACTGCCGACCAGGCCGGCAAACGCCTGATCCAGGCCGAAAGCACTTTTGAAGATGGTCATCAGCATTCCGGGAACATGATCAAACTGGAGCACGATCACATAAACGGTCACGCCAATGTAAGCCAGCGTTTTGACCGGCACCAGCAGGTCCGAGACCGCGGCGATGCGCTTGATGCCACCCATGAACACCAGGCCAAGCAATATGGCAATCGTAATGCCGGAGTAGGTCGTAGAGAAACCGAACGCATTATTCAGCGAGTGAGTCACGGCATGGGATTGCAGTCCGTTGAAGGCGAAACCAAAGGTCACCAATAGCAGTAACGCCATGACCTTGCCCAGCCAGGGTTGTTTCAGTCCGTACTGGATGTAGTACGACGGCCCGCCGCGGAACTGTCCGTTCGCATCACACCGTTTGTACAATTGCCCCAGGCTGCATTCAAAGAAGCTGGTGGACATACCCACCAGCGCCGTCACCCACATCCAGAACACCGCGCCCGGCCCGCCCAGCGTTACCGCCAACCCGACACCGGCGATATTGCCCGCACCTACGCGCCCCGCCAGGCTAAGCATCAAGGCCTGGAAGGAGCTGATCTGCCCGGCACTCTTTTGCACGCTATCGCGGAAGGCGCCGAACATATGCAGAAAATGGCGGAACTGGACAAAGCGTGAACGCACCGTGAAGTAGCCGCCCAGGCCTACGATGAGCACGATCAGAAGCTTGCCGGAGAGAAAATCATTAATGACATCAAGCATGGGTCGAACCTCTTGTTGTTATAGGTACACGGATTTCAGGCACGCACGCGCCTGCACACGTCGCCGCCCAAAGGCAGGAGAAGTGACTGAATCAGCTTTTGAATTTCAACTCCGTGGCCTGGCCAGGCTCCCGCGAACGATCAGGAAGCCCTCAGGACGACCGGGCTTACCCGGTAAGGCTGCTCACCTGGAAATCGGCGATCTGTTGCCACATCGCGATGGGGTTGGAATACATCGGGAAATGCCCGCAATCAGGAATGGGGGCCAGCCGGACACCTTCGGCCTGGATATGCGGCAGATAGGACAGTGACGCGTTCTGCTCGCCGTACATGAACATTCGTGGACATTTCAAGCCGAGGAATTTGCTCATCAGATCGGCATTATCTGAAAGATCTACCATCGACTGGAATATCCCCCGCACCGCACCGGCACGCACCTTGTGCCGCAAGCTCGCGGAATAGAGTGCACTGGCATAGGCAGGGGCGTGTCGGGCACGTTCGATGAAGGCGGCGAAAAACACCTCGGGATCGTTGCTCGGATAGTCGATGATCTGCCGGCTGAGGAAGCAGTCTTCCGGGGCGATATTGCCCTCGATATCGACGAAACTAAGCACCCGGTCCGGGAACTGGTGGGCCAGCATCAGCGCGGTCAGCCCACCCATGGAGTGGCCGACCAAATGGAAGCGTCCGATGCCAAAATGCGCCAGCACCTGCAACGCAGTCTGCAGCAGAAAGGGAATGGAGATTCTGGAAAGATCACTGCACTGGCTTTCGCCGCAACCCGGTGCGTCGTAAGCCACGAAAGGGTGACCGGCGAACGCGGGCTGCTGCACGATGTCGGCATAGTCCTCCTTGGTCGAACCAAAACCATGCAGGAACACGATCGGCGCAAGGACGCCGTCGCGATGGATGGCGGCCACGTTCAGTTGGACACCCTCCACCGTCAGAGGGAGTTGCACATGAGTGAACGTTTCTGGAGAAGACACGTTGTTGACTCCTTGAACGAAAAGGTACCGCCGAACCTGGGTTGCCGGCAGCCAGGCTCGCAATTTCAAGGGAATCGAGCCTTCTGTAAATTCCTAATACGGGAAGGCTTTCATACGCCAAACCTATCATTCTTGTTCACGCATAGGGCCTTGGTCGACTCACACACGGGACTGGAGACGGGTGACCAGCTCCTGCACCAGCGGATTGGGCCGATCTGCATTCCAGGCCACCGCAGTGGTCACGACATTGAGCTTCTGGATCAGTGCTCGGAATACCACATTGTCCGGTGCCAGTTTTTTCAGCGACGCTGGTACCAGTGCGATACCCTGGCCGCAGCTGACAAAGGCAATTTGCGAGGCGACCGAGCGCACTTCATGCAGCACGCGCGGGGAAAAACCGCTGGCGCGGCAAGTCGCGATCAGATTGTCGAAGTAGACCGGACTAACCTTTCGGGAAAACATCACCAAGGGTTCAGTGGCCAGGCTGGACAGGCTGATTCGCGTGCGCGCAGCCAAGGGGTGATCGCTGGGCAGGGCCACAACCAGGCGGTCCTGAGTCAGCGGCAGTGATTTGATCGAGGCCCCCAGATCACCGTCCAGCCGGGCGAAAGCCAGGTCGATATCCCCGGCTTCCAGCGCCGGGACCGCTTCGACGCTGTCGATCTCCCGTACAGACACGGTGAGGTGCGGGTAATCGCTCTTCAGTTGCTCGATCAAACCCGGCAAGACATCAAACATGGCCGTAGAAATCGCGCCGATGGTCAACATCCCCGACTGCCCCGCCACCGCCTCCTCCACGGCGAGTTCCAACCGCTCCAATTGGTCGGCGAACTTGCGCACGGCTGGCAGAATCGCCGCTCCCACCGGGGTCAGCTTCGCACCGCGTCGCGAGCGATCAAACAGCTTGACCTTGAGCGCCTGCTCCAACACTTGGATCTGCTCGCTCAGCGGTGGCTGGGACATGCCCAAACGCTTGGCCGCACGGCCGAAGTTCTGTTCTTCGGCCACCGCCAGGAACAACCAGAGATGACGAATCAGTCGAAAATTGATCATGATTAATCCATAGGTTTAACGTATCTAACGCATCTGTGATTAGTAATATACCTATAAAATTGTCTCACTGACACTGGGCGCCTCCGTCACCACTGGGGCTTTCCCATGATCAATAAGAGTTTGCTGGATCGCTTGGCGGCGCTGGATACCAACACGGTCTCCGATGCGCTCGACTTCCTCGGCCTGCCGGGTGCCACTGTTGGGCTGCGCCCACTGTGGAACTGCCCAAAGATTGTCGGCCGCGCCAGCACCGTACTGCTGGCTCCTAAATCCGACAATGTCCCCACTGTGCACCTGATTACCCCCGTGGTGGAACAGATCGACAGCGATGATCGTGTGCTGGTGATCGCAGGTGGAATCGAAGGCATCTCCTGCTGGGGAGATATCCTCGCCAATGCAGCGGCCAGCAAGAAAGTGCGCGGCACGGTAATCGACGGTTTCAGCCGCGACATCGACGGCAGCGAGTCGATTGGCTACCCGGTTTATGGCCGCGGGGTGACCATGATCAGTGCCCGCAATCGGGTGGTGCAGATCGATGCCGCCGTAACCATCAACGTGGCCGGCGTCGAGGTCAGCGAGAACGACTATGTCATCGCCGATACCTGCGGCACCGTGTTCGTGCCCTCAGCCTATATCGAGAAAGTGCTCGACCTTGGCGAGCGTATTGCCCGCCGCCAGGACGGCATGGTCGAGGCTGTCCGCAGCGGTCGCTCGGTCGCCGAAGTGATGCATGACACCCAATTCGAAGCGATCCACACGGAGCACGCCTGATGAATATCGAAGACAAAGAACTGGTCGCCTTGTTTGAAGGCCTGGACACCCCGGGCGTCTCCGATGCGCTGGACAAACTCGGCCTGCCCGGCCAATGCCTCGGAGTGGCGCCACTGGACAACTACAGCAAGGTCATCGTCGGTCCCGCGTTCACCGTGCAGTACGTCACGGCCAGCGTACCTCCGGGCACCGTGGGCGATTTCATCGAAGACGTGGCACCGGGCGACGTGGTGGTCATCGACAACGGCGGCCGCACCGACTGCACCGTCTGGGGTGACATCATGACCCAGTACGCCGGTACTCGGCAGATCGCTGCCACGGTCATCGACGGTGTTTGCCGTGACGTGAACAAAGCACTGGGCGATGGCTACCCGATCTTCAGCAAGGGCCGCTTCATGCGCACCGGCAAAGACCGCGTACAGGTTCAGTCGGTCAACCAGCCGGTGTCCATCGGCACCGTCCGGGTCTGTGCCCGCGACATCGTGGTCGCTGACGCCAACGGCGTGGTGATCGTCCCCCGCGCCCATGCGGCTGAAGTGGCGGCATGTGCCCGCCAGATCGAATCGGTCGAAGCCGAGATTCGCGCCCTGATCAGCCAAGGCAAAACCCTTAAAGAAGCCCGGGCCGCACTGGGTTACCACAACCTGCAGAGGAAAGTCTGATGACTATGCTCCCCCTCCCCCTGGATTCTTACGCACGGGCAAAAGTGCTTGGCAGTTCGACGCTGTATGAAGCATCTCATCTGTCTTGCGCGGTCGACAGCGCGATCCGCCCGATCTGGGACGGTGCCTTTATCTCCGCCCCCGCTTACCCTCTGGAATGCTCACCCGGCGACAACCTCGCCCTGCACCTTGCGATGGAACGTGTGCCCCGTGGCAGCGTGCTGGTCGTCGGTACGGGTGGTTTCATCGCCGGTTATTGGGGCGAAGTGCTCACCGTGGCGGCCGAAGCGGCTGGCGTGGTCGGGCTGGTGATCGATGGTGGCGTACGCGATATTGCGGCCCTAAAGAAACGCCAGTTCCCGGTGTTCGCCCGCGGCATCTCGCTGAAAGGCACAGTCAAGGCTAGTGCGCCTTCGGTGGGGCAGCCGTTCAATTTCAATGGTGCCTTCGTGACACAGGGCGACTGGGTGGTGGCCGACGATGATGGTGTGATCATCATTCCCAAAGCGGATGCCGCACGCACCCTGGCAGAAGGTGAAGCGCGGGCGGACAAGGAAGCGCAGATGATGCAGGCGTTGACCGAGGGCCGTTCGACCCTGGAACTGATGAACCTGACTGAGTGGAGAACTCGCGCATGAGCGCCGATATCCAGCGTCTAAATCAGCGTTTAGCCAATGCGCAGCCGTCCGCGACTTACCGAATCATGGATCGGGTGGCAGAACGCCGGGGGCAAGGCGCGAAAATTATTTCGCTGTGTGCCGGCGAGCCGGATTTCGATACGCCAAAGCATGTGCGTGAAGCGGCCATTCATGCCATTGAACACGGCCACACCCGCTACACCCAGGTCGCCGGTGTACGTTCACTGCGAGAAGCAGTGGCCGCCAAGTTCCGTCGTGAGAACGGTCTGGACGTTGCCTGGCAAGAGACCCTTGTCTGCAACGGTGGCAAACAGGTGATCTACAACGCCTTGGCCGCGACCCTCAATGAGGGTGACGAAGTTATCGTGCCGGCGCCGTACTGGGTCAGTTACCCGGAGATGGTTCAATTGTGTGGCGGTGAAGCCCAAATCGTTACTTGCGACGCCGACACTGGCTTCAAGCTGACGCCCTCGGCGCTGGCCGCCGCGATCACACCGCAGACCCGCTGGTTGATCCTCAATTCGCCGTCCAACCCGACCGGCGCGGTGTATAGCCGGGAAGAACTGCACGCCTTGGCTGAGGTGTTGTTGGCTCACCCTCACGTGCTGATTCTGGCCGATGACATCTACGAGCATCTGATTTTTGATGATCAAGCGTTCTACACCCTGGCCCAGGTTGAACCACGACTGGCACCTCGCACCCTGACCATGAACGGTGTGTCCAAGGCCTATGCCATGACCGGCTGGCGAATCGGTTTCGCCACAGGGCCGCGCTGGTTGCTGGAAGCCATGGAAAAACTGCAAGGTCAGCAAACCTCTGGCGCCAGCTCTGTGTCGCAACAGGCTGCGCTCGCGGCACTGGAAGGTCCCAAGGATTTCATCCGTGAAAGCCGGGTGGCATTCCAGAGTCGTCGCGATTTGATGGTGGCGCTGCTGAACGACACCCCAGGCCTTGAATGCGTCAGTCCAGCCGGGGCGTTCTACGCGTTCGCGTCCTGTGCCGGATTGATCGGGCGTACCTCAGCGGGTGGCCGGGTACTGCACACCGACGAAGATGTCGCGCATGCGCTGCTCGACGAAGCGGATGTCGCCGTAGTGCATGGCAGCGCTTTTGGACTTGGCCCTTACATTCGCATTGCCTACGCCCTGGATGACGCTTCATTGCGCCGGGCCTGCGAGGCGATCCGTACATTCTGTACTTCTCTGCGTTAATAATTTCCCTTCCCATAATGCGTGGCTATCGCCGTTGCCTGGCAGGCCACGCATTCACCCCACCTGCTATACAAAATGGGCATATCTCAAAGACAAAAACGGTAGTCGTAGTCCGCTCCCAGCACTCCCAGAATGTGTAAAAACACAAAAGCAGCACTGCTTGGGAGATTGGCATGTCAACAGAAGCTGAACACACCGTGGGACAGGATTGGCAGGAGGACGTGTTTCGCGTGCTCAAGGCCCACGACGTCAAACACGTGGTCTTCGTACCGGATGCAGGCCACTCGGCGGCGATCCGTATGTCGTATGCAGACCCGGACATCAAGGCCGTTGTCCTCACCACCGAAGAAGAAGGCATCGGCTATCTCGCCGGCGCATGGCTTGGCGGCGAGCGCGGCGCTCTCTTGATGCAGTCCAGCGGCGTCGGTAACTGCATCAATACCCTGGCACTTCAAGTCTGTGCCGGCTTTCCGCTGTTGATGGTGGTCACCATGCGCGGCGACTGGGCCGAATTCAACGCGTGGCAGAACCCGATGGGCCAGGCCACAGAAGCCTCCCTGAATCTGATGAAAGTAATGACCTGGCGCGCGGACGTCCCGGAAGACGTTGCCCCGCTGCTGCACGGTGCCGCGACCATGGCCTTCAACGGTGATTCGTCCACTGCCCTGCTGCTCGGTCAGCGCCTGATTGGAGAAAAGAAATGGGTCAAGTAAGCGCAAACCACACCCTGTGCCGCCGCGAAGTGGTCAAGGCCTTGCTGGCCGACCGCAAAGACGTTCTGGTCGTGACTGGCCTGGGTTCAGCGTCCTATGACGTTATGGCCGCCGGCGACAACGATCTGAATTACTACCTGTGGGCTGCCATGGGCAGCGCGATCACTGTGGGTCTGGGCCTGGCCAATGCGCAGCCAGACAAGTCGGTGGTGGTGGTCACCGGTGACGGCGAGTTGCTCATGGGCTTCGGCGCACTGGCCACAGTGGCACTGCAAAAGCCCGCCAACCTGACCATTGCAGTGCTGGATAACGGTCACTTTGGTGAAACCGGCATGCAAGTCAGCCACGCCGGTTTTGGTATTTCCCTGGACCAGGTGGCGAAGACTTGCGGCTTCAGCTGGACCGATGAAATCCGCGACATGGAAGGCGTACATGACCTGCGCGAGCGCTTTGCGAGCCGCGACGGCGTCAAGCTCGCGACGATAAAGATCAAAGCGGAGAACCCGCCTCGGGTGCTGCCGCCGCGCGATGGTCATTACGTCAAGAATCGCTTTCGTGCCGCCTTGGGTTTCAACCCGATCTGATTGCTATTTGCCCGGCCCCGGTCACGCAGGGCAGATGCCGTGCGTGACGCGTTGAGGAGAATAAAAATGACTGACCGTAACTCTGAAGAACTCAATGCCATCCGCGAGGGCGTACGCGCTCTGTGCGCTGAATTCGATGCGGCTTACTGGCGCAAAGTCGACGAAGAAAAAGGCTTTCCGGAAACCTTCGTCAAGGCACTGACCGACGCAGGTTGGCTGGCAGCGATGATCCCTGTCGAATATGGTGGCTCCGGCCTCGGGCTGGCTGAGGCCTCGGTAATCCTGGAAGAAGTGAACCGCTGCGGCGGTAATTCCGGCACCGTGCACGGCCAGATGTACAACATGTTCACCCTGCTACGACACGGCAGCGAGGCGCAGAAAAGCTACTACCTGCCGAAACTGGCCAGCGGCGAATTGCGCCTGCAATCGATGGGCGTCACCGAACCCACTACCGGTACCGACACTACAAAGATAAAGACCACCGCCGTGCGCAAAGGTGACAAGTATGTGATCAACGGGCAGAAGGTTTGGATCTCGCGCGTCCAGCACTCCGATCTGATGATCTTGCTGGCGCGTACCACGCCGTTGACCGACGTGAAGAAAAAATCCGAAGGCATGTCGATCTTCCTCGTCGATCTACGCGAGGCCATCGGCAACGGCATGACCGTGCAGCCGATCGCCAACATGGTCAATCACGAAACCAACGAACTGTTCTTCGACAACCTGGAAATTCCTGCCGATAGCCTCATCGGCGAGGAAGGCAAAGGTTTCCGCTACATCCTGGATGGCCTGAACGCCGAGCGCACACTGATCGCCGCCGAATGCATTGGCGACGGTCGCTGGTTTATCGAAAAAACCAGCGCCTATGCGCGTGATCGCGTCGTGTTCGGTCGCCCTATCGGGCAGAACCAAGGCGTGCAGTTCCCCATCGCTGAAGCACACATTGAAATCGAAGCGGCTGACCTGATGCGCTGGCGTGCTTGCGAGGAATACGACAGCGGCATCAACGCCGGGGCCAGCGCCAACATGGCCAAGTACCTGGCGGCGAAAGCCTCTTGGGAAGCCGCGAATGCTTGCTTGCAGACCCACGGCGGTTTTGGTTTTGCCTGCGAGTACGACGTCGAGCGCAAATTCCGAGAAACCCGTCTGTATCAGGTGGCGCCCATCTCTACCAACCTGATCCTGTCGTACGTTGCTGAACACCTGCTCGAACTGCCGCGCTCCTTTTAAAGGATCAGCGTAAACCCAGCGCGTCGGCTCAAGCAGGCGCTACTGGGGAGCCATGACAAGAGAGATAATAATCATGAGCCAATCCAAGGCCATCCGTCCGCTCGACGGCATTACCGTCGTCAGCCTTGAACATGCCATAGCAGCGCCCTTCTGTACCCGACAACTGGCCGATCTCGGCGCACGTGTAATCAAGGTCGAACGCCCAGGTACGGGTGACTTCGCCAGAGGTTACGACCAACGCGTCAACGGCCTCGCCTCGCACTTTGTCTGGACCAATCGCTCGAAAGAAAGCCTGACCCTCGATCTGAAACAAGATTCGGCCACCGAGGTGCTAGACAGTTTGTTGGCCACTGCCGATGTCCTGGTGCAGAACCTGGCGCCGGGTGCGGCAGCAAGAATGGGACTTTCATTTGAGGCTTTGCATCAGCGATTTCCACGCCTGATTGTCTGTGACATTTCAGGCTACGGTGCAGGCGGCCCCTATGAAAAGAAAAAAGCCTATGACCTGTTGATACAGAGCGAAGGCGGATTCCTGTCGGTCACCGGCGGACCGGGTGAAGAAGAAATGGCCAAGGCCGGTTGCTCGATTGCTGACATCGCGGCCGGCATGTACGCCTACACCGGAATTCTGTCTGCCTTGCTGTTGCGTGGACGCACTGGCGAAGGTAGCCACCTCGATGTGTCGATGCTGGAAAGCCTGGTCGAGTGGATGAACTACCCGATGTACTACGCCTACGATGGCGCTACACCTCCCCCTCGCGCCGGCGCCGCCCACGCCACGATTTACCCCTATGGTCCCTTCCCCATCGGTGACGGCACCACAGTAATGCTGGGTTTGCAGAACGAGCGAGAGTGGCAGCTGTTTTGCGACAAGGTACTGCTTACTCCTGAACTAGCGAAAGACGAACGCTTCTCTGCCAACTTCAAGCGCGTCGAAAACCGCCAGGCGCTGCGGGCACTCATCGTTGAATCGTTCTCCACACTCAATTTCGATGCCGTGTTTGATCGGTTGGAGCATGCGCAAATTGCTAATGCTCGGGTCAATGACATGCAAGGTGTTTGGGACCATCCGCAACTTCAGGCGCGTGATCGCTGGCGGGAAGTCGAAACCTCTGCTGGCACGGTTCCTAGCTTGATACCTCCAGGCAGCAACAGCGCATTCGAGCCACGTATGGATGCAGTACCAGGCCTCGGCCAGCACACCGAACAGGTGCTCAGGGAATTGGGGCTGGATAAGGATCTTATTGAACAAATGCGCGCAGCCGGGGCGATTTAGCCTTGAGCTGAAAACAAAAAGCCTGCCTGAAACGATCAAAGTTTTTGAGAGAACACTGCCCAATGAAGATCCTGGTAGCTGTGAAACGAGTGGTCGACTACAACGTGAAAGTTCGCGTCAAAGCGGACAATTCCGGCGTCGATCTTACCAACGTCAAGATGTCGATGAACCCGTTCTGCGAAATCGCAGTGGAAGAAGCCGTACGCCTGAAAGAGAAGGGTGTTGCGACTGAAATCGTCGTCGTCTCCATCGGCCCGTCCACCGCTCAAGAGCAACTGCGCACCGCGCTGGCTCTGGGTGCCGACCGCGCCATCCTCGTCGAATCCGCCGAAGATCTGACTTCCCTGGCCGTTGCCAAACTGTTGAAAGCGGTTGTCGACAAGGAACAGCCTCAGCTGGTGATCCTTGGCAAACAAGCCATCGACAGCGACAACAACCAGACTGGCCAGATGCTCGCTGCATTGAGCGGTTACGGTCAGGGCACATTCGCTTCGAAAGTCGAAGTCAATGGCGACAGCGTTGCCGTGACTCGCGAAATCGACGGCGGCGCGCAGACGGTTTCCCTGAAACTGCCAGCGATCGTCACCACCGACCTGCGTTTGAACGAGCCGCGTTATGCGTCCCTGCCAAACATCATGAAAGCCAAGAAGAAGCCGCTTGAAACGCTGACTCCTGATGCTTTGGGCGTTTCCACCGCCTCCACCAACAAAACCCTGAAAGTCGAAGCGCCTGCTGCACGCAGCGCGGGTATCAAGGTCAAGTCGGTGGCTGAACTGGTCGAGAAACTGAAAAACGAAGCGAAGGTGCTTTGAGCTTAGGAGCCTAATCATGACTATCTTGGTAATCGCTGAACACGACAACAAAGTAGTGGCCCCGGCCACGCTGAACACCGTGGCTGCCGCTGCCAAAATCGGCGGCGACATCCACGTTCTGGTTGCAGGCCAGGGCGCTGGCGCCGTGGCTGAAGCCGCTGCGCAAGTGGCTGGCGTGAGCAAAGTATTGGTCGCTGATAACGCTGCCTACGCTCACCAACTGCCGGAAAACGTCGCTCCTCTGGTCGCAGAGTTGGGCAATGGCTACAGCCACATCCTGGCTGCCGCCACTTCCAACGGCAAAAACATCCTGCCGCGCGTTGCCGCTGCACTGGACGTTGACCAGATCTCCGAGATCATCTCGGTAGAAAGTGCCGACACTTTCAAGCGTCCGATCTACGCGGGTAACGCCATCGCTACCGTTCAATCGAGCGCTGCAGTGAAAGTGATCACCGTGCGTGCCACCGGTTTCGACCCGGTTGCCGCT